>NZ_JAQEHY010000003.1:5909-277620 GCF_027665985.1 Butyricicoccus sp. AM78-15b2TA
ACCCTTTGGCGGGCAGATACTCTGCCTGAACGGGAATTATGATCCTGTTGGCAGCTGCCAGTGCGTTGACTGTGAGCATACCCAGGGAGGGCTGGCAGTCGATGAGGATATGGGAGTATTGCCCCTTCAGCGTGTCCAGATATTGCCGCAAGATAGTCTCACGACTCATGGCGTTTACCAGAGATACCTCCATACCGGATAACTGGATGTCCGCAGGCATCAGGTCTACGCCCTCTGAGTGGTGCAGGATACCCTCGCCGGGACGGAGCGGCTCATCCATCAAGATTCGACCCATAGCGTCGGACAAGGTAAAGGGCAGCTTGTCCGGTTGCGGATTTCCCAGGCTGATTGTCAGGCTCCCTTGTGGGTCTCCGTCGATCAGAAGGACTTTCTTTCCGGCCTGCGCCAGCCCGATTCCCAAGTTGGCACAGGTCGTTGTCTTGCCAACGCCGCCTTTCTGGTTGGCAATGGCGATGATCTGTGTGTTCAAATAAACCTCCTCCTTCTACAAAAAATATCTCTATTCCGAAAAATAGGGGATGAAAAAAGCCGCTTACTCAAATAAATGAATAAACGGCTATGTAAGAAATATTCGATTGTAAGTAAAGTTTTATATCACTGCAAAATAACGAAGTGCATCTTTGATTGCTTCTACCTTTTCTGGTGTCGGATGTTTCCTCGGCTGTTTCAATTCTTCTACCGCATTAGGAGCATCATACATCGGCAATCCCAAATTTCGCTTTACCTCTGCGATATATGCGGTATGTACCTTGAAGCCGTATTTCGCTTCTATGTACTCCTTAATCATTTTGTAGGTCACTTTTTCTTTGGGCTTGTACGCTTCGGCTCTTTTAGCAATACTATCTACCGGAATCTTGCCCTCGCCCTCTCCAAACTCCACATCAATGTGGATATAACTGTCGGCTTTTTTGTGGGACAAAAGAACTACCGTCTCCACATGAAAAGTTCTCGGGAACAGATCGAACGCCTGTGCCTTCTCGAGCGTATAGCCTGCGCCGCACAGCTCCGCCACATCGCGCGCAAGCGTTGCTGGATCGCACGAAACATACACAACCTTAGGCGGCTGCATTTTAAGGATCGCGTCGCGTGCAGTCGCGTCCAGACCCTTGCGCGGCGGATCGACCACCAACACATCAATGCCGCGCTTAGCCAACCGCTGCGCCGCCTGACCCGCATCCGCACAAAAGAACTCTGTGTTCTCCATGCCGTTGCGGAGCGCGTTGCGCTTGGCATTTTCGATGGCCTCCGGCACGATTTCCACGCCAATGGCAGTCTTTGCATGCTCGGCCAGCGCCAGCGTGATCGTACCCGCACCGCAATAGAGGTCAAGCACGGTCTCCTCGCCGGTCAGACCGGCGTAGTCCACCGCACACGCATACAGCCGCTCGGCCTGCGCGTGATTAACCTGATAAAACGCCTCGGGCGAGAGCAAAAACGTGTGCCCGCACAGGCGGTCCTCCAACATCGGCTCACCCCAGAGAACATCCGTCCGGTCACCCAGAATCACGTTGTCATCGCGCTGGTTGTGGTTGAGCAGAATACCCGTCAGCGACGGTGCTGCCGCGCGCAAACGCTCGACCAGCACGTCCAGTCCGGGCATTTTCTTGGTCGCGGAAATGAGCGTCAGCTGGCTTTCGCCGCTTTTTTCGCCCACTCGAACATAAATATGGCGAATTGTGCCGCGCTTGCTCGCATAATCGTACGGCTTGACCGAAAATTCCGTCATCCATTCACGCACCACAGCGGCAATCTTATCTGCCGTCTCGGACTGGATCAAACACCTGTCCACCGGCACAATGTCGTGGCTGCGCGGACGGTAAAAGCCGGTAACGATGCTGCCCTCTTTGTCCCGTCCGACCGGATACTGCGCCTTATTGCGGTAATGCTCAGTCGTCGGCGCACCCGTAATGCCGAGCAGCTTTGCGCCGTCCTGACCGCCAATGCGCGTCAGCGCATCACGCACCTTTTTCTCCTTTGCACGCAGTTCTTCCCCGTAGGTGATATGCTGATAACAGCAGCCGCCGCACTTGTCCGCCACCGGACATGCAGGCGCAATGCGCTGTCCCGACGGCACGATAATCTTCTCTACCCTGCCGAACGCCACATTTTTCGTCACCTTGACAATGCGGACATCACACTGATCGCCAACTGCTGTGCGCGGCACAAATACCGCCCGGCCTTCGATCTTCGCAAACCCCGTGCCGTCCGCCGTATAATCCGTAATCTGACAACGATAAACCTTGTTCTTCTGTAAATCCATTTCTTACCCCTTGATATGAGAGTGAAGAGTGGAGATTGCAGCGTGAAGAGATAAGGTGCTCTTCCCTCTCAACTCTTCACGCTCCACTCTATAATTACTAATTACTCATTCCTAATTACTAATTTTATAAGTGTATTATAGCACGAACTTCGGAGATACTGCAATCGAAAGGAGCGTGCAATTATGGCGCAGGACAGGAAAAAACAGGTCTCCGGCGAGATTCCCTTTGATTTTATGCAGGAAATGGGCCACAGTCCGCGGGCAATGGAGCAGTTCTTTGATCTGCCGTATCAGGCGCGGCAGGTGCTGACCGATGCGGTATGTATCTCAGACGAACCCGAGGAACGCCGCGCGACGGCTCTCAAGTCGCTTGCAAACGGCGGCGAAGGCTTCTGCGAACGGTTCTGACCGCTTTTCCCGCTCGAACGGCTGTACCTTACGGTGCAGCCGTTTTGCTGTATTCGCCAAAATACGCTGTCTTGACACCTTTTATTTCTAATCGCTTTTCATTGCGTTAGTGCATATTTGGTGGTAGAATAGATACTGAATTATTGTATAAACAACGACTTATATATAATGTAATGGAGAATATTTATGTGGATCGCAGATCATTGGAAGGACTACGCCGTGCTCGACTGCGGCGGCGGTGAAAAAATTGAACGATGGGGCAATCAGATTCTGCAGCGCCCCGACCCGCAGGCTATCTGGCCGCGCGACAAGGACTGCAAAATCTGGAATAAGCCGAACGCTATCTATCATCGCTCGAACGCGGGCGGAGGCAAGTGGGAAATCCGCAAGCTGCCCGAGCAGTGGGCTATCCACTACGGTGATTTGACGTTCCAGCTCAAGCCGATGAGCTTCAAGCATACCGGTCTGTTCCCCGAACAGGCTGCCAACTGGGATTTTATCGACAAGATGATCCGTCACGCAGGCCGCCCGATCAGCGTGCTCAACCTGTTCGCGTACACCGGCGGCGCTACGCTTGCGGCGGCAAACGCCGGCGCGTCCGTCTGCCACGTTGACGCATCCAAGGGCATGGTGCAGTGGGCCAAGGAGAACGCCGCGTCCTCCGGTCTGAGCGACCGCCCGATCCGCTGGATCGTGGACGACTGCAAAAAGTTCGTGCAGCGCGAGATCCGCCGCGGACGCAAGTACGACGCGATTATTATGGACCCGCCGAGCTACGGCCGCGGTCCGTCCGGCGAGACGTGGAAGATTGAGGAGGACGTTGCCGACTTCATAGACCTGACCATGGGCGTGCTGAGCGACAAGCCGCTGTTCGTGCTCATTTCCAGCTACTCCACCGGTCTGGCGCCGTCCGTAATGAGTTATCTGCTCGGCATCACCGCAGGCAGGCGTGCCGCGGGCAAGATTGAGGCGCAGGAGCTCGGCCTGCCGGTTGAATCGACCGGTCTGGTGCTGCCGTGCGGCTCTTCGGCGCGCTTTATCGCCGAGGAGTAAATTCACAGCACCCCGCCCTACGATATTTTATTTATCCGGTGTATATTGTACCATCAACCCTTTGAAATCTACCGAAGGACGAAAATAAATGAGTGAAATCATCAAAACCGAAAACCTGCAGTACGCCTATCCCACCGAGGACGGACAGCTTTCCGTTCCTGTGCTAAAGGGCGTAAATCTTTCCATCCAGCGCGGCGAGTTCGTCGCGGTGCTCGGTCACAACGGCTCGGGCAAGAGTACGCTTGCCGGCTGCTTCAATGCGATCCGTCTGCCGACCGGCGGCGTATGCTACGTTGACATGATGGACACCCGCGACGAAAACAACACCTACGATGTGCGCAAAACCGTCTCGATGGTATTCCAGAATCCGGACAACCAGCTTGTCGCCACCGTTGTTGAAGAAGATGTCGCATTCGCGCTGGAGAACATGGGCGTGCCGCCTGAGGAAATCCGCAAGCGCGTTGACGATGCACTGCGTGCCGTCGGCATGTACGAATACCGCGCACAGGCGCCGCACCGTCTGTCCGGCGGACAGAAGCAGCGAATCGCAATCGCAGGCGTTATCGCCATGATGCCGCGCTGCGTTGTACTCGATGAGCCGACCGCCATGCTCGATCCGCAGGGCCGCCGTGAGGTCATGAATGTTGTCCGTGAGCTGAACCGCAAATTCGGCATCACCGTTATCCTTATCACCCACCATATGGACGAAGCCGTGCAGGCGCAGCGTGTGGTTGTCATGCACAAGGGCAACGTGCTGATGGACGGCGCTCCGCGCGAGATTTTCACGCAGGTGGACAAGCTGCGCGCGGCTTCCCTGACCGTACCGCAGACCATCGAAGTCCTGTACGACCTCGATCAGCAGGACGGCGAAAAGCTGCCGATCGACGCACTCTCGATCGAGGAATGTGCAGATATTCTCGAACAAGAATATTTGAATTGATTATCCGAAGGAGAATCTTATGTCAACCATACTTGAAACGAGGGGCTTGACGCACGTTTACGGCGCAGGCACCCCCTTTGAGCGTGTTGCGCTTGACCATGTTGACCTGAAAATCGAAAAAGGCGAAATTCTCGGTGTGATCGGTCACACCGGTTCGGGCAAGTCTACGCTCATTCAGCACCTGAACGGTCTGCTGCAGCCGTCCGAGGGCGAGGTCCTGCTCGACGGCAAGTCCATCTGGGATGCCAAGGGCAAGTGCAGCCGCGAAACGCGCTTCCGCGTCGGTCTGGTGTTCCAGTATCCGGAGTACCAGCTGTTCGAGGAGACCATCGCAAAGGATATCGCCTACGGCCCGACCAACATGAAGCTGCCGCAGGCCGAGATTGACGAGCGCGTGCGCGAATCCATGGCGGCAGTCGGCCTTGCCCCCGAGCTTGCCGACCAGTCTCCGTTTGCGCTGTCCGGCGGTCAGAAGCGCCGCGTTGCCATCGCAGGCGTTATCGCGATGCGGCCGGATGTGCTCGTGCTCGATGAGCCGACCGCCGGTCTCGACCCGGCCGGCCGTGACGAGATTTTTGAGCTGGTCCGCAGCTACCACAAGAAGTCCGGCGCGACCATCCTCATCGTGTCCCACTCGATGGAGGATATCGCACAGATTGCCGACCGTCTGCTTGTGATGAACCACGCCAAGGTGCTGTTCTGCGACACGCCGCGCGAGGTTTTCTCGCACGCGGACGAGATCATTGCCTCAGGACTGGACATCCCGATGATCACCAAGGTCATGCTTGAGCTGAAAAAGCGCGGTCACGATGTTGATACCTCGGTCTACACCGTAGCGCAGGCAATGGATGCCCTGCGTGCCTGCAAGCGGAAGGAGGCTGCTCACGAATGCTGAAGGATATTACCCTCGGTCAGTTTTTTCCGGGCAACAGCGCGGTGCACCGTCTTGACCCGCGCGTAAAGATCGTGCTGACGGTGGCATTCATCGTGCTTCTGTTCCTCGCGCAAGGCCCGGTTTCCTATGCGCTGATCATCGCATTTCTTGCCGTTGTCATCGGTATTTCGCGTATTTCGCCCAAAATGGTGCTGCGCGGCCTCAAGCCGATCCTATTCATCGTCATTTTCACGGCGGTGCTCAACCTGTTCTATACACCGGGTACCTACATTTTCCAGTGGCACTTCCTGCACATCAGTATGGAAGGCATTAAGCTGGCCATCTTCATGGTGCTGCGTCTGATGCTGCTCATCATCGCAACTTCCATGCTCACCTACACCACCTCACCGATTCAGCTGACCGACGGCCTCGAGCGCCTGCTCTCGCCGCTCAAAAAGCTGCACGCGCCGGTGCATGAGCTGTCCATGATGATGTCGATCGCACTGCGCTTTATCCCGACCCTCATCGAAGAGACCGAGAAGATCATCTCGGCACAGAAGGCGCGCGGCGCGGATTTCGACTCCGGCAACCTGATTCAGCGTGCCAAGGCCATGATCCCGATTCTCGTTCCGCTGTTCATCTCGGCGTTCCGCCGCGCGGATGAGCTCGCTACCGCCATGGAGTGCCGACTGTACCGCGGCGATGTCGGCCGCACCCGCATGCGCCAGCTAAAGATTGCCCGCGTAGATGTTTGCGCTTTATTGTGGGTTGCGGTTTTGTTCGCAGTTGTTATTATACTCAAGCATTTTGGCCTTTGATAATTGAAAATTGATAATGGAGAATTGCGGTATCGCATAAAGTGCGATTTATTATAATCGGCGCTTTTGCACCGCACCTTCATTTTCCATTTTCCATTCTCAATTCTCCATTCACGACCCACTAAGAGTAACTGAAATGATGAAAAATATTGCAGTAGTGCTGTCTTACGACGGCACCCACTATAACGGCTGGCAGATTCAGAAAAACGGTCCTTCCATCCAAGAGAGCATGGAGGACGCGATTTTTCATCTGCTGAAGCAAAAAGTTCATGTTTCCGGTGTCGGACGCACGGATTCCGGCGTTCATGCCCGCCGGTATGTGGCAAACTTCCACGCAGACTGCACGATCCCGATGGACCGTCTGCCGTATGCGCTCAACAGCTTTCTGCCCGAGGACATTGCGGTTTCCGGCGCAGTCGAGGTTCCCGAGGACTTCGATGCGCGCTTCAACTGCACCAAAAAAGAATACGCCTATTATCTGTTTCCTTCCACCCTGCGGGACCCGTTCCACGCGCGGTACGCATATCGGTACAATTATCCGCTGGATATTACAAAAATGCAGGAAGGCGCACAGTATTTTGTCGGCAAGCAGGACTTTGCATCCGTGAGAAGTCAGGGCACACCGGTCAAGAGCACGGTTCGCACCATTTTCTGGTGCGAGGTGGAGCCGGTGGATGACCTCATCCGCATCCGCGTCTGCGGCGACGGCTTCCTGTACAACATGGTCCGCGCGATTGCGGGCACGCTGACGTATGTCGGCGGCGGCAAGCTGGCGCCCGAGCAGGTGCGCGATGTACTGCTCGCGTGCGACAGAGAGCAGGCCGGACCGACCCTGCCTGCCTGCGGTCTGTTTATGAACCGCCTGTGGTACGACGATACCCCCGAACTGGACAGATTCCGCCTGTCGGACTGACAGATTTCAAGTTTTATTCACATTTTCACCCACAAAACACGCTACAATAAGGAGGCGGGATTTCATGAGCGAACAGAACCCAAAGCAGAATATCATCCGCTTTCCGCTCTCCAGGAGGGAGCGCCGTCAACGCCTGTTCGACAGCAAGGACGCGCGTATCCGCATGACCGCCCTGCTCCGCATGCTCTGCGGCTGGGCTCTGGTGCTGGGAACAGCCATGTTCCTGATTGCCAACTACCGTATTTTTACGCCGACCTCGCTGCGCACACTCGGCAGCTATATTGCGGCCGGTATTCGCTCACATGACGGCGATATCACCACCATCAACTACGAAAACGAGACCTTCAGCGACGGTGCGCTGTTTGAATCCGGTCTGGCGTACGCGGACAGTGACGCGCTGTTCCTGTCCCGCGCGGGCAGCATGACCACGCTGCGCTATTCGCTCGGCTACTCCGATCCCGCGGTGGAGAGCAGCACGAATCATGTGCTCGTGTACGACCGCGGCGGCGTCAAAGCCGCACTGGTCGGCTCGGCAGGCGCTGTTGCGGAGCTGGAGCTGGAATCCACCATCCTGAACGGTTCGATCGGCCGCAGCGGCCGTTTCGTACTCACCACCAACGAGCACGGCTACCGTACCGCCGCTGCCGTTTACGACACCGCAGGAAAAGAGGTTTTCAAATACTGTGCATCGGAATACTATATTGTATCCGCCGTGCTCTCGCCGGACTGCAATACGCTCGGCATTCTCGCCTTCCGACAGAACGGCGTAACGCTTGAGTCCCATGTGCTGTTCTTTGATGTGTCCTCCGGCAAGCAGGTTTCGGACACCGCACTGACTGACGCGCTCGGTGTAACGCTCACTTATTCCGAGAACAACGCCGCGATCGCGCTGTGCGACACCGGCCTGTATCATGTCACCCGCAGAGGCACGGTCGATGTGCTGCTCGAGCTCAGCTCGCAAGATCTGATCGCCACTGCCTCTCAGGGCAGTACGATGGCTGTCGCTGTGCGCTCCTACCTGAACGATGCACGCAGCGATCTCTATACCGTCCGCAACGGCAGCCTGCACGGCCCGTTCGCACTGACCGAGGAGCCGACGGCGCTTGCTGTCTCCAACGCCGGTACGGCGGTGCTGTCCGCGTCCGGCGTCACGGTCTACAACACCTCTGCCGAGCCGCAGTGGCACAATGATGACGCTGTCGGCGCACGCCGTGTGCTCATGACCGATGACGGTACGGTTTTCCTGCTCTACAACCGCAACGCGCGTATCTTTACCGCGCATTCCGAACGATCCGAGGAAGTGCATGCAGATAACTGATATCAACGATATGATTTCCACAGCGGCGCAGCTGCTCAACGCGCCTGACCTTATCCTCATTGCCGTGCTGCTGGCCAACGTGTGGCTCGGTGCCCGACGCGGACTGGTCGGTGCGCTGTACGGCGTGCTCGGCCGCATCGGCATGATCGCCGCGTCGGTCGCCGCCGCCAAGTATACCGCGCCGTATATCGCGCAGTGGGTAGTCGTGCCGGCAGTCGGTCAGCTGTTTGAAAAACAGGCCGCACTTAAAACCGCCGAAGGCGTGCTGGACGGTCTGCGGCAGAGCGTCACCGAAGCGGCTGTCGGCATGTCGGAGAGCATCGCGTTCTCTATGCTTGTGGTGCTGTTCAGCGTTCTGTTCGGACGGCTCATCTGGATTTTCGGCCGCAGCCTCAAACTCATTGTGCGGCGTACACCGCTCAGCGCACTCGATTCTGCAGGCGGCGCACTCATCGGCTTTGTAACCGGCATCGTATTCGTCTGCATCCTGCTGATCGTGCTGCAGTGGCTGTTCCCGATCACCTACACATCGCTCGGCTATCTCTCGCCGGAGCGCGTCAAGCATACGCTGCTGCTAAAACAGCTGGTGGACGCTTTACCAATCGCCATTTAATGGAGAACACCTTAATTCTCCATTTTCTATTATCAATTCTCAATTCCTAAAAGGAGTTTAACCTATGAATATGCCAATGTGCTCGCGGTGCAAGAAAAACATCGCGGTGGTGTTCATCACCAAAATCGAGGGACCGGATAAGACCACCCAGGAGGGTCTGTGCCTCAAATGTGCACGCGAACTGGGTGTCAAGCCGCTCGATAACATCATGGAGCAAATGGGTATCACCGAGGATGACCTCGAAGCGCTCTCCGGTGAGATCGGCTCCCTGTCCGACCTGAACGACCTGGTTCCCGCCGGTTCGGACGGCACGGACGACGACGCCCCCCATGAGACCGATCCGGTTGCTGCCGGCACTCTGCCGGGACAGCCCGCAGGCGGCTCTCATGATGAGACCCGTACCCGTTCTTCCCGCAAGGAGGACAAAAAGCGTAAATATCTGAACAATTACTGCGAGAACCTGACCCAAAAGGCAGCAGAAGGCCGCATTGACCACATCGTGGGCCGCGACCGCGAGACCGACCGCGTCATTCAGATTTTGAACCGCCGCCAGAAGAACAACCCGTGCCTGATCGGCGAACCCGGTGTCGGCAAGACCGCCGTTGCCGAGGGTCTGGCAGTCCGCATCAACGAGGGCCGCATTCCGTTCAAGATGCGCAACAAGGAGGTCCATCTGCTCGACCTGACCGCTCTCGTGGCGGGCACGCAGTTCCGCGGCCAGTTTGAGAGCCGCATGAAGGGCCTGATCGACGAGGTAAAGCGTATCGGCAACATCATCCTTGTCATCGACGAGGTGCACAACATTGTCGGCACCGGCGATTCCGAAGGCTCGATGAACGCCGCAAACATCCTCAAGCCTGCCCTCGCCCGCGGTGACATTCAGGTCATCGGCGCGACCACGCTCAAGGAGTACCGCAAGTATATCGAGAAGGACGCCGCGCTCGAGCGCCGTTTCCAGCCGGTCTACATCGGTGAGCCGTCGGTTGCCGAGACCACCGAGATTTTGAAGGGCATCCGCTCGTACTACGAGACCTTCCACGGCGTTACTGTTTCTGATGAGATGTGCCGCCGTGCCGCTGAGATGAGCGAACGCTATATCACCGACCGTTTTCTGCCGGATAAGGCCATCGACCTGATCGACGAGGCGTGCTCGCGCCTCAATCTGGATTCTCCGCAGCTGTCCGAGATTCCCGAGCTGCAGAACGAGCTTGAGCGCCTGCAGGCACAGCTTGACGAGCTGACCCAGTCCTCTGCCCGCGCCGAGGAGGAGGAGACCTACGCCAAGATCGCCACCTGCCGCAGCCGCATTCTGCAGGTGGAGGCACAGCTGCACGAGCTGCTGACCAAGCCTGCACCGCAGGTTGACGAGCAGCTTCTGGCTGAGGTTATTGAAATCTGGACCGGCATTCCGGCATCCAAGGTAGCGGCGCAGGAGTCCGCACGCCTGCGCGATATGGAATCCCGCCTGAAATCGCACGTTATCGGTCAGGACGAAGCCGTAGACGCGGTCTGCGCGTCCATCCGCCGCAATCGCGCGGGCATCAGTCCCAAGCGCAAGCCGGCATCCTTCCTGTTCGTCGGCCCGACCGGCGTCGGCAAGACCGAGCTGGTCAAGCAGCTTGCTCTCGACCTGTTCGACTCGCCGGATGCACTCGTGCGTCTCGACATGTCCGAATATATGGAAAAGCACACAGTTTCCCGCCTGATCGGTTCCCCTCCGGGATACGTCGGCTACGATGAAGCCGGTCAGCTGACCGAGAAGATCCGCCGCCGTCCGTACTCTGTCGTTCTGTTCGACGAGATCGAGAAGGCGCATCCGGATGTACTCAATTCTCTGCTGCAGATTCTGGATGACGGCCGTCTGACCGACGCGCAGGGCCGCGTTGTCAGCTTCGAGAACACGGTCATCGTTATGACCTCGAACGCCGGTTCGCAGTCCAATAACACGCCTGCAGGCTTCGGCCGCACCGTGTCTCAGATGAGCAAGGACCGCGTGATGAAGGCTCTTGAAGAAATCATGCGTCCGGAGTTTCTCAACCGCATTGACGAGATTATCGCGTTCAACCAGCTGTCCGAGGATAACTTCCGCCATATCGCTGAGATCATGCTCGGTGAACTGCGCACCACGCTCGCGGATAAGGATATCCGCCTGACGTGGGACGACAGCCTGCTCGGTCTGCTCACCGAGAAGTCCTACTCGGTCAAGTACGGCGCCCGCAATCTGCGCCGCCTGATCGAGAAGGAGATCGAGAATCCGCTGGCCACCGCCATCGTCGCCGGTGATAAGCCGCTGATGGGCGCTCACCTGTCTGCTGTGGACGGCAAGGTAAAACTGGATACCATCTAACACGCGAAAACCGCCTGAACAGGCGGTTTTCTTTTGCACGCAGATTGACAATTCCTGTCGAATACGGTATAATCGTGTAAATTATTGGAGGTGTTATTTATGGATTTCAGCGATTCCTCGACTTTCTCCACCGCATCCGGCAAGGACTATCATTACGTTGTTCTGCAGGTTACTTTGAAGGAAAAATTTCTCGGCACCGGTTCCGGCAACCTGACCGAACTGGAAGAAGCGATTAACCATCAAGCGCAAAAGGGTTATCGTCTGCACACGATTACTACATCGAACGGCGGCAGCAAGGGTCTGATGGGCGGCGACCGCATTCAGGCAACCATGGTATTCGAAAAGGTTATTTAACAAAGCAAAAACCGCTCTTTCGAGCGGTTTTTGCTATTTATCTGCGAATTGGAACCAGAACTTCGGTCCGATTTCGGTATTCTCCGCTCCGCAGGCGTATCCATGCAGATCGAACACGGTTTTCGCAATCGACAGTCCCAATCCGTCGCCTTTTGCGCTGCGCGACGGATCGGCCTGATAATACGCCTCCCACAGCCGCGGCAGCGCGTCCGCCGGAATGGCATCGCCGGTATTCGTCACCGAGAGCACGCCGTCCGCGAGGTGCACCGTGATGCAGCCGTCTGCCGGCGTATGCTGCACGGCGTTCTCAAGCAGAGCGTCCAGTGCCCGCGTGAGCAGTGCCCTGTCCGCATTGACCTCGTATTCGCCCTGTGCTGCAAATTCGGTGTGGATGGTGGAATCGGCCGGCAGAGCCGCCTGCAGGCGCTCCTGCGCCAATTCTGCCAGAGAGAACGCGGTTCGCCGCAAAGCCTTTGCGCCGGTCTCCAGCCTCGACAGTTCAAGCATGTGCCGCACACTGCCGTCCATCCGCTGCGCCTGCTGCTGAATGACACCCAGATAGTGCGCCTGCTTTTCCGGTGCAAGGTTGTCACCGAGCAGCTCGGCGGTGGCGCTGAGCACGGAAAGCGGCGTTTTCAGCTCGTGCGCGAGCGCGGCTGTCGTTTCGCGGCGTACCCGCTCTATGCGCTCCTGTTTGCGCCAGACGCGCAGCTGCGCACCGGACAGCACTGCCGCGCAGAATAGCGCCAGTACCAGACTGAACGCCCATACGGGAATCAGTACCGGCAGCAAGGCTTTGAGCGGATATCCTTCCGCCGCATAGGACACCAGCACAGCGCCGCTTTCCGCAAACGGACAATATCTGATCGTCCGCCGGTACGTTCGCACGAGCCACAGCTTCTCGACCGTTTGGCTGCTGTTTGTGCGGCTCGGGTATTCTGCCCATTCCCGCAGCGCCTGCCGCGCGGGCGAGGACAGGGATTCCGCAATCTGTTCGGTCGTGGCGCCGTTCGGTCCGGGGCACACCAAGCGATTACAACTCATGGTTTTCATCGTCAGACCTTTCACCTGCTCCGCGTCATATGCGCATTCAATCGTGCGCACCTCTCCGGTCGGCTCCCAAGTGCCGCTCTTGGTCGGCTCGATCGTGATGGATTTCAGATAGGCGTCATCGCGGTATCCGGGCACGCTGTCCACCCACGCCTCAAAGGTTATCTTCGGCAGCGATTCTATTTTCGACTCGCCTGTGCCCGCACCCGCAAGAACCGCCTCGCACACCTCGCGCGGCTGACCGCTCATATCCACGCGGTACAGGTTGTCTCCCTCGATCAACTCAAGCCACCAGCGGTTGCTTTGCAGAACTTTGCCGGATTTCAGGTCGGTGATAGCGGTCTCGATGATCTGCAGATTGGGCGGGTCTGCGCTGTCCGCCATGAATACCGGCTTGCTCAATCGTCTGCGCAGTTCCGTCTCGTCCGTCGTGTCATAGCTCGAGGGATCAAGCAAACAATCGGTATCCTCTCCCATCAGCTTGTCCGATTTGCTTTCCATTTCCGCCAGCATGAGCTTTGCACGCTGCTGCGACAGCAGGACGGTGAACACCGCCATCACTGCCAGCCAGAATGCAAGGAAGCCCGCGCCGATTCGTGTGAAAAAGCTCCAAAAGGTTCTACGTTTGGTTTTCATCTCCGTCCACCTCCAGCTTATAGCCGCGCTTCACCACGGTTTTGATGCAGTCCGCATGCGGACCGAGTGCGCGGCGCAGCTTTTTGATGTGCCCGTCGATCACCCGGTCCGTGCCGTCAAAATCCCAGCCCCACGCAAGATTAAGCAGCTCATCTCGAGTAAGCACGCGGTTTTTGCGCTCCATCAGCGCCCGCAGCAAAGCAAATTCCTTGGGCGGCAGGTCAATGCGCCTGCCGTTCGCTGTGACAATCCCCCGTTCCGGGTCGAGTGACAGGGTACCCGCTGTCAACGTATTTCCGGCATTCAAGCCCCGCGCTCGCCGCAGAAGCGCCAGCGCCTTGGCGTACAGCACCGCCAGCGAAAACGGCTTGACCACATAATCGTCCGCACCGAGGCCGTAGCCGTGCAGCTTGTCCTGCTCGTCCTCGCGCGCCGTGACGAACAGAATGGGCGCGTCTCCCTGCTGCCGTGCTGCGCGGCACAGCGCGAAGCCATCCGTGCCCGGCAGCATGATGTCAAGCAGCAGCAGGTCGAACCGCCGGGTCTCGATCAGGTGCAGCGCCGTGTCGCCGTCCGGCGCAGACACAACCGAGAAATCGCCGCCGCTCTTTGCGGTGAAGTAGTCGGTCAGCACCTCCCGCATGGCCTGTTCATCCTCGGCCAGTAAGATCGTTGCTTTCATGCTCTCTCCCTCCTTTGATTACAGTATAGCATGACCGTCTGCCCTTTTGATGTTCTTTGCAAATTTGGCCGAAAAAAGTTTTTAAAAAAAATTTTAAAAAAGATGTTGACATTATAGGGTTTTATTGATATACTAAATGAGCGTCAGAAAGACCCGCGGGTGTAGTTCAATGGTAGAATGTCAGCCTTCCAAGCTGAACACGTGGGTTCGATTCCCATCACCCGCTCCATTTTCTTCGAATGGGTTTGTCGGAATTGATATGCGCCAGTAGCTCAGCCGGATAGAGCAACTGCCTTCTAAGCAGTAGGCCGGGGGTTCGAATCCCTCCTGGCGTGCCATTTCCGTCGGCTGCAAACTTTATATGGTGGGTATAGCTCAGTTGGTTAGAGCATCGGATTGTGGTTCCGAGGGTCGAGGGTTCGAGTCCCTTTACCCACCCCATATAACCCTGTGACGCGCTGCGAACGCAGCGCGTTATCTTTAGGGTAACGCTGTTTCGAGCAAACGAATACGGGGGCGTCGCCAAGCGGTAAGGCATCGGCCTTTGACGCCGACATTCGCTGGTTCGAATCCAGCCGTCCCTGCCATTATGGCAGATTTTGAATCCTTGGATTCGAAAGGCGGCTCTTGCCGCAGCAAAAGCGAATCCAGCCGTCCCTGCCATTATGTCATACGACTTAATTTCATACTCAGCGCAAAACTTTTTTGACCTGACCCAGTAGCTCAGTCGGCAGAGCACCTGCCTTTTAAGCAGGGTGTCCGGGGTTCGAATCCCCGCTGGGTCACCAAAATGGAAGTTTAGCTCAGCTGGGAGAGCATCTGCCTTACAAGCAGAGGGTCACAGGTTCGAGCCCTGTAACTTCCACCACATTTTCAGCACTCACGAAAGCGAGTGCTTTTCTTTTGCTTTTGCAGCTGGGTTCGTCATGTACCAACCGGCAGAGGGTCACAGGTTCGAGCCCTGTAGCTTCCACCATCAAGCACTTACGAAAGTAAGTGCTTTTTCTTTTAATCTTTATTTTAATCTTTAGCAGAGACCATTCCCGACACCGGTTTTGCTTGGCACACGAGGCGCGTATGCGCTACGCCCTGTCCGAGCGGTAGCTTTTTCAGCACCGGCTGAGCGGAGTACTCGAACTGCGTAAGCGTGTTCGTCCCTAACGGACGGGATGTTTTTCGCTGAGATTCAGCGGGGATGTGCCTACCCGGCAGGGGCACAAGAGGGTAGACACCTACGGTTTCCACTCTCTGATTTTCATCCCTTTCCCTTGTTTGTTAGTCTGACGCAGACCAGAGACCGGCGACCGCTTCGAAATGGGGAACGGCAGTCGGGTTACTCTACCGTATCTTTCGTGAAATATTCGCAGTTCACAGACAGCGTACTGCTGCACATACGGTTAAGGCCATACCGCAAGCGCGACACGAGGTGAATCGCCGAAGATCAAGAGAGGGGCCCTGGGTGATAACAGTGTTGCACAACTCGTCGGTCTGGTGGCGATGGACAACACCTGCGAATCTAACAATTAGTACAATCTACCCCGCAGGGTGCGCTGAGGTCGGTACATCATCCGGAATGTCAACGGTCGGCTTGCTGCTGCCGCCGCCACCGCCGGACGATCTGCGGGTCCATACGCCAATCAGCTTGACATCCTGCTGAATGTCCTTGATCTCGGTTACAACATCACCACTACCGTTGATCCGCCAGCCGCTGAACGTGTAGCGGCTCTGCGAGGTGGTCTGTACCGGTGCGACGGTGTAGCTGCCGCCCTTCTTAACCTTTGCTGCCGCCGGAACTGCGCCTGCGTCAGACGGAATGTCGCCGGTTACTTCGTAGGTTACGCTGCAGAGCTGACCGTGTGCAGCCTTGAGCGCCAGTGCATCGGAAACAGCCTCTTCGCTAACCGTATATTCGTCAGCGTAGTAGGCATCGCCTTCACCATCACCGTTCCAGCGCTTGTAGGCATTGTCCGTCAGCTTTTCCTTGCCGTCGTGATACCAGCCTACGATCGGGTCGTTGCAGCCGTCCAGTACCCAGTCCTTGCCGACAGGGGCAAAAGTGATGCGGCCATCGCAAGTGTAAGTTTTATACTTATAGGTACCGTTGTAAATATCATCGCCAGCAATCAGTGCATGGTTGTTATACAGCTGTGCACCAGCAGAAACAGTAATTTCACCGTAATTGCGGATACCGCCGCCATACTGAGTTTTGCTGCCGTTGTTCTTGATAACTGTGTCGGCACCGATTTCGATCATACCGCAGTTTCTGATTGCGGAAACTGCATTGTCAATCAAATTTACGGTTGCATTATCTGCAAACCGGACATTTGCGTTAGCCGGATCAGCGGTTCTTATAGCCAGAGCACCGACATAGTAACCCTCTACGACTTCCTTGGATACAGAATTACCGGTGCCGGTAATTGTCAGCGCTGTACCGTCCTGTACATCAACATTGCCGCCGTGCATGAAGATACCGCTGTGAGCGTTATCCTTATTTGCTTGTAATTTTTGTACAGCCTGAAAACTTCAATTTTCAAACAAAAAGGACGTGCCTTTTGGCACGTCCTTCCGCTTACGCTTTATCCAGCAGCTTGATGATTTCTGCGATCTTCTGCTCACGCTCGTTCTGATCTCCGGTCTCAAACGCATCCTGCACACAGCCGGAAAGGTGTCCGCGAAGAACCTCCCTCTGTGCCTTATGCACCAGCGATTCCACCGCCTGCAGCTGCATCATAATATCCATGCAGTAGCGGTTGTCCTCGATCATTTTGAGCACGCCGTCGATCTGCCCGCGCGCGGTTTTGAGCAGCGGCTCGACCTTTTTACGATCTGCCATCATTTGATGTCAACCACCTCATAGCCCGCCTCGGTGACGGCTGCGGTCAGAACGGCATCCTCCGGCAGCGTTTTGCCCGAAACGACTGCCTTGCCTGCATCCAGATCGACCGCAACATCACAGCCGGCTGCTGCACCCTCGAGTGCCTTTTTGACATGTGCCACGCAGTGCTGACACATCATGCCATCAACCTTGATTGTCTTTTCCATAACATTTTCCTCCTTTTTATGTGCCGTAAGCGGCTTTTCGCCGCTTATGGGCAAAACAGCAGGCGTCCCCGCCGTTTTTCTCGGTGTTGCGCTGAAAAAGCGCAGGCGCAGCGCGTTGGATACCACGCAGACGGACGAAAGGCTCATTGCCGCCGCGCCGATCATCGGACTGAGCTTGATGCCAAACGGTACCCACAGCAGACCCGCCGCAATCGGAATGCCGATGCAGTTGTAGAAGAACGCCCAGAACAGGTTCTGGCGAATGTTGCGCATAGTCCGGCGCGACAGCCGGATGGCGTCCACCGCGTCCATCAGGTCGCTCTTCATCAGCACAACGTCCGCAGACGAGATAGCCACGTCCGTGCCTGCACCAATCGCAATGCCGACATCGGCACGCGCAAGCGCCGGTGCATCGTTGATGCCGTCGCCAATCATGGCAACCTTGCGATTCTTGCCCTGCTTTTCGCGCACGATGCGCTCCTTGTCCTGCGGGAGCACCTCAGCGATCACATCGGTCACGCCAAGCTCGGACGCGATAGACTGGGCGGTTTTCTTATTGTCGCCGGTGAGCAGCGTTACGTCGATGTGCATGCTGCGCAGCGCTTCGACTGCCGCCTTGCTGGTCGGCTTGAGCACATCAGCGACCGCAAAAATGCCGACAATCTGGCGGTTTGCTGCAAAGAACAGCGGCGTTTTGCCTGCCGCGGCGAACTCATCGCCCAGCTTTTGCATCGATCCGGACAGCGCGAGACCGTTGGCGAGCAGCATGCGGCGGTTGCCCGCAAAGCACGGCACGCCGTCCACGGATGCGCGAATGCCCTGCCCCTCGAGCATCTCAAAGTCGGTTACCGAACGCTCCTGCGCGTTCTTCTCGCGTGCATAGCGCACAATGGCGTCCGCCAGCGGATGGTCACTGCGGCTCTCGAGTGACAGCGCCAGCGAGAGCAGGTCAGCCGACTCCACGCCGAAGGATTTTACGTCGGTTACGACCGGACGTCCTTCGGTTACGGTGCCGGTCTTATCCATAATAACTGCGTTTACGTTGTGCAGATTCTCGAGCGCCTCCGCCGACTGGAACAGCACGCCGTTTTTCGCACCGACACCCGTGCCGACCATGATAGCGACCGGCGTTGCCAGTCCCAGTGCGCACGGGCACGAGATGACCAGAACCGAAATCGCGCGTGTGAGCGCAAAGCTCGGCGTTTCGCCAGCCAGCAGCCAGATGATTGCCGTCACGAGCGCAATACCCATAACGACCGGCACAAACACGCCTGCCACCTTATCCGCCAGCTTGGCGATCGGCGCCTTGGACGCGCCTGCCTCCTCTACCAGACGGATGATCTGGCTCAGAGTCGTATCGTCACCGACACGCGACGCTTTCATGACAACATAGCCGCTCTTGGACACGGTAGCACCGATCACGGTATCGCCGACATGCTTTTCGACCGGCATGCTCTCACCGGTGATGGCGCTTTCGTCCAGATACGCGCTGCCCTCGGTGATCTCGCCGTCAACCGGCACGGACTGACCGCCGCGCACGATAACGAGATCGCCAACCTGTACCTGCTCAATCGGCAGCTGCATGGTCTGACCGCCACGAATGACCTCGGCGGTCTGCGGACGCAGGTCCATCAGTGCCGCGATGGCTTCGCCTGTCTTGCGCTTGGCACGCGCTTCAAAGAACTTGCCGAGCGTTACCAGCGTCAAAATCATGCCTGCGGACTCAAAATACAGGTCGTGCATAAAGCTGTGGGCTGCCTCTGGCGTGGGCGCGAGCGCGATTTGAATCAGCGCGTAAATGCCGTACACGAGCGCCGCACCCGAGCCGACGGCGATAAGCGCGTCCATCGTCGGGGCACGATGCAGCAGCGTTTTGAAGCCGTTGATATAATACTTGCGGTTGATAATGACGATCGGCAGCGTGAGGATCAGCTCCGTGAGCGCCAGATTGAACATGCCGTCCATACCTGCCGCATAGGACGGCAGCGGCAGCCCGACCATCTCGCCCATCGAGAAGTACATCAAAACGACCATGAACACCGCCGAAACAATAATGCGGGTCTTCATTTCCTTCAGCGCCTCGTCCGCCTGCGGGCTTTGCGCCGGAGCCGATGTCTGCCTGCCGTCGTCCACCGCAGCCGTGTAGCCGCCGGACTCAACCACCTTTATAATCGTCTGTGCGTCGCACGCGTTTTCGTCGTACTCGACCGCCATGCTGCCGGCGAGCAGATTTACCTGCACGCCGCTGACACCCGGCACCGCCGAAACGCTTTTCTCCACATGGGCGGAGCAGGCCGCACAGCTCATGCCGCCCACCCGAAACCGTTGTTTCATATCGCATCTCCTATCTATACCCCTCCCCCAAGGGAGGGGGTTCTCATTTACAGACACAGTATACACCCAGGGAACAGTCTTGTCAATAACAAAGTTAGTCTTGACGAACGCCCATAAAATATGGTATGATAACTATAATTAATGGTAGTTGAAGTAGTCCATAGGACGAAGTAGACGAAAGTTTACTTCGTCCTATTTTTTTGCGTTCAGCTGCATTTCTATTCGTTATCAAAAAATATTTCACATACACAAAAAGGAGAAAACAAAATGCCAAAAAACAAATTTCAGGACGTTATTTACACCATTATCATGGCTTCTGTCATGGTATACGGCATGGTAGCGTACAACATCGTGCTGAACACCGGTTCCATGCAGAACTGGGTATTTCTCGCAGTGTTCCACGAGTGGCCGATTATGACTGTTATCGCAATTCTGCTCGAGCTGGTGTTTGTCGGCAAACTGGCGATGAAGGTTGCATTCCGCCTTGTCAATCCGCGTGAAGCCAGCCAGACCAGCATTATGCTTGCCATCTCGGCTGCATCCGTATGGCTGATGTGCCCGTGCATGAGCTTCTTTGCCACCCTGCTGTTCAAGGACAGCCATAACGCACAGTTCTTTGCAATCTGGGTACAGACCACCGTTATGAACTTCCCGATGGCACTGCTGTGGCAGTTCTTTGCAGCCGGTCCGCTGGTGCGCCGCATTTTCGGTCTGCTGTTCCGGGAGAACGCAGACAAGTCCTCTGCGGCGGAGATGGAGTCGGTTTAATCTTCAATCGATAATTTTGATTTGCCGGTTTACTCGGCACCGGTTTTGCGGGGCGCACGAGTTGCGTTAGCAATACGCCCTTTCCGGGCGGGAAGGTTTTCGCTTAATCTCAACGGAGAGCTGCGCTCTGCGGAGCGCGGGGACGTGCTCTGACGCCGCGCGGGCGCATAAGAGGGATGGACACCTAAGGTTTGCCCGTAGGCCACTAAACCTTTTTCCCGCGCCGTGCGCGGATTTAATGAGTGCGTACCCCTCTTATGAATCTCCCCGTTTCCTCTTAACACGGCGACATTTGCAGAACTGAGACTATAAAGGAACGGCAGAGGATTCTTTCTGCCGTAGGGGTGGCCAATGGCCGCCCATTTCTTTACCTCTACGCAATGCCAGATTCCGTACTGCTACACATATCGGCTACTCTCCGCAGGCGCGACACAAGGTGAATTGCCCGAAGGGCAAGAGAAGGTCCCCTGGGGGATACCCGTGTCGCGCAACTCGTTTGTCTGGATATTACGGACGGCACCTACGGATTTCACCTATCCATCAACTCCTACCTCCTACCTTGCAGAACCGCTCACCTTGACACCAACAAAAAAGGAGAACCCACCCGGGTTCTCCTTTTTCATTACGCCATATCCTTGAGCAGACCATGCTTCTCATAGGTGGTGGTGCGGACGATCTTATTTTCCTCATCCACAAACACGACCTGCGGAGCATAGCCGTTCTTGACCTCCTCCGGCGTCAGCTGCGCGTACGCCATCAGAATGACCTTATCACCGACGCTGACGCAGCGCGCTGCGGCGCCGTTCAGGCAGATCATGCCGCTGCCGCGCTCACCGGCGATCGTATAGGTCTCAAAGCGGTTGCCGTTCTCAATATCCACGATGGCAACCTTCTCATATTCGTAAATACCGGCCGCATCCAGCAGATCGGCATCAACGGTAATCGAGCCGACGTAGTTCAGCTCAGCCTGCTTGACCGTTGCACGGTGAATTTTACCCTTGAGCATCTGTACTGTCATGGCTTAACCCTCCACCGAAAAGTTGTCGATCAGGCGTGTTTTGCCGATATAGACCGCCATAGCGACCAGTTCGCCGCCGTTGATCTCATGCACCGGCAGCATGGTCAGACCGTCCACTGCGGAAACGTAATCAATACGTGCGAGCGGCTCCTGCTCGATAAGCGCACGCATGGCATTGACGATTGCATCCGCGTTTTTCTCGCCGTTCTGTACCAGCTCCTGACCGAGCTTTACAGCGCGCGACAGCACAAGCGCCGCCTTGCGCTCCTCTGCGCTCAGATAGGTATTGCGCGAGGACTTCGCCAGACCGTCCGCCTCACGGATGATCGGGCAGCCGACAATCTCAATACCCATGGACAGGTCGAGCACCATACGGCGGATGATCGCCAGCTGCTGTGCGTCCTTCTGACCGAAGAACGCCTTATCCGGCGTTACGATGTTGAACAGCTTGGAAACGACCGTGCACACGCCGCGGAAATGAATCGGACGGGTCTTGCCGCACAGCTGGCGCGGCATTTCGGACTGCACCTCAACAAAGGTGGCAAAGCCGTCCGGGTACATCTCAGACACCTCAGGATGGAACACCATGTCACAGCCGCACTCGGTCAGCAGTGCACAGTCGTGCTCAAAATCACGCGGATAGGTCTCCAGATCCTCACCCGGACCGAACTGGGTCGGATTGAGGAACACGGACGCTACCGTGCGGTCGCACTGCTGCACGGACGTTTTGACCAGACTGGCGTGTCCTTCATGCAGATAGCCCATGGTCGGCACCAGACCGACGGTCAGACCCTGCTGTTTCCACTCGCGCACCTGTGCGCGTACTTCTGCGATGGTTGTTGCGATTTTCATTGTATATGCTCCTGTTTCTCTCAAAATTCAGCGTCGAGTTTGGCGAGATATTCATCGCTGCAGTCAGACTTGACAAAGCTCTGCTTTTCGGTCGGGAACGTGCCGTTCTGCACCTCGTTCATGTAAGTGCGGAACGCATCCACCATGCGCTCACCGATATTGTCGAACTGCTTGGCGAACTTGGGCGTAAAGTCCATGTTCATGCCGAGCATGTCCTGATAAACCAATACCTGTCCGTCACAGCCTGCGCCCGCGCCGATGCCGATAGTCGGGATGGTCAGCTTTTTCGAGATGAGCGCCGCCAGCTTGGGCGGTACGCACTCGAGCACGACCGAAAATGCACCGGCCTCCTGTACGGTAAAGGCATCCTCGAGCAGCCGCTTTGCCGCATCCTCGCCCTTGCCCTGTACCTTAAAGCCGCCGAACACGTTGACGCTCTGCGGCGTCATGCCGATATGTGCCTGCACCGGAATGCCGGCGTCTGTAATCGCGCGAATCTGCTCGGCAACGGCTGCGCCGCCCTCCAGCTTGACTGCATGGCCACGCGCTTCCTTCATCAGCCGGCCTGCGTTGCGCACGGCTTCGGAAACCGATGCCTGATAGCTCATAAACGGCATATCCATGATGACCATGGTGTTCTCGCACGCGCGCACGACGCAGGCACTGTGGTGGATCATGTCCTCCATCGTAACCGGCAGGGTCGTGTCATAACCCATCATGGTCATGCCGAGCGAATCGCCCACCAGAATGGCGTTGATGCCCGCTTTTTCCACCAGCTTGGCGGTCGTGTAATCGTAGCTGGTAATCTCGGTGAGGCGTTCGCCGTTTTGCTTCATCGAGAGAAATGTGCTCACTGTGTTCTTCATTCTTTCTGCTCCTTTTCCCTGTTCAGCAGGGCGGCAAGCGTGCCGTAATCCTGCTCAGGATGTTTTTCCTGTGCCATTTTGACCTGTTCGAGTCCCAGCAGCGCGTAAAGCTGCCGGTCGTCTCGTTCCGTCAGGCACGACAGATGCTTTTGCACGGTCTGTGTGTCGCCGCGCTCAATGGGTCCGGTCAGCGCTGAGACGGCACCGTGCTCGATCACATGCGCCAGATTGCTCCGCATGAGCGGCGCAAGCGCGTGCAGTGCGTCCGTTTCGGAGAATCCGCAGCCGCTCAGCAGCTCTGCGCTGCGCTGCACGAGTGCACAGACAAAGTTGCTCGCCAGTGCACAGCTGAGGTGGTACTGCGCCTTGCTCTCCGGCGAAATGGTCTGCACCTGCAGCCCCAGTCCGCGCAACAGCGGCACAAAGACCTCGACCGCCTGTGCGTCTCCCTCGACGCAAAAAAAAGCACCTGCCAGCTCCCGCCAGCAGTTATACTTGCTGCTGATCGGAAATAGCAGATGAATGGATATTGCATAGGCTCCCTGCGCGTGAATACCCGGAAAGGCTTCCTCGGCTGTGCAGGCGCCGCTGCAATGACATATATACTTGTCCTGAATTTCAAATTCTGCGACCTGCCGATACACCTCGGTGATCGCATTATCCGGAACGGTGATGAAAATCGCGTCACTATCTTCGATGAGTTTGCCCAGGTCGGTATAGTGTCCGGAATTTGTAAATTCTGCAGCTTCTCTTGCGCTGTCGGAATTGCGGCTGTAATAGCCGGATATCCGCACGCCTTTTTCGGCAAGCAGTCTGCCGAAGGAAAAGCCGACTTTTCCTGCTCCAACAATGCCAATGTTCATGCTGTCACCCGCTTTCTGTGGTGTGACGCAACGTAAAATCACTGTCGGAAAAATTTGAAAAACATGTTGTGACAAGGTATAGCTTCCGCTCTGCGGAATGCCATCCATCAAGGGGTATTATACCCGCTTGAGATAAGAATGTAAAGGAAAAGTTTTCGGCTCCGGGGAGCCAATCAACAGTGAACGCACGTTCATTTATGCGTATTTTGTTCTGCAATCATGCTCACAATCACAAAAACCGCTCTGTATCTTTTGATACAGAGCGGTTTCCGGTTATGCGTAATATGCGATCCTGAGCAGCTCCTCCGGGGTGGTAACACCCTGTTTTACCAGTTCCAGACCCTTATCCTTCAGGCTGCGCATGCCCTGCTGTTCCCGCGCATAGGCCTCGATCTCCTCGATTTCGGCGCCGCGGCTGATCATGCGGCGGATATTGCGGTCGATCGTGACGATCTCATGCACGGCAATACGGCCACGGTAGCCGGTGCCGTTGCAGTGCGCACAGCCTGTGCCGCGCTTGATGGTCGTGATATCCTTGCCGAGCAGCGCCTGCTCCTGCGGCGTAACTGCGACCTCTCTGCCGCAGTGCGGACACACCTTACGCATCAGTCGCTGCGCGACCAGACCGATCAGCGAATTTGCGATCAGATAGTGGTCGATGCCCATATCGGCCAGACGGACGATGCTCGAGACCGCATCGTTGGTATGCAGCGTACTCAGCACCAGATGACCGGTGATGGCCGCACGAACCGAAATACCGGCGGTTTCGCCGTCACGGGTCTCACCGACCATGATGATATCCGGGTCCTGACGCAGCAGTGCGCGCAGACCGGACTCAAACGTCAGTCCGGCAACCGGATTGACCTGCGTCTGGTTGATGCTCGGCACGTTCTTCTCCACCGGGTCCTCAACCGTGGAGATATTCACCTGCCGGTGCGACAGGTACTCGAGCACCATGTACAGCGTAGTGGACTTACCCGAGCCGGTAGGACCGGTGATATAAATAATGCCGTTCGGTGAGTTGAGCATAGGCAGGAACCTTGCATAGCTTTCGTCATCCATGCCGAAGTGGCCGGCGTAATCGACCTGACCGGCCGTTGCCAGAATTCGCAGCACGGCCTTTTCTCCGAACACGGTCGGCAGCAGCGATACACGGATGTTGACGTACTCGCTCTGTCCCACACGGATACGGAAATGACCGTCCTGCGGCAGACGGCGCTCGGCAATATCGAGGTTCGCCATGATCTTGATTCGCGCGATCAGCGGCTGATGTACACTGCGCTGCAGCGTTACATAATCAACAATCGTGCCGTCGATACGCATGCGCACGCGCGTGCTGCCCTCAAACGGCTCGATATGCACGTCGCTCGCGCCGGTGCTGATTGCACGGTCGAGCAGACTGTTGAGCAGCTTGACGATCGGCGCTTCCGGATCACCGCTTTCGCTTTCTTCGACCTGCAGCATCTCCACATTACGCTCTGCAAAGTCCTCGTTGGCGGTCTGTGCCGCCTGCTGCGCGCCGACCTCGGCGTAATAGTAGCGAATCGCGCTCTGCAGCGGACCCATTTCACTCAGGCGGATGACCACCTGACAGCCGGTCAGCTGGCGCACTTCCTCAAAGGCAAAGTAGTTCAGCGGATCGTTCGTCACGACCTCGAGGCTCTTGTCCGCAAAGCCGACCGCAAGCAGGTTCTGCTTTTCCGCCAGCTCGCGCGGAATCATGCGGACAGCGGTCAGATCGACCTGCATCTGTCCGATGCTCACAATTTCCAGTCCCAGACGGGCAGCCAGCGCCTCGATCACCTGCGTCTCGGTGACAAAGCCCAGCTCGATCAGGATTTGACCGACTCGCTTTTCACGGTGCTCCTTCTGGTAGGCGAGCGCCTGCTCCATCTGCTCCTGCGTGATGTAATTGCGCTCCATCAGCACTTCGCCGATACGCAAATTGGTTTTCATGCGTCCGCCTCCTTGTCGCTGACACACATATAGATCTCCAGCGTGCCGGTGATCAGATTGGTGCTGACCGCCTGCGTGTTGTTCTCCACATAATCATAGTCTGCAATACTGAAATTGGTCACGCGCAGACCCTTGTACCTGTGCTCTACCTCATCGAGAAAGTTCAGCCACTGGGTTACGGCGCCCTGCGCCGAGATAGTCGCAGTGCCGATGTAAACGCAGTTGACCGGCTGCACCAGCGCTGCCGATGTATCATCGGTCGAATCGGCGGATTCCGTATCGGACGAGGTGTCCGCACTGCCGTCCGTCTGCGCTGCTTCCTGCTCGGCGAGATACGCGCTGACCGCACCCGGAGCGGCCTCCGTCAGCGTCAGCGACTGCGGAAACAGTCCGTTCTCGAGCGCGATACCCGTGATGATATCGTCCATCTGACGGGTTTCCAGATCGCCCTTGTAGTATTTTTCGCTTGCCGTGTTCAGCGCGGCTTCATTCTGCGCGATAATATCGTCAATCGTCGCGAGTGCGGCAATCTGCGTCTGATATTCCTGCTGCTTCTGTTCGGCGGCGTCATACTCGTTCTGCAGCGTTTCGTGATTTTTCATCGCAGGACGGATGAGATACATGCCGAAAATGACGATTATCGCCAGACAGGCCACCAGCCGGAGCAGCTTTTTATCACGTTCGGTTACAACGATGTTCATTCGGCTGCCTCCTCTCCCAGCAGGATACAGTTCAGGCTGAGAACGTACACGCCGTCCTCATAGGTATAGCCGGTGTAGTCCACCTTGCGGAACAGACCGGTTTTCTGCAGCTTGAGCACATAGCTCGGAATGTCGATAACGCTGCCGCTCTGTGCATCGAACTGCAGCGCGCCGGTAGCCGCATCGTAGCCGGTCAGCACCATGCTGACCTGAGCACCGCCTGCCGCACCGATTTTGCTCATCAGGGTGCTGTCCACCTGCGGATAGGTGGCAAGCGCGTCCGTCAGATTGCGCACCTGCTGCAGTCCCTGCACCAGATTGTCATTGCGCTGCTGCTTTTCGGCAGCCTCGTTGTACTGCTCGATCACAGTCGGATCGTTCAGCCAGTCGTTGATGTCGTCGGTCCTGTGGCTCAGGCTGCTGTTCATCCGCAAGAACACACACCAGACCGCAGCGCACACCACCAGACACACCGCAATCGGTGTGTAGAAGCTGTGCAGCAGGTCGGTCTGCTTTTTGCTGCCGCGGGACAAACGCCGATAGCTGCGGAGCAGATCCAGCTCCTTGTTTGCACGAAGCACGGTGCGAATCAAAGCCTCGGCACAGCCGAGCCAGTCGTTCAGCCGCTCGCCGTTCGGCAGGGCGCGGAACGCACGGCATTCGGGCAGACGGCTCACTTCCAGACCCAGACCGCGGATACCCGCCAGACACACCTCGAAATCATCATCCGAGCAGCCGGCGTAATACACATCGGTCAGCGTGCCGCCCGAGCGGCTTGCCGTGTGGAACTGCATCGTACCGGAGACATCCCGTGTCATCTCAGTGCCGAAATCCACCGTGCCCGGCTCACTGAAAATACGGTTGCGACTGGAATAACGGTACTCTCCGTTCTCGACCAGCAGCGAAAGCACGCTGCTGCCCTCAAAGCACAGCCAGATACAGGTCTTGCCCTGCATGGGCTGCATGGCATGCAGGAGCTTGAGCCGTCCTGCCATGGTAACGGTAACGTTTTCCAGGCGCAGACCGAGCCGATCGGTCATTGCAAGGTATTCCTCCATCGTTTCCTTGCGGCAGGCAGCGCAGAACAGCTGCTGACGGCCTTCGGCATCTGTGCCGAGCGGCACATAGTCCGCCGCCACAAGCTGATCCTCCCGCGGACGCATTTCGTGCCGCACAAGCTCCTCCAGCTTGTTTTCCGGCATGCTCGGTGCGGTGATAGTCTTGGTGGCAACCGCCTCATCCGGCAGGACGAGCGTGATGCCGCGGGTCGGCAGCCTGTGCTGCTGCCAGAGTGCGCCTATCGCCTTCTCCCAGTTTTCCATGCCGCCGCCGTGTGCGGGGGCACTGTAAAGCGCCTGCACGGAAGGCTGCGCGCCGGACTTGCCGACCGCGACAAGCACCTGCTCCTCCTGCAGCGCCAAAACGGTTGTGTTCATTCTCATTTCTCCCCTTTTGTGAGGTTTACACGTTTCCGAGGTTATACGTTCCCCGAACTCTCTATCGCGCTGTACGAGCCGATAATCGGCGACATGACCGCGATAATGATAAAGCCGACCACAAACGCCATCAGCACGATCAGCATCGGCTCCAGAATGGTCATCATACGCTTGCTCGCCTGCTGTGCATCGTACTCCATCGAATCCGCAATGGAATCCAGCATGGAGTCCAGACGGCCGGTCTCCTCACCAACTGCGATGCTGCTGCACAGCTTGCGCTGAAAGCCATCCACCGTCTCGAGGGCGGCGGACAGGCTGACGCCCGAACGCACCTGCACAAGCACGTCACCGAACTGCGAAACGATGTAGGCGTTGCCGATGGTATCACGGGCGGTCTGCAGTGCAGTGACGATCGGCAGACCGCTCGAGTACAGGCTGCTGATGGTTCGCGCGAACCGCGCCGTGCAGATAACCTGATTGAGCGGACCGAAAACCGGCATTTTGAGCTTTCGCCGGTCCATTTCCAGCCGGACGGCCGGAATGCGCAGCAGCGAGCGGATAACCATGACCACAGCTGCGACACCCAGTATCATCAGATACCATTTGGTAACCATAAAACCGGAAAACGCCATCAGCGCCAGCGTAACGCCCGGCAGCGAATCCATTGTGGAGAACAGATCGCTGAACTGCGGCAGCACGAAGGTTACGATAACGATAACGACCGCGACCGCCAGAATCGCAAGGATCATCGGGTACATGAGCGCCGACTTGACCTGCTGGTTCATCTGGTGCGCCTTCTCATAGTGGATGGCGAGCCGCTCCGCGACCTGATCTATCTTGCCGCTGCCCTCGCCTGCGCGGATCATGCCGAGCATGAGCGTTGGGAACACCTGCTGCGCCTCGAGTGCGGCGGACAGGCTGGAGCCCTTCCGCACCTCACCCAGAACATTCTCGTAAATGCGGCGCAGACCTGCGCTGATGCCCTCATCCTGCGAGATGATCGTCAGCGCGCGCACCAGACTGACACCCGAAGCCAGCAGCGTGGACAGCTGACGGCACAGGTCGCTCAGCTCCTGCGGACGCAGGGTGCGCGGCTTGCGGCCCGCACCGCGGCGGGTCGCACTCTGCAGATACAGCCCCTGAGCGAGTAATTGGGTATACAACGTGTCATAGTCCGCAGCCTCCATTGTGCCGCGGACTATCTTTCCGTCTATGTCCTTTGCCGTGTAGCGGAACAGCGTGTGACCGCTGTTCGGTTTGACCGTGACGGTCAGCCTGCGGTTGTTGGATGCAGCCATGCTGACCCTCCTCTCCATTCATTACAATAATCCCATATACCAGTCCGCAATCGTTTCTCCGAAAAACATGGCGATCGCAATGCCGATGCACAAAAACGGACCGAATGCGAACTGGCTTTTCCGGTTTGCCTTCTTTTGGGCGAGCAGCAGCGCGCCGAAGCCGCCGCCGAGCAGAATGCCGATGAACGCGGCAACGACCGTCAGCTTTGCGCCGAGAAAAAATCCCGCGCCGAACATCAGCTTGATATCACCGCCGCCGAAGCCGCCGGGCACGATGAGCGCCAGAAGCAGCATCGGCACACTGACGATCACGCAGCCGATCAGCCGCGATTTTATCCCCAGGCTGGGGATAAGTATTTGCGCAGCGATGCCGCAGACAAACAGCAGCGCCGGAAACCGGTCGTAGATTTCAAGCGTGTCTATGTCCATGAGCGCCACGACCGTCAGAATACCGAGCACGACGAACGCCAGCGCCGCCTGTGCGGTCTCGCCGCCGAAGGCATATGCACAGGCACAGGAGCACAAGCCGCCGAGCACCTCGATCCAGAAATCCCTTGCGGGGATTTTTGCACCGCAGCCGCGGCATTTGCCGCCCTGCAGGAGAAAGCTCAGGCACGGGAGCAGCTCCGCCGCCGACAGCGTGCGCCCGCACACCGGACAGTGACTGCGTCCCTTCACCACGCTCTCTCTGCGCGGCAGGCGCCATACCACCACTCCGAGAAAGCTGAATACGCATGCGCCCAATGCAAACCGTAACAGCCATAATACAGCATAGGCAATGTAAAGCATTGGTTTCCTCCTCGTTTGGGTTGGTTTGGAATGATTTTTTACAAATAGAATCTACCATGCAGAAAACCGCATGGCAGGTCACAGCCTCTTAACTGTTAAGGGGCTGTGACCCGCCATACCGTCCGACGGCGAACGCGCACCGTGCGTTCACTGTGCTGCGGCGGCATGAATCAGGTCAACACCGACGGACACGTTCCAAGTGACCGGATCGGCGGTGTAGGTTACGGTGAAATCCCCTTCGGTGTAGATCATCTGCTGTACGGTATAGCCGTTTTCGTCGGTCTGCAGCACCCAGAAATCACCGGGCACCTTGCAGGCTGTCAGCACCTCGTTGTAAACCGCCTCCGAGACCCCGCCCTCATGGGCGGAGTCCGTGAAGGGACGGTTTTCGCCGTAGGCCTCGATCGAGGCGGCGTATAGCGCCATACGCACCGTTTTTGCATTGCCGAGCGCCACATGCGCGTCTGCCCGATAGAGCAGACCGAGCACGCTGCCCGCCGCCGCGATCACAGCCAGAAGGATCACACACACCACCGTCAGCCACCAGCTTACTGCGCCGTATTTGATCGGCGCAGTCGGTCCGTGGCGTTCGGTGCGGTTAATCATTTAACATCAGTTACTGCATACTGACCATCAGTCTGGGTATAAGTGCATTTCTTCTTATTGCGAGTATATTCAACGGTAGAAATCTTATTGCCAGAAACAGTTACCTTATTAATCGTTCCTGTAACTTCAGAAAGTGTTTTAATATTGTCCATAGTGAACTTACCTGCAGTCGAACCCGGCTCAGTTACCGGAGTAGCATCTGCCGCCAGCGTACCGTAGTATTCATCATACAAAGTCTGAGCAGCCATTACTACCTGACGTGTTTCAGCAATCAGAGACTTCTCCTTAGCCTTATTAATGTAACCAGTCAGAGCCGGAATCAGCAGTGCTGCCAGAATCGCCAGAATAACCAGAACCACGATCAGCTCTACCAGCGTAAAGCCGCCCTTCTTGCTGCGGCGCTTCTGCTGCAGCGCGATCATTTTTTCCATCATGATCTTATTCCTCCAATTTTATTTTTGTTTTTCTATTTCTGTAAACCGCGGCGGTGCTCCGCAGAGTTACACATATGGTATTGCCGTTATGCCGGCTTTTTCGTTGCCGTTACCCCGGTTTTCACCGAAATATCGTACCGCAGGTCGATAATGAGCGAATCCGAATAGATTTTATCGGTCAAATCCTTATCGCGGTAAATTGTCACGGTGGCGGTAACGGTGTGCTTTGCTTCGTCGATTTTGAAATGCAGTCCGGCGCGCAGCCCCATATAAAAGCCCTCTGCGTAGGTTTTCGTCATGGCTCGGGCAATGGGATTGCCGTCCGCATCCTGACTGTAGCCGTCTTTATAATAGCGCTCGACAAGATAACCCTTTTCCACCCGAGGCTGCTCACCGGAGTCCTTATCGGCAATCACGATTTTGGTTGGTCCGCAGCCGTCTGCCGTCAGCAGCTCCGCCGCGTTATATCCCTGTTCGGTCTCATAGCCAAACTCGATCGCCGAGCCTTCGGACGAACCGGTTTTATTCGTTACGTCCGCGCCGTTATCGTAGCATTTGATGTAATCCGTGGCGGTCTCCACCTTGCTGCGCACGGTTTCAAGCAGGTCGTCCGCGATCAGCTCGGCGCTGTTCAGCTCCTGCGTGCGGCGCGATACCTCGGCCGCCGGCCGCAGCGACGCACTGAATACGCCGATGACCAGACACAGCAGTCCGGCGCCGACCACAAGCTCCACCAGTGTCATGCCTTCCCGGCCGCGCAGGATTGAGCGAATGCGTTTCATGCCGTCACTCTCCCTTCGCAAACCGGTAGAAGGGCACGGTTTTGCCGTTCTCGGTTTTGGCGTTTACGGTCTGCTTTTTTACCTTTACGCGGAAGGCGTCAATATCGGTATCTTCGCCGTCCGACGTCGTTACCTTAAAATCGTATGCGGCAGCTTCGCCGTCCGCGACTTCTGCACTCCCGCGCACGCTTTCCTGCAGTTCGGTCGCGTCCCTGCGGAGCTGCTCCGACTTGCGCTGCGCATTTGAGGCAAAGCCGACTGCGCCGTTCAGCGCGCCCAGCAGCAGCATGAACACCACCGTGGAAACCAGAATTTCCACCATGGATTCGCCCCGGCGGTCGCGCAGCACGCGAATCAGTCTATTCATCGGCTGCACCTCCGGTTGTCCGGGCTGCCGGCTTGTGGATGGGTTCGTATCGGCTGTACGTTGGATTGTTGATATCATAGGTGTAGCTGATCTCCACATACTCCGTGCGGGCATCCTTGCCCTCGCCAATGACCTTGGGTTCTACCGGCTCCTCGCCGTTGGCACTTCGGCAAAAGCGGCCGTTTACCCAGTAGACCGGGAACTGTCCGCTGACGCCGACTTCCCCTTCCCATGTGTAGATCGGCTGAAAACTGTCCTTTCGGCGGTATTCTGTGGTGTACATGTAGCTGTCCGCTCCCTTTTCCGCCTTGACGCCTACCCAAACCTGATGTCTGTTAAAGGTTGTCTGCTCTGCCTTTTCGGTGCCTTTGTCACGAGCATCGTATGCAAAGGTATCGCCTGTGATCGGGTCCTGCGCATCGGTAACATCACGGAGCAAAATCGTAATCCTGCCGTAGTTATCCTCGGTCGAACCCGCATTATAGCAGGCAGTGGTTTCATCCGAACGGTCCGGATCGTAAATACCCAATCCCGTATCTTCCGCTAAAATGTTGTTCACTTCACGGTAGAAACAGCCTTCCGGCGCAAAATTGGTATCTAATTCCGGTTTTATTGTTTTGTATTCCTGCAGTTCGCTGTCCAGTACCTGTGCAAAGGACTGCGCCAGCTGATAACAGCGTTCCCTGCCGATCTTGCGGTTGGCCCGCGAGAGCAGCATGGAGGAGGAATACACGATACTGAGCGAAAGTCCGATCAGGACGGCGACAGCACAAAGTGCTACGATCAGCGAAACACCGCTTCGCCTGCTGCGCCGCAGGGTGTTCCAGCCCTGACGTATCCGCTTCATGTCTGCCGCCTCCCTTCGTAACTAAAATTTGCGCTCAGCAGGATCGGAGTCCGTATAACGGTCGCTCTTGCTGTCCGCAATGACAGTTACCCTGCTGATCTGTATACCATTCGTCAGCTGCAGGGTCTGATTCTCGTGCGTTACCACGGAGAAAATGTTAGGCAGCTTCAATGTAAATGTGCCGTTCTTCACCTGCAGCATGGTATCCGGCTGATAGCTGTAATAACGAATGCTGCCATTGGTAAGGCTGTATCTGCCGTTGACCGCACTGCCCTGTTTTACAGTATACCAGTCATCCCCTGCAACTGCAAACGTATTTTGACCATTTATGATAATCTCCGGCAGGTTCCCGCTCATATCGACGGTAACCGTCGTGGAATTATCGTCCTTATCGGTCAATTCAATCCGATACAGGTCAGCGTCTGCCACCTCGTCCCACGAGAGCGCGGTAAGCTGTGCAGCCCACTCTGCCGTATTGATAAGACGATTCATCGGACCATAGCTGACCGCAAGCGTCTCATTCACGTTTGCCAGCGACGCGCTCGGTGCTTCCAGCTTCACACGCGGGAATACCACATCGCCGCTCGATACCCAGACCGAGCTTACCTGTCCGGCGGATTGCGAGATACGGGCCTCAAACCGTACAGAACAGCCTGCATATTTCGTATTCAGATCGGTCAGGCTGCAGACGTAGCTGCCGCCGCTTTCGCTCATTGCGGAAACGGGGTAAGCCACCGTTGTGCCGTCCGTTCCGGTGATTTTTGCCCGCAGCAGATAGGTACTGCCGCCGGGCGGTACGCTGTTCGTGCCGGTTTTCGGCGTAACGGTGACCTGCAGGCCGCCGCTCCGGAAACCGGCCGCCGGAATCGGGTTGTTTGCTGCCGCATTCCAGTTGTACGACCACTTGACGCTCGGCGTATCCAGACGCTTCGGCACGGTCATCGTGTACACGATACCGTTCGGGCTGTCCGCGTAACCGGAATCGTCAGCAGCCACCGCCACCAGATAGAGGTCGATGGTCTTGCCGGCGTAATCTTCCAGACTGCGGCTTACCGAGCAGGTGCCGCCCCTGACGGGCACAAGCGCACCCAGGGCAGCGGCCGTTTCGCCCTCCGGCTGCACATAAATCTGATAGCCTGCACAGCCGTTTTCGCTGCCGATGGCGCTCCAACCGATGGTGTATTCCAGCTCGTTGGTATCCGGGTTGGTTACCGACGGCTGTCCCGGACGCTCGAGGCGCTGCTTGACAGCGTACTTCTTCGTCGTACTCAGGCCAACCTCGCCGTATGCCTGTCCCAGACGGGTAACGGTCAGCTCAACCTCGGCGTACTGCCAGTCGTCCGCGCTGATGGTGAACGATTGGGAAGTATTCGGATTCTCCTGCGTACCGTAAACCTCGTTGACCGGAATGCCGATTCTTGCGCCTGCCGCGGTAATACCGGTCAGCTTGACGCTGTAGTGCGGCACTGCAGTCCCCTGCCCGGGCTGCGTCCACGAGAACCGGTAGCTGATACTGCCGTTATCTTCCTGCATCAGTACCGGGTCGTTCAGCTCCGGCGCCGTCAGCGGCTTGATGTTCAGCGCCGCGGTTCTAATGTAGTTTGCAAAGTCATTCGCGTGGCCAAGGACATGACTGTAAATGATCTTGTCCTGCTGCTGAACGCCCTCTGCGCTGTAAGTCCGCAGCGTAACAGACGCATCGCCGGTCTGCCGGGTATCACCATAGGTGTAAACCGGTCCCAGACCGGAGGCGGCGTACCATGCACGCACCCGACGATTTGTGACATTCTCCGCGAAATACTCCTTCGGCAGGTCGCGGAAGTTTGCCGTAACCGTGTTGCCCGCCGAGGTCAGCACATCCTCATACGCAAACACATACTCATTTGTGCCAACCGTGCCGAGCACCTCGATACGGTAAATCGGCGGTGTTTCCATCTGCGGCTCGTTGACCGTCAGTGCAGCCGTGACCGTGCAATCATCTACCGTACTGCCCGAGTACGATACCGACAGATTGTTAATACTGCCGTCCGGCTTGTACTTCGGCGTGTCGGTCGGGATGGTATCCGTCACGGAGGCCGGCTGAATGCCGTTCGTAATGCCCGCCGCTGCCGTGACGATCAGCTCCTTCAAATCATCGCCGTTGATCTCGGCGGTATGGTTGTTCTGATCAATGGTCACGGTCTGCGAGCCAAGCCTGAAGGTAACCTTCCAGTTGCTGAAGACCGCATAATCCGCAAGGTTTTTCAGCGAGATCTGGTATTTAGCGCCATTGTTCCAATGGCTCACCAGTCGGATATTGACATCCGGTGTCGGCAGCACCGACACATCCTGCGTCGCCGCAGTTTTCCATGCAGAAGGCGCGGTATCCTCAAACAGACTGACAGCACGAACCGACAATGTAATGGTCTTGCCTGCTGTGTCTGCCGCAAGGCTTGCCGGCAGCTGGAACGAACCGCTGGTCGTACCGGAGCCGTACGCCTGCGTGCCGTTCAGCTTCGGGTCCCACTGTCCCTGCCCCTTTCGGTTCGGGATAAAGCGCAGATTGGACAGTACTTCCTTGTCATCAACGAGCACTGTACCCTCGTAGTACAAAGGACGGTCCGTATCCTCGATGGATACATCGAAACTGCCGTCTGTCTGCTGTTTCAAATCGACCATGAACGAGGCATCCAGCTTTTTGTCGGTTTGGTCGTGCTCCATGTCGCGATAGTTCTCTCGAACATACTCATCAAACAGCTTTTGCTCTGTGTTGAACACCGTATTCTTTTGATACAGCAGCGGGCGCAGCCACGAAGCACCGTGTCCATTCGTCTGTGCAATCTCTCTATATGTTGGTGTATCCGGCATGGTGAACAAAATCCGTCCCGTAATTTGGTCAGAACCATTGATATTCGTACGGATAATGCCATGCTCATCGATCGTAGAGTTTGCCGTTGTTACATTGTAATACATCCGGTTGTCTGTATAGTCGATCACGCCAAGCTGCGGACCGGCAATGGCGGCAAAGCTCTTATTCGCCCATTTTCCGTCACTGCCTGCCCAGTATCCATAGGCAACCATGCGGGAAAATCCCTTTCGTGATTCATTGCGCGTATTACTGCTGTCAAAGATTCGTCCGGCAGTGTTCGTCAAGCCCCATGTATCAAAGAAATAATAATTGTTTCCCACCTTATCACCGCTCAGGGAGCTGCTCAGGCTGGCGTTATTCAGCGATACGATGCCTGTACTGGTACCCGCATCCGAACCGATGACCGAGTAACAGTTCTGGATATAAGTATTATCCTGCGCCACAGTGCCGTCCTTATACCGGTCGCCAAAGATGCCGGCGATATAATTGTTGCCGCCGACCAGTGTTTCCGCATAGTTGCGGCAGCGGTCGATATTCAGCACGATATTTGCGGTCGAAGTGCCGATTGGACCGCCGTTCTTGCTGCTTGCCGTATCTGTTGAGAAGTAACCCACGATACCGGAGGCCATGGAGGATGAATAGATCTTAACGCCCGGCGCATTGACACAATCCGAAACGTTAATGGTGAACTTCTGTGCAGCATTTATATCATACGTCGTATAAACCGTAACGTTGCCAAGGATGCCCGCACTGTCGTTCGCGCAGTCCTTGACCCTCTTGCCGTTCTCCCAATGATAATAGTTTGCACCATCCCGGCCAAAAACGCTGCCGTGATTCTGACAGCTGATGATATTGAAATCCTGACCGGAGGCCGCATGATACAGCTGTGCCACGATACCGCCGGATGCACCGACCCAGCCGGTTTCATACGTGGTCTGCAGATTGCCGTAGTTGTAGCAGTTCTCAATCGTACCGCCGTTATTGGTCCACTGGCCGACGATACCGCCCGAGTAGTGCGACAGATAGCCGTACACCGTACCATAATTGATACAGTTCTCGATCGTCCAGTCGCTTGTGGTCTGGTTGGTCTGTGTGCCGATGATACCGCCTGCAAATCGGCTGGTCGCGCCGTTTGCCAGCTGGCGGCCGACAAACGCCTGATTGAGCAGATAGGACAGGTCCTTTTCGCTCTCGTTCATGCCGACAATACCGCCGGTGCCGACACCGATGCCGTCCGACTTGTTGACCAGCAGCCAGCTGCCGCTGACGCAGCGATTCAGCTCACCGGTCGGCGCGTTGTAACCCGCCACGCCGCCAAGGTTGCCGTTGCTCGATACGATGATCTGCATGGTGCGGTCTGCCGCTACGCTCTTGCTGCCGCCGTTGTAGGATAGTCTTTCCACATCCGTCCGGTCTGCCCACTTTACCCAAGTGGAATCCGCAGACAGCTTCTGTGCCTCGGCATTGGACAGCAGGTCGCTCACCTTGCTGACATTTTCCATCAAGGTTTCGGTGCTCTTATCGCCGGACATGGTGATCGTGCCCTTGTTATAGCCGGTCACACCGCCGACCATGCCGTTTTTGACCGTGATCGTGCCGGTTCCGGTATTGTCTATGTAGCACTGCTCGATGATGCCGGTCGTATCATTCTTGCCTGCAATGCCGCCGATATGCGAGGACAGGCGTTCCTTCTCTGCCGCCGAGCTGGTGGAGGTTGCGGTGTACACACCATCCGCCGTCAGCGTCAGCCTGGAAACTGTGCTGCCCTGCAGCAGACCGCCGTTCAGTCCGGCAATGCCGCCGTAGCAGTTGCCGACCGCGCTCTTTCCTTCGTCGATCGTGCCGGAATACGTGCATTCGGTTACCTTGCCGCTTGCATTATTCTGACCGACTACACCGCCGAGATAGGTATACTTCGTGAATTTCTCAAAATCCGAGGTGACCTTCACCTTGCTGACCGTACCGCCCGCTCGATTGATGCCGACTGCACCGCCGACCTGCAGCGTGCTTGCGGAAACGCTGTATGTCGGCTGCTGCGAAACCTCGGTTGCAGTGACCGTACCGCTGTTGTCTCCGACAACAGCACCCAGAATGAATGCACTGCCGGAAATCGTGATATGATCGCCGAGTGTCGCTCCCTGAACCGTACCGCCCTTGTGGTTTACCGCACAAATCGCGCCTGCCGCAGTCTTGTTGCGGGTGATAAGCGTTACCCTGTTGTCCGTGCCGACGCTGCAGCTCCTGATCGTACCGTAGTTTTCGCTGGCAACGCCGCCTGCATAGCCGTCGTTACTGGTGACACTGCCGTTGCCGATACAGCTCTCGACCGTGCTGCCCGCGCTGTTCATGCCGACAATGCCGCCTGCCGCACCGACATTCGCGGTCACCTGACCGAGATTCTTCGCGTACCGCAGAACAGCCTTTGTGCCCTCCTGCGCGCCGACAACGCCGCCTGCACTGCCCGCCGCCGCACGGACCTCTGCCGCCTGATTGGTCAGGCAGTTGATGCTCGTGCCGCCGAGTGTGCCGCGGTTGATGCCGGCAATACCGCCGACCATACTGCTGCCGTGCACGGTCAGCTTGTTATCCGCAGCAATGACATCGCCCTGCACGCTGCCGCTTGCCGGACTGAGCGTGCCGGTTGCGGTATTCACGCCAATCACGCCGCCGACACCGCTGCCGCTGCCGTTGACACGGCGCTTTCCTGCCGGTGTGCTCGAAAGCGTAATCGCACCGCCGTTTTCGCCCGCAATACCGCCGACACGGCCTGCACCGCTGACATTGGCGCTGCTGGTATTGTTCTGTATCCTGCCGCCGCTGAGATTATAGCCGACGATGCCGCCGACCGTGTTCCGTCCGGTGACGGTGCAGTTTTTCTCGGTCGTGCAGTTTTCAATCGTGCCCGCCGTCCTGCTGCCGACATTCAGACCCGCGATACCGCCGATATAATCCTGCGTTGCACTGCCCATGCTGCCGGAGAGCGTGCAGTCGCGGATGATGCCCTCGTTCAGACCGACCACGCCGCCCATGGCATTCAGGCCGTTCATCGTGCCCTTGCTGGCACAGTGGTCTATCACCTGATTCTCACCGTTGACGCCGATCACACCGCCGATGACGGAAATACGCAGCTCGCCGCCGCCCAGCTCATCGGAGAGCGCCTTCGCGGCATCCGTGTACTTCTGCGCCTGCAGATAGGACACCATATCCACACCGGTTTTCAGCTTACTGTCCGGGAAGGTGTCCTCTGCCGGACGGTCAAAGCCGCCTGCATTCAGGCAGTGCTCCACCTTCATCCGGGTCTGCGGCTCACAGCTGCCGATAATGCCGCCTGCATACGCATACGCGCGGATGGTCATGTTGTTGGAAACCGCAGACAGCCTGCCTGCACTGTTGCCGTCCGCTGTGATGGTGATGGTATGCGTATTGGTAGAAGCCTTGACCGTTCCCGGCACATTGCTGTTGTTTGCCGCGATGCCCGGCAGAAGCGCATACAGCGTTCCGCCTGCCCGGTCTTTCTCCGTGTAGGTGCGCTGATAACCGATCAGACCGCCGCAGAATGCCTCTGCAGTGACCGTGCCAAGGCTGTTATCGACCTTGAGACCGCTGACCGTGACATCCTCTCCCGGATTGACCACATTTGCACCGATCGCACCGCCGACATAGTACCGTCCCTGCACACTGCTCGGCTTGATGGTCAGCTTCTTCTCGAGCAGCTTTGTCGAAGCATTCAGACCGATCAGACCGCCGACACAGTCTCCGGTTGCGGCAACACGGCCGCCGATGAGCGTGTAATTGATGTCAATCGTGCCGTCCGTGTCGTTATAGCCGACCAGACCGCCGACATAGTGTCTGCCGACGACGATACCCGCCACACTCCGAGTGGAGACTGCGTTATCCTTGTCGCTGAAGGTGATCGTGCCGCTGTTGTAGCCGGTCAGACCGCCCGCATAGCTGCCGACGGCTCCCCAGTCCGTGACACGCCTGTAGATCGCATTATTGGTGTCCGAAACATAGCTTGCACAGTTTATGATGGCCGCATTGTTCTCATTTGCACCGCAAATACCGCCGATAAATACATTGTATCCTGCAACGACACCTGTGTTGACGCAGTTTTTGATCGTCGAACCGCCTTTATTCTCACCGATGATGCCGCCGACATACGAATTGCCGATGACATAGCTTGCGTTAACGGTTGTTCTGGTGCCGTTTTCACTGAGCAGTGCCGTCTGCGTATCAGACTGATTCAGCGCACCGATGATGCCGCCGACATACTCGCTGCCGAGAACGTAGCCGTTTGCCTCGGTCTCGCAGTCATACAGCACACTTTGTTCGCCGTAGCCGACAATGCCGCCGACATATCTGCCGCGCAGCCTGTCTCTATCCTCCTGCTTATAGGTATAACTGTCCGCATATCCGGCACGGCTCCTGCATTCGGAAAGAGACGCCTTATGCGCGTAGCCGACAATGCCGCCGATATAATGTCCTGCCAGCGAATGATCATCTGCGGCTGTGCTGCTGAGAATCAGGCCCTCATTTTTGCAGCCAGACATATCTTTTCCCGTGGCCTGATCCTTGCCGGAAAAATAGCCTGCAATGCCGCCAACCGAGCGATTGCCCGTTACAGCGGCGCTGTTGGTCAGGGTCTTGACTGCGGCACCGTTTGTTGTCAGGCTGCCCGCAATACCGCCGATACCGCGCGCAGTACCGCCGGTCGGCAGCGTACCGGTTACAGTACCCGATGCAGACAGCTTGATTACTGACTTAGAATCGCTGACCTCAATCACACCGGCCACACCGCCGATGCCCTGCGCCTGTGCCGAAGTCAGCGCAGCCTCCACCTCGGCTTCGGTGCCGTCCACGGTATCGCCCTTCAAAGAACCGTTGCTGTAACCGCAGACAGCGCCGACACCCTTGAGCTTGCCCGATGCGATCTTCACCTGCGGATTGAGCAGGCGCAGATCATGGATCGTGCCTGCGTTTTTTTGAAACAGACCAAGATATTCTGCGTCATCGGCAATCGAGATCTCATCCAGCTTGAGATTACTGATGGCATTCCCGCCGGTAAACACGCCGGCAATGCGGTTCAGCAGACCGCCTGTGCCGTCCAGTGTCTGATTGCTGCGCAGCGCAGGGATGCTCGGGAAGCCGATATCCTTGCCGGTGGAAACCGAAAGTGCGCCGCGGGCTGCCGTACCGTAAACCTTTACACTGTCGCTCATCCAGTCCAGTGAACGCGCGGTAACGGCAAATGCCGCCGTCGTATCCATATAACGGATATTGGACAGATGACGGAAGGTTTCGATCTCGCACCGGCTGTTATCCGACCGGGTGCCGTCACCGAAAAGCGTGTTCGCCTTATTGGATTCGATAGCGTCACTCTTTTGATACTCCTCACCGCGGGTGTTTTCTGCGTTCGGGTCCGGAAACACCTGCACGGCTGCGTAAACATTCAGCGGGGTTTCCAGCTTGCCGCCGAAGCGCGTGATGCTGGTATCGCTGCTCTGCCGGAAGGCTGCTTTGTTATCAGCGGACAGCTTATCCAGCCGGTCGTACAGCTTCGCATTCATCATACCGTCCAGCACGAGTGTTGCCCGCTTGCCGGTCCGGTCATATTCCATGGGGAAGGTATAATTCTTCGTCGCATTATCCTCGGTCGTAACCGCAACCGACTGCGAACCCGTTTTCAAATCTCTGCCCGGAATATTGATCGACAGAAGCTGCGCTTTATCCTCACTGCTGTACAGCTTGACCTCGTAATAAACCTTATCCAGATCCTGATCCTTCACATTGCTCGACCAGTTCAGCGACAAAGTTTCACCGTTTACCAGATTGATCGAGGTGATCTTCAGCTTAGTCGCATCCAGACTGACAGCATTGACTGCATCCTGAACCGAGTAATAGCCCAGCCGTTCTTCCCGGCGCGTATCGCGGCCGCGCTTGCTGTAATCAATATCCAGCCAGCTGCCGGACATATCCGCCGGTTTGCTGTCCTCATTCGATCCGTAGTACAGTCCCTTGCAGTTTGTGCCGTAGAAAACCGAATAAATCTGACCGCTTTCCACGTCGATTTCGATGCAGATTGCAGCATTCAGCACACTTTTATCATAGGTATCCTGCGAAAGAAGCGCACCAACGAGCGCACCGTCACCCGACAGCTCGCCTTCTGCGTATTCGCCTGCATCCAGACGAATGCCGTAAATACGGCCGACCAGCTTTTTCCGGTCCTCGTCCGACTCATCAAACGACTGATTCAGCACGCCTTCCTTCTTCACCTTACTGCAGAACGACTCCCATTCACCGCCGGTACGAAGGTAGGTCAGCTCGGATTCTGCCGACAGATACATGGTCTTAGCGTACGATTCATTCTTTCGGAACTGTGACAGATGGATATACCCCAGAAGGCTCGGTACAGCGATGGCAAACAGAATGCTCAGAATGACCAGTGCAACCACCAGCTCTACGAGGGTAAAGCCGCCTTTTCCGAACTTTTTACGCTGCTGTGTCATATTCGCTGCCTCCTTCCCTTCGGATATAGGATAAATGGGTATACTGCCCCAATTTAGTCATTTTATATTTTACCAACTCCTACGTTTTCTGTCAAGTATCGACACCGTTCAACTGCAATCCCCACTGTTTTCGCGTATTTCCTCTGATATTCACCATGATTTTCATGCCATACAAAAAAGGCTGCCGAAGCGAGCTTCGGCAGCCTTCTGCAATCTTTACGATTTCTTAATTAAAGGAAGATGTACTTGAGTACGAACAGTACTGCCAGAACGTACATCAGCGGAGCAACCTTCTTGCCCTTGCCGGCTGCAACATTCAGCAGAACGTAGGAGATAACGCCCAGAGAGATACCCTCGGAGATGCTGTAGAACAGCGGCATAGCGATGATGGCGAGATAAGCCGGGATGGACTCGGTCAGGTTGTCCAGATCGAAGTTGATCTCGGTTACGGTGCCTACCATCAGGAAGCCGACCATGATCAGCGCCGGAGCGGTTGCGAAGGACGGGATGGCAGTGAAGATCGGTGCAAACAGCGTGGATACAAGGAACAGGATGCCGGTAACCAGAGCGGTCAGGCCGGTACGGCCGCCGACTGCAACGCCGGATGCGGACTCAACAAAGGTGGTGGTGGTGGAAGTACCCAGAATTGCACCTGCGGAGGTTGCAATCGAGTCTGCCAGCAGAGCGGGCTTGATGCCCGGCAGCTTGCCGTCCTTATCGAGCATCTTCGCCTTAGTGGCAACACCGATCAGCGTGCCGAGGGTGTCGAAGATATCAACGAACAGGAACGAGAAGATGACAACGATGAAGTTTACGATGCCAACCGCGCTGAAATCCACGTTGAAGCACTGGCCGAAGGTCAGACCCAGTCTGGAGAAGTCGGTCATGCCCCAGCTCGGGAACAGAGAATAGAAGCCTGCGTCCGGCGTCGGAACGTAAAGGCCGGTCACCTGACAGATCATGCCGAGGATCCAGGTCAGCAGGATGCCGTACAGGATGGCGCCCTTCATCTTGCGGGTATAGAATACTGCGGTGAAGAACAGACCGATCAGCGTCAGCAGTGCGCAGATGCCTGCGGTGTGGAAATTCTCCGGGAAGCTGATGATGCCGACCAGCGTTGCGGAGTCCACGCACAGACCGGAGTTCTGCAGGCCGATGAAGGCGATGAACAGACCGATACCAACCGAAACACCCTTTTTGAGCGTCAGCGGAATGGCATTGAAGATGGCCTCACGGATGTTGGTGAGCGACAGGACGATGAAGATCAGGCCCTCAATGAATACGGCCAGCAACGCAACCTGCCAGCTGTAGCCATAGCCTGCAACAACGGTGTACGCCATGAAGGCGTTCAGACCCATGCCGGCAGAGAGCGCGAACGGCAGGTTTGCCATAAACGCCATGCACAGCGTGCCCAGGCAGGATGCCAGGGCGGTTGCCAGCAATACCGCGGTGGTATCCATACCGGTGGAGCCGAGTACGCTCGGGTTTACGGCAAGGATGTACGCCATGGTCATAAAAGTAGTGATACCGGCCATGACCTCGGTCTTGACTGTGGTTTTGTGTTCCGATAGCTTGAAAACACGTTCAAACATCGAATAACCCCCTTTTAAATTTTCAGGCTTTCGCCTTGATTACTGTGAAATGATAATTTTACTTACTTCCCCTCGTAAGCGACAACCGTCTCCGCCGGACAGGTTTTGATGCGGTCGCGTCCGTGCAGACCCTTGAGCTCCAGCAGGCAGACAACCTTGACGACCTTCGCGCCGAGCTGCTCCAACAGGTGGACAGCCGCCTCAAGCGTGCCGCCGGTAGCGATGAGGTCGTCCACAACGACAATCTTCATGCCCGGCTTGATGTCATCGCGGTGTACCTCGATGGTCTCCATGCCGTATTCCAGCTCGTAGGACATGCGGGACGTTGCACGCGGCAGCTTGCCCTGCTTGCGGATCGGAATGAATGCCTTATGCAGATTGTACGCCATCGGTGCACCGAACAGGAATCCGCGGGATTCCAGACCGGCGATTGCGTCAAACTCCACGCCGTCCAGCAGCGCAGTCATCTCGTCCACCGCCAGATGGAAGCCGTCCGCATCACCGAGCACGGTGGTAATATCGCGGAAGATGATGCCCTCCTTCGGAAAATCCGGAATGCTGGTGATATACTGCTCAACCTTACTCATGAAACCTCAATTTCCTCCTTATCCCTGCCGCCCGGCAGAGAATCAATTATGCTGTTTTTACCATTTAGCGCGTAAAACAGCAACACTTCTTATATATTATCAAATCGTGTCGTTTGTGACAAGAGATTGATTGTACGAAATGCAGATTTTTTAACACGAAGATTATTACAGCTATACAAATCCTCATCAAATTGTTCACTATCAGATGCGGAGCGAGTGCCAGCCTTTGGTTCGGTGGTTCGCCGCACCCGCGGCGGCGGGCAACTCGTTGGCCCGGTGGTTACGGACGGCATCTGAGAGTTTCATCTTTAGTACCTCTTACCTTTTATATAACCGCTATTTACTGTAACCATCTGCATCACATTTATTGCGTTCTTCCTATCGCTGTGCTATGCTGTGTATATACCGACTAACCTCGTTTATGATGGGAGGCTACTGTGATGAATCGAAAAAGCGTTATCAATATTCTCTGTGCCCTGTCGGCCATGATTGCTGTCGGAATTGCGGTTTGGATCACTCTGACTGCCCACACACCGCACACGATGGACGATTATATCAACCATCAATACCTGATTGGTGTTTCCAGCGGAATCACACTCATACTATGTATTATCCGCAGCTATATGCCAAAATAGCAGAAGAGACGCAACTGCGTCTCTTTTTTATTCTATGGAGAGCGGTAAACCGCAAGTCTCTCTTCACTCTTACTCTAATTCTCAATTTTCCATTTCTCTCCTCATCCAGCTCATCAGCATTCCAACGATATAGACCTGCTGCTCCGCCGAAAGCGACACGCCCTGCGGAATGCCGTGCCACTTCTCCAGACAGCCGCGGCAGCAGCAGGCGGTAGCGTGCTGCGCGATGAACACCGGATGTCCCCGCATGGGGGTCTGCTTGCCGTCGTTTTTCGGCTCGGCCGGTGCAAGCCGCTTGGAAACGAAATCTGCCGCGTGGTCGGCAACCGTGTTCCATCCCTTCTCGCGGATGTACTGCTTATCCTGTGCCTTCAAATGAAAACGGCTGCGGAAATTCGAGCGCGAAAGCCGCACGAGCATCTGTGCATAGGTTTCCTGCCGCTGTTTGTCTGTCATTGTGCTCACCTCTTTTTATAGTATACTCCGATCGACTTTTTTACGCAATCCGGATAGAACATTTGTTTTCTTTTCCCGAATATGATATACTATCTCTGCATTTGATTTTCTGTATCTTCAAACGAAACGAGGAAACCTATGGAACCGACCAAATTTGATATGAAATATGCCGCTGTCCGGCGTGCGATCATCGAACAGCGCTTTTCCAAGTTAAACGACAAGCAGCGCGAGGCTGTCTATCAGACCGAGGGTCCGCTGCTCATCCTGGCGGGTGCAGGCAGCGGCAAGACGACCGTGCTCATCAACCGCATCATCAACATTCTCAAGTTCGGCGATGGACTGGACAATCCCTATGCGCCCGACTGGGCGACCGAGGACGATCTTCTATTCCTGACCGAATACCTGACCGACCCTAACCCAGAGAACCGTGCCCGTGCGGAGCACCTGTGCGCGATGAATCCCGCCCGCCCGTGGCAGGTGATTGCGATCACGTTCACGAACAAGGCCGCGCGCGAGCTGCGCGAGCGTCTGGAATTTGCCCTCGGTGACGAGGAAGCCGCGTCCGCTGTCTGGGCGTACACCTTCCACACAGCCTGCCTGCGCATTCTGCGCAAGCATGTTGATCTGCTCGGCTTTGAAAGCGCGTTCACCATCTACGATGAGGACGACAAGAAGCGCGTCATTCTCAACGTAATGAAAAAGCTCGATCTCGATCCCAAGAATTTTGATCCGCGAACCGTGATGGGCATGATCTCCCGCGCGAAGGACAAGCTGATGACCCCGCGTCAGTTCAGCGCGGATGCCGTCGGTGACTATTTCCGTGAAAAGGTCGCAGACGTCTACCGCGATTACGAAAAGGCCATGAAAAAGGCCTGTGCACTGGATTTCGACGATATTATCATGAAAACCGTGCTGCTGCTGCAGAACAACCCCGAGGTGCTGGAATACTACCAGCGCCAGTTCCGCTATGTGCTCGTGGACGAGTATCAGGATACCAACTACGCGCAGTATGTGCTCACCAGCCTGCTGGCAGGCTATTACGAGAACATCTGCGTTGTCGGCGATGACGACCAGAGTATCTACAAGTTCCGCGGTGCAACCATCACGAACATTCTGGAGTTTGAAAAGCAGTTCAAGGACGCGAAAACCATCCGTCTGGAGCAGAATTACCGCTCGACCGGCAACATTCTCAATGCCGCAAACGAGGTTATCCGCAACAACGTCGGCCGCAAGGGCAAGGAACTGTGGACCGACCACGGTGACGGTGCGAAAATCCGTCTGCATCGCTCGGACAGCCAGGAGGGCGAGGCTGCCTACATCGCGGACACCATCCGCGAGGGCGTGGAGCAGGGCCGAAAATGGGGAGATTTTGCCGTTCTGTACCGCAATAACGTCCTGTCGGATAACATTGCCGCCGCATTCATCCGCGCAGGCATTCCGTACCGCGTATACAAGGGCCGCGACTTCTTCTCCCGCGCCGAGGTCAAGGACATGTTCGCCTACCTGTGGGTGATCGAAAATCCGGCGGACGAGCTGCGCCTGCGCCGTATCATCAACACGCCTGCCCGCAAGATTGGCGATAAGTCGGTCGAAACCGCCATGCAGCTTGCCGTCGAGTATGGCACAACGCTGTATGATGTGGTATGCCATGCTTCTCAGTACCCTGCCCTGTCCCGCGGCGCCGCGGCAATGGAGAAGTTCGGCGAGATGATCGAAAATCTGCGCAAGCTGCGGGAATTTGTTTCGCTTTCCGAGCTGTACGATGAACTCATGGACAAAAGCGGCTACATCCGTGCGCTGCAGCTAAAGGGCGGTGCAGAAGAGGAAAGCCGCATTGAGCACATCGAGGAGTTAAAATCCTACATTGTCGATTACGAGGACAAGACCGAAACGCCGTCGCTCGGCGATTTTCTCGAGAACATGGCGCTGTACACGGATGCCGACCAGTCCGGCGAGGACGATGACGCGGTTATCATGATGACCATGCATGCCGCCAAGGGTCTGGAATTCCCTGTCGTATTCCTCGCGGGCATGGAAGACGGGCTGTTCCCCGGCTTCCGTGCAATGGAGAAGGACGAGGACATGGAGGAGGAACGCCGCCTGTGCTACGTTGCCGTCACCCGCGCAAAGGAGCAGCTATATCTCACCTGTGCGGAGCGCCGCCTGCTGTACGGCCGCACGCAGTATTCGCATCCGTCGCGCTTTGTTGATGAGATGCCGGAGGAGCTGCTTGAGAGCAATATCACCGAAAGCCGCCGGTTCTCAAACGCAACTGCACCCGATCCAACGCTTTCACGTCCGCAGGTGGCTCGCGCGCGGTACGTTTCTGCCGCAAATACTGCGCCGAGCGCGTCGCTGGCCTCGGCAGCCCAAAGCAAGCCGCTGCCGAATTTTGCCGCAGGCGACCGCGTGTTCCATAAGGCCTTCGGTGATGGACTGATCGTGTCGGTAAAGCCGATGGGCGGCGATGCCCTGCTCGAAATTGCGTTTGATCAGAAGGGCACCAAGCGGCTGATGGCTAAGTCGGCCGGACAGTTTATGCATAAATTATGAGCAAACGACAGGAATTCTGCCTGGCGCTGCACCATCTCGCGCTCACGTTTTTCGTGATATGTGCGCTCCCGCTGTGGTATCTCACGGGTATTTTATCCGATGTTCCACCGGATGTCAGTGCAGGCGCACTGCACGCAGGCCGCCGCCAGCTCGCGATTCTGTTTGCGGTATTTACCGTTATTTTTCTTATCGGTATGATTGTATTCCGATTGGGGCGGCTGCCGCGCAGTAAATTTCAGATTGCGGCGCTGATCGTGCTTCTGATGCTCGTCAGCTTTCCGTTCCTGCTGTACTGCTCGATTGCAGCTGAATTGCGGCTTGGCAAAGTGATACTTGCGCTTTATACTGCGTATCTGGTTGAAATTTGTGTGCTGATAGTACAAATCCTTCTGTCTCCGCACAAATAAAAAGGAGTTCTCTCACGAGAACTCCTTTTTAGGCTGTCAATTAAGTTCGTTTTCGCGATGCTAATGCTGTCGCGCGGCAGCGCGTATGAAATAGCATTTGCAGCCCAAATGCATGAAAACCGGGGCGTGTACCTCGGTTTTCATACTTTCAGAGGGAGAAAGTTTCCGCACGGGAACTTTCGGACGTCCGTGTTTTGCGAAGTCAAAACACAGATTGTCGGAAAAACGAAGTTTTTCGACAGTCTCAACTCCTTTTTCACTCTCTCAGCATTTCCCTCAGCTTCTCTATGGCGCGTTTTTCGATGCGCGAGACCTGCACCTGCGACACGCCGACGATGCGGCTGACCTGCTGCTGCGTCAAATCACGCGAATAGCGCAGACTGAGCACCTGCCTGTCGCGGTCGGGCAAGTCCTGCAGCGCCTCGTGCAGCGACAGATGCAGGCAGGTTCTCTCCTCCATTCCCTCGTCACCGACCAGATCACCTACGCGTCCGCCGCCGGACAGCTCCCGCTCGAACGAGTCCACCGACACGTCCGCCTGCTCGCAGGCCGCTACTTCCTCGACCGTCAATCCGGCGGCCTGTGCCAGTTCTGATACGGTCGGTGACCGTCCGTTCCGGCTCTCCCAGTCGCTTTGCAGGCGGCGCACACGAACCGCGCGTTCCTTGACCGCCCGGCTGACCTTGACCGCACCGTCGTCCCGCAGAAACCGCCGAATCTCACCCGCGATTTTGGGCACCGCATAAGTAGAAAACTCGTTGCCGAGCGACACATCAAAACCGCGCACGGCCTTGATGAAACCGACACACGCCAGCTGATACAGATCGTCCGGCTCGGTGCCGCGCCCGTAATACCGCCGCACGATCGACCAGATTAAACCGCTGTTGTCCTCGATCAGCCGCGCTTCCGCGTCCCTGTCGCCCGAAGCCGCCTGCTCGAGCAGCGTGCGCATTTCTCCGGTCACACCTGCCGCTCCTTCAGCACCTTGACCATCGCAACCAGCGTTCCCTTTCCCGGCGTGGAGCGCACGCGCATTTTGTCCGTAAATGTCTCCATGATGGTAAATCCCATGCCGCTGCGCGTGTCGTCGCCCGTGGTGAACATGGGCTGGCGCGCCTGCTCGACATTCTCAATGCCGCAGCCGGCGTCTTTTACCTTGAGCTCCAGAGCGCGTCCCTCGAACAGCCGCACCGTGACCGTGATAAACCCGCATTTGTCCGCGTAGCCGTGCACAATAGCGTTTGTCACTGCCTCGGAGACCACGGTTTTGATGTCGCCGAGCTCCTCCATCGTTGGGTCCAGCTGCGCGACAAATGCGCCGACCGCCTGCCGCGCAAACGCCTCGTTGACCGAATGGCTCTCGAATTTCAGGCTCATTTTGTTGATGACCGCCCGCATTATTCCTTCCCCCTTTCAAAAACCATCACCTGCGGCAGACCGGCCGCCTCAAACACCCGCATCGGCTGCGGCGGCGTGCCGCGCACCGCAAATTCGCGTCCGCTGCGGGCACAGGTGCGGTACAGGTGCAGGACGACCGCCAGACCGGAGCTGTCCATAAACGTCAGCTCGGACAGGTCGAGCACCAGCTTTTCACACGGAAACAGCACCAGCAGATCCTCGGTCTGCTCGATCGCCGCCCGTGCTGCATGATGGTCCAGCTCACCGGTGTACACCGCGATCAGCGTGCCATCCTGCCTTCTCTGCGTGATTTGCAGCATATATATCACCTCGAAATCAGCAAAATATTACCTCTTATTTCGCAGGGCGCCCCGCCCTGCGATATACCAAACAATATACCTATTGAAAACAACTGACACAAAAATAAAAGGCTTGTACTTTCAAAGTACAAGCCTTATTTTACCTGTTTATTCCATTTTAATCTGTCGTTTTCGGTCGGCCGCGCAAAATCTTCTCGCACTCACCGATGAGGTACAGCGAACCGCAGATAAGAATGCAGTCGTTCATCTTCGCATGCTCCAGTGCAAGCTCGATGGCGTGCTCGGCGGATTCGCATTCGTACACGCGCTTGCACGACTGCCGCGCCAGCTCTGCAATCGTGTGTACATCCAGCGAACGCTCACCCGCATCCGGCACACAGGCGTAAAAGTCATCCGCGCGGCTGGCGACCTCGTGAACACAGGTTTCGTAGTCCTTGTCGCGCACCATGCCCATCACAACGTGCAGCCGCTTCATCTTGAGCAGCTCATCCACCGCGTGACACAGGGCATCCGCGCCTGCGGCATTGTGTGCGCCGTCGAGCAGGATGAGCGGCTGATCGACCACGCGTTCCAGCCGGCCTGCGATACGCGCCCGCGCCAGACCGCGCACGGCGGCTTCGGTCGGAATGTTCCAGCCGCGCTCGCGCAGTGCGTTCAGCGCCCGCAGAGCCGTCCGCGCATTCTGCAGCTGATGCCGTCCGGGCATGGCAATGGTGTAGCCCTGCGCCTCGTACACGAACGCCGAACCGCCGATGTCACACCGCAGTACGCGGCAGTCCTCCGCTCCGCCGAACCAGACAGCACCCGCCGCGTCGCAGGCACGGCGCAGCACCCGCTGTACATCGTTCGGCTGACCGTCCGCGCAGACAACCGCCGTGCCCGGCTTGAAAATACCTGCCTTCTCGGCCGCAATGACCGCCGTTGTGTTGCCAAGCACCGCCATATGGTCGAGCGAAATCGGCGTAATAACGCAGACCTCCGCATTTTTGATGACATTTGTCGCGTCACAGCGGCCGCCCAGACCGGTTTCGAGAACCACAATGTCGCATTCCTGCTCAACAAAGAAGAGGAACGCCAGTGCGGTCGTAAACTCAAACTCGCCGATGGTCTCACCCTCGGGCAGTGTGAGTGATTCACACGCCACCGTTACCCGTTCACACAGGCGCGTCAGATCGTCGTCCGAGATCATCACACCGTCCACGCGGATGCGCTCGTAAAACTGCACCAGATACGGCGAGGTATACAGTCCGGTGCGCAGTCCGGCCGCCTGCAGTGCCGAGGCGATCATGCACGCGGTCGAGCCTTTGCCGTTCGTGCCCGCAAGATGAACAAACTTCAGCCTGTCCTGCGGGTTTCCCAGTGCCTCGCACAGCGCCTTGATACGGTGCAGACCCGGCTTGCCGGAAAATCTGCCGAGAGAGTGTATGTATTCGATTGCTGTTTTCGGATTTTCGGTATCCATAATAGCTTCTTTCCTTGTATTATAATGATACATTTGATTATAACACAGTTTCATCAAATTGAGAATGGAGAATTACCTTTCCGCAAAAGGAGCGGCACTTACTTCATCTGAACATTCATTCTCCATCTTCAATTCTCCATTGGAAACATAAAAACCACCGAAAATCGGTGGTTTTTATGTTTTTTACTTGATCTCCTCGACCGGAATCTGCTTGAGCAGCTCGCTCGGGCCGCAGCCGGAGCACTTTGCACAGTCGTGCATGCATGCCATCGGATCATCCGGATCTTCCTCACGGCCGATCTCGAGGATGGTCGGGTCACCCTGCTTTTCACCGACGAGGAATTTCGCTACGGATTCCTCCGCCGAGCCTTCACAGCCGGGCACGAGCAGCACGCCGAGCATCTCGAGTGCGTTGCGCATTGCCAGACCGAGTGAACCGCAGATGAGCACGTCGATCTGCTCCAGACCGGCGAACTTGATCAGGTCGGTCGCGGATGTGCCGGCAATCCCGGCAATGCGCTTGCCGACCGGTTCCCGGCCCTCGGTGGTGATAATGAGCACCTCACGGCAGTCGCCCAGATTCTTGGCGATCCGGCCGTTTTCATATGCTACGCCAATGTTCATAACAGACCCTCCACGGTCTTAAGCGCACCGGAAAGCTCGTCCGGCAGCTTTGCATCCTCGATCTTGCCTGCGTCAACCGCCGCAGCCAGCTTCGGGTCGATCGGCAGCTTGGCCAGAACCGGCAGCTCGTAGTGCGCGGCTACCTCGTCAATGTGGCTCTCGCCGAATACCGAAATGTGCTTGCCGCAGTCCGGGCATGCCAGATAGCTGTAGTTCTCCACAATGCCGAGCACCGGAATGTTCATCATCTTCGCCATCTTAACCGCCTTGCCGACGATCATGGAGACCAGATCCTGCGGCGAGGTAACAACGATGATGCCGTCCACCGGCAGGGACTGGAACACGGTCAGCGGTACGTCGCCCGTTCCGGGAGGCATATCGACAAACAGGAAGTCCACGTCGTCCCATACAACGTCCGACCAGAACTGCTTGACGGTCTCCGCGATGATCGGACCGCGGTAAATAACCGGATCGTCCTCATGCGGCAGCACCAGATTGATCGAAATCATCTGTACACCGCCTTCGCTGCGTGCCGGAAGAATGCCTTCCTCGCAGCCCTCGAGCTGACCGTGTACGCCGAAGGTCTTAGGGATAGACGGACCGGTGATGTCGGCATCCAGCACACCGCAGGAATAACCCTTGCGCGTCATGCCGACCGCCATCATCGAGGTGAGCAGGCTTTTGCCTACGCCGCCCTTACCGGAAACAACGCCGATGACTTTTTTAACAGAGGCCGCCGGATTGGCTGCAACCTTGAGGCTCTTTTCGCCGCCGCAGTTAGACGAGCAGCTATCGCAATTATGCGAGCAACCCATAAAAAACAACTCCTTACCTATATATCTTGCTTAAAAAACAGTATACCCTAAAAAAGCGTTTTCCGCAAGCATCGCACCGGCTTATTTATTGACAAATGCCAAAAACAGAAAAGCACCGCTGTTTCGTGGGGGAACGAAACAGCGGTGCTTTCGGTTAATAACACAAATTGAAAAAAGGGAAAAAGAGAAATGAAAAAATCGGATGACGTCAATGCGGGATTTGCGGCTCTCCCTCACTGACAAGTACAGTATACCGTCTTTTTATGCCGAATGTGTGAACGAAATTTGAATATGCTGTGAAGGATATGAAAAGAAAACAGCATATCGTCCAAACCGCAGTTTGGCACCAAAAGAGAAACGCCCTGTTTCCCGGGGGAAGGAAACAGGGCGTTCTCGTTGATGCAAATGAAAAGAGTTTAAGAAAAGGTGATAAAATCAAAGAAAAGAGGTTGTCAGCTTGAGAAAAGGGGGAACTCTTACTGACACCTATAGTATATCGCGCAGACACCCTTTAATTGTGAACAAATCATGAACAGACCTTGAAATATTTTTTACAATGTAAACAAGTATCCTGCTTAACCATTTCAAAGATACTCCGAGGCAGGAAAACACCCCGGCTCCGTGGGGGAAACGGAACCGAGGCATTTTCGATCATTTCACAAAATAAAGGGGGTAAAAGAGAAATAAAAGATTGTAGATGACTATCGATTCAGGATTGCGGCTTCCCTTATCGACAATGTTAGTATACCGCACTTTGCTTCAAAATGTGTGAACGAATTTTGAACAGAATTTGAAAGGTTTGTGTACTGCCGAAAACCCGGTTTCGGACAGGAAAACACCCTGCCTCCGAGGGGGAACGGAAACAGGGTGTTTTCGGTCATTTCACAAAATAAAGGGGGTAAAAGAGAAATAAAAAAAATCAGTAGGCTGTGTCGTTCGGGATTGCGGCTTCCCTCATCGACAATGTTAGTATACCGCACTTTGCCGCAAAATGTGTGAACGAATTTTGAACAGAATTTGAAAGGTTTGTTTCTAAGGCAACACCGCATAATTGAACAAGAGAGATTTGCGAGTAAATTTTGCGTACTGACAAGACGCGGTGTTGCCTAAAGTTCATAATTTGCCGTTCGGTGATGAATTTTCCGTGTTACAGCTGTGCGACCATGGTTTTCAGGGCATCCGGGTTCATGGCGGGCGTATCCTTCAGCGGAAACTCCAGACCGAGCCGTTCATATTTTTCCATGCACAGCTTGTGGAACGGCAAAAACTCCAGCTTTTCAAAGTTGGGATAGCTTTCCGCCTTGGCTTTGACGCGGCGCAAATGGCCCATACCATCGGTCAGACCGGGCACGACCACATGCCGAATCCACAGCGGCACGTTTTTCATCGCGGTCAGCTGCAGGAAACGCTCAATCTGGTCGAAATCCGCGCGGCAGTTCTTGAGATAATCCGCTTTGGTGAGAAATTTCAGGTCGCACAGGACTAAATCCGTGTGTGCGAGCACCTTTTCCGCTTTGGAGAGATTGCCCACGCCGGAGGTATCGAGCGCGGTATGTACGCCGTGCTCATGCAGCTTGGCGAAAAACTCCTCGACGAATTCGGCCTGCAGGAGCGGTTCGCCGCCGGTGACGGTTACGCCGCCGCCATTCTTCCAGTACGGACGAAACCGGAGAGCCTTGCGGACCAGCTCGTCCACGTCGGTCGGTGTGCCGCCTTCGGTCAGCCAGGTATCGGGATTGTGGCAATAGACGCACCGCAGCGGGCAGCCTTGCATAAATACGACGTATCGCACGCCGGGGCCGTCCACCGCGCCGAGGGACTGAATGGAATGAATGTTTCCGATCATATTGCCACTTTCCTTTCATCTCAGAAGTCTTTCTGCAGTATTCGTTCGCCGGTTCACACGAACCGCGCAGGCGGTTCGCCCTATCCGTGCGAAGGACTTTCGCTTGAATCAAGCGAGGGAATACGCGGCACCCGCCGCGGGAGACGTGCGGCGGTTTCGCCGCGGAAACCAAAAGGGTAGACACCTGCGGTTTCTACCCTCTTGGGACTCCCGTTTCCCTTTGCTTGTTAGCCCGGCGAAAATCGGAGAACGGCGACCGCTCCGAAATTGGAGTACGACAGTCGGGTTACTCCAGCGTGTCTTTCTCCGCCTTTTCGCAGTTCACAGACAGCGTACTGCTACACAGGTCGGCAACTCCCAACAGGCGCGACATAACAGTGTCGCGCAACTCTTTGGCACGTTGTAACGCACGGCACCTGCGAATTAAGCATTCAGTACCATTTATCTCCGTAGGCCCTGTCTATCATAACGCGCTAACGTGTTGTGCGGCACTGTCATGCCGCACCCCGCGGAAAGAAAACCACCTGTGTAGCAGTACGGTATCTGATACTGCGAATATGCGGATACATGAGCGGTCGCAGGCCGTCTCTGCGGAAGAAAAAATCCTCTGCCGTTCCCCTTTTCGCAGCGGTCACATGTCGGCAATCTGCGCCAGACTATCCCAAAGGAAACGGGGAGAAAATCAGAGGGTGGAAACCTTAGGTGTCCATCCCTCTTGTGCGCCCACGCGGCGTCAGCGCAGTTCCGTTCGCTTCACAAGCGAAAACTCAGATCGCCTCGTGGAACGTGCGCGAAATAACCTCACGCTGCTGCTCGCGGCTGAGCTTGTAGAAGTTGACCGCGTAGCCGGAAACACGAATGGTCAGGTTCGGGTACTGCTCCGGATGCTCGTAAGCCGCCATGAGGGTTTCGCGGTTGAGCACGTTTACGTTCAGGTGATGCGCGTTCTGCGCGAAGTAGCCGCCCATGATGGCAACAAGGTTGTTCACCTGCTCCTCATCGGTCTTGCCGAGCGCACCCGGCGTGATGGAGAACGTGTTGGAGATACCGTCGCGGCAGTAGGTGTAACTCAGCTTTGCAACCGAGTTGAGCGATGCCAGCGCGCCGGAAACGTCGCGGCCGCTCATCGGGTTTGCGCCCGGTGCCAGCGGTTCGCCGTGACGGCGGCCGTCCGGCGTGTTGCCGGTCTTTTTGCCGTACATAACGTTGGAGGTGATGGTCAGGATGGACAGCGTATGAATTGCACCGCGGTACAGCGGGAACTGCGTCAGTGCCTGATAGAACTTCTCGACCTGCTCACATGCGATCTGATCTACACGATCGTCGTCGTTGCCGAACTTCGGGAAATCGCCCTCGATCTCAAAATCCACGATAATGCCGTTCTCCGGATTACGGATGGGCTTTACCTTGGCATACTTGATCGCGGAGAGCGAATCCGCCATGCAGCTCATGCCCGCAATGCCGAACGCCATCAGGCGGCGCACCTCAGTGTCATGCAGCGCCATCTGGCTCTTCTCGTAGGCGTACTTGTCGTGCATGTAATGGATGGTGTTCATCGCGGAAACGTAGGTCTTAGCCAGCCACGGACGGTAGAAGTCCATGCGGCGGAGAACCTCCTCGTAATCCAGCACATCGCCGTCCATGACCGGCATCTCCGGGCCGACCTGCTCGAACTTGTTCTCGTCACGGCCGCCGTTGATCGCCATCATCATCAGCTTTGCGATGTTGGCACGCGCACCGAAGAACTGCATATCCTTGCCGACGCGCATCGCGGATACGCAGCACGCGATGGCGTAATCATCGCCGTAGTACGGACGCATAACATCATCGTTCTCGTACTGCAGGGCATCCGTGTCGATAGACACCTTTGCGATGAACTTCTTCCAGTTCCCCGGCAGGTTTTCGCTCCACAGAACGGTCAGATTCGGCTCTGCTGCAGCGTTCAGGTTGTACAGGGTGTTGAGCATGCGGTAGCTGTTCTTCGTAACCATGTGACGGCCGTCCTCACCGATGCCGCCGACTGCCTCGGTGATCCACATCGGGTCGCCGCCGAACAGCTCGTTATACTCCGGCGTGCGCAGGTGACGCGCCATACGCAGGTGCAGAACGAAGTCGTCCATGATCTCCTGCGCCTCGGACTCGGTCATGAGACCTGCCGCAATATCGCGCTCAAAGTAGATATCGAGGAAGGTGGAGGTGCGGCCAAGGCTCATTGCGGCGCCGTTCTGCTCCTTGATGCCGGCCAGATAGCCAAAGTACAGCCACTGAACGGCTTCCTTTGCGTTCTCCGCCGGACGGGTGATATCAAAGCCGTAGGAAGCCGCCATTGCGATCATGTCCTTGAGGGCCTTGATCTGGTCGGAGAGCTCCTCCGCGCAGCGGATCTCCTTCTCGGTGGTCGGCACATCGCCGAGCGCATCCTTGTCCTTCTGCTTTCCCGCGATCAGACGGTCCACGCCATACAGCGCTACACGGCGGTAGTCACCGATGATGCGGCCGCGGCCGTAAGCGTCCGGCAGGCCGGTCAGCAGACCAACGTGACGCGCTTCGCGGACATCCTTGGTGTATGCAGAGAATACGCCGTCGTTGTGGGTCTTGTGGTACTTGAACTCCTCCTCAATCTTGGGAGAAACCTCGTAGCCGTACTGCTTGCACGCATCACGGACCATACGCATGCCGCCGAACGGATTGCATGCACGCTTGAGCGGCTCATCGGTCTGCAGGCCGACGATAACCTCGTTGTCCTTGTCGAGATAGCCCGGGCCGAACGCCGTGATAGTGATAACGGTCTCGGTGTCGATATTACGGACACCGCCCTTTTCGCGCTCCTCCGCGAGCAGTGCATCGAACTTCTCACGCAGCGCAGTCGTGCGTGCGGTAGCCGGAGCCAGAAAAGCGCCGTCACCATCATACGGGGTGTAATTCTTCTGGATAAAGTCGCGGACATTGATCTCGTTTTCCCAGTTGCCGCCATTAAAGTTGTTCCATGCGTTCATGTTCTTTTCCTCCTGTTTGTGCTGTCTGCTGTCCTTTTTTATGGTAACAAAAAAGGACAGCATCGCGTATTACTTGCGACACTGCCCAGACGGTCGGCATTGAGATACACTTCACGGTGCATCTGATTACGGAACTCCCTGCTCCCCGGTGGTTTGCGCTCCACCTGTGTCCGTCAGTTGCAGGGAATCTGTCTGGCATTAGCATAACACATCTGCCGCTCAATATGCAACTGCCGAAAGTCACAAAAAATCCATGTGAAAAAACGATGGAATCTGTGTAAAGTATCTTTTCAATTTACACCAAATAGGGTATAGTAAAAATACGATACTGCGCATTGTACAATATACAGAATGTGAAAAACAGAGTCAGGAGGCAGACGAGTATGTTAAAGATTGGTATGCTGACCAGCGGCGGCGACTGTCAGGGTCTGAACGCGGCACTGCGCGGTGTAGCGAAAACACTGTATAACGAACTGGGAGATAAAGTAACCATCTATGGTATTCGGGACGGCTACCGCGGTTTGATCGAGGGCGATTACCACGAAATGCTGCCCGAGGATTTTTCGGATATTCTGACCGTCGGCGGCACCATTCTCGGTACGTCGCGCCAGCCGTTCAAGGAAATGCGCAAGACCATCGAGGACAGCGAGGAGACTAAGCTGGATAAAATGCTGCACACGGTGAAAAAGGCAGGCTTTGACTGTCTGGTCATTCTGGGCGGCAACGGCACGCACAAGACCGCAAACCTGCTGAGCATGAAGGGCGTAAACGTGGTAACGCTGCCCAAGACGATCGACAACGATCTGTGGGGCACCGAGCTGACATTCGGTTTTCAGTCCGCGATTGATATCGCGTCCACAGTTATTGATTCCATCCATTCCACCGCATTTTCGCACTCGCGCGTGTTCATCGTGGAGGTTATGGGACATAAAGCCGGCTGGCTGACGCTGTACGCAGGCATTGCCTCCGGCGCGGATGTCATCGTTATTCCGGAAATCCCCTACTCCGCAAAAAAGATTGCCGCAGCGATTGAAAAGCGTGCCAAGGCAGGCAAACGATTCTCGATCATTGCAGTGGCTGAGGGCGCGATAAGTCAGGACGAGGCCAAGCTGAGCAAAAAGGAATTCAAGGCTGCCCGTGAGGCGATGACCTATCCGTCCATCTCCTACCGCATTGCGGACGAGCTGAAGGAGCTGACCGGTCAGGAGATCCGCGTTACCATTCCGGGCCATTACCAGCGCGGCGGCGCTCCCTGCCCGGCCGACCGTGTGCTGACAAGCCGGTTCGGCGTAGCGGCAGCCCAGCTTATCCTGCAGAAAAAGTTCGGCTATATGGTTGCGCTGCAGGATAACCATATCGTGCCGGTTCCGCTGACCGAGGTCGCAGGCAAGCTGAAAACCGTTCCGCCCGATGGCGAACTGGTGAAGCAGGCAAGAGCGCTCGGACTGTCGATGGGCGACTGATTGCCGAATTGAGAATTGAAAATGGAGAATGGAGAATGAACGCAGCTATTTAATCCGTTCCAAAAAGGACGCATAATATGCGTCCTTTTTTCGTGCGAAAGCACATATAAAATTCCGGTTTGCTTGCAAACCGCAACTACATGACAGGATTTCGTTCAGAAATCCGAGTCATTGTCCCGTGCCGTGCACGACCGCCGTTTCACGGCGGCATTCAATCGCGTTTGCCGTGCAAATGCAAAAAACGCAGGACATGCGCGCGCAGCGCGGACATAGCCGCGCAAGGATATCGCCTGCGTTTTTTTACAAGAAAAAAGGGATTTTGTGTGCCCGCCAAGGCGGACGCGCAAAATCCCGTATAGGACGTATCCGAGCCATTGGCTCGGTACGTCCCTCTCGTCCGAAAGCGTGGTTTCGGACGAATTATTTGATCGTCATAACCTGATCACGAGCAGGGCCTACGCCAAGCATGGTAATCGGGCACTCGATGATGCGCTCCAGCTCCTTGATGTAGGACTGCACGGTTGCCGGCAGTTCCTCGAAGGAACGGCAGTTGGTGATATCCTCATCAAAGCCGTCGAACTCCTCGTAAACCGGCTCACAGTCTACCAGATCCATGAAGTTTGCCGGGAACTCGGTAACGGTCTCGCCGTTCTTCAGCTTGTATGCAACGCAGACCTTGAGCTTCGGCAGACCGCGCAGCGGGTCGATCTTGTTGATAACAACGTCGGTCAGACCGTTTACACGAACCGCATAGCGTGCAACGACTGCGTCGAACCAGCCGGTACGGCGCGGACGGCCGGTAACGGTACCGAACTCGCCGCCTGCATTGCGGATGTAGTCGCCGGTCTCGTCGAACAGCTCGGTCGGGAACGGACCCTCGCCTACACGGGTAGTGTAGGACTTAAAGATACCCATGATCTCGTTGATGGCAGTCGGGCCGACACCGGAACCGATGCAGCAGCCGCCTGCTACCGGATGAGACGAAGTAACATACGGATAGGTGCCCATGTCGAGGTCGAGCAGCGTGCCCTGTGCACCCTCGAACAGCACTTCCTTGCCGGACTTGATAGCATCATAGGTCATAACGGTGGTGTCGCGCACCATCGGACGCAGACGGTCTGCGTAAACCTTGTACTCTGCGATAACAGCGTCCGCGTCGATCGGCTCGCCGCCGTAAACGCCGGTGATCACGCGGTTCTTGCGGGCACAGGTCTCGCGGATAACCTCCTCGAAACGCTCTGCGTCTACAAAATCGTGCATGCGGATGCCGCTGCGCTCGGACTTGTCCATGTAGGTCGGGCCGATGCCCTTCTTGGTGGTGCCGATCGCGGTGCCTTCCTTGGCCTTCTCTGCCTCGCTGAGCGCATCCAGCTCAAGGTGCCACGGCATGATGCAGTGGCAGCGTGCGTCGATGAACAGCTTGTCGGTGGAAACGCCCTTCTCGTGCAGGCCGTCGATCTCGCCGAGGACAGCCTTCGGATTGACAACAACACCCGGGCCGATGACGTTGACGCACTCCGGATACAGGATGCCGGACGGAATCAGCTGCAGCTTGTACTTCTCACCGCCGGCTACAACGGTGTGACCGGCATTGTTGCCGCCCTGGCTGCGGACAACCAGATCCGCCTTGCCTGCGAAAATATCAATAAACTTACCCTTGCCTTCGTCGCCCCACTGGGCGCCGAGAATTACCTTACCTGGCATTAGGATTTCCTCCCTTTCTATCTGCAACGTGCTCTTGTCACGCAGTATACTTATAATAGGTAACAGCCATACCCTTAAAATTATAGCATACCCTTTTCTACTTTTCAATGCCGTTTTGCACGTTTTTGTCTTGTAAAAGACGGCCCGCCGTTGTAAAATATTTTATAATAGCGGGAAGTATGGCCGCACGGCGGTCTGTCCCGATGAAGGAGTTCGTTTTTCTATGCATTATCTTGATAACGCGGCGACGACCCGCGTGCTGCCCGAAGCAGCCGAAGCGGCCGTTCACGCGATGTGCGAGGAGTTCGGCAACCCGTCCAGCCTGCACCGCATGGGTCTGGAGGCCTCGCATCTGCTTGAGGACAGCCGCAGGACGGTCGCGTCTGCGCTCGGCTGCCTGCCTGAGGAAGTATATTTCACCGCCTGCGGCACGGAGAGCACCAACATCAGCCTGCGCGGTACCGCTCACCTCAACCGACATAAAAAGGGCCGTATCATCACGACCGAGATCGAGCACGCGGCAACCGTCAACACCGCAAAGCAGCTTGCTGCGGACGGCTTCGACGTAGTTTTCCTTGCACCGGACGCAACCGGTCACATCACACCCGAGGTGCTGAGCGAAGCACTGACCGAGGACACCATTCTTCTCTCCTGCCAGCTGGTCAACAACGAGATCGGCACGGTACAGCCGGTCGAACAGCTCGGAAAGCTGCTCAAGGCCAAGGCACCCAAGGCACTGTTCCACATTGATGCCGTGCAGGGTCTTTGCCGTGTACGCCTGACGCCGAAAAAATGGAACTGTGACCTGATGAGCGTTTCCGGCCACAAGATCGGCGCACCCAAGGGCATCGGTGCACTGTATGTCAAGAAGGGTCTGCGTCTGCCGCCGCTGACCTTCGGCGGCGGTCAGGAGCGCGGCATGCGTCCGGGCACCGAGGCCGTGCCGAATATCGCAGCATTTGCCAAGGCGTGCAAGATTCGCATGGCGCATTTCGACGAGGATTACGCCCATGTGCAGGAGCTGGCCGACTACCTCAAGCAGCAGGTCAGCGCCGAGCTGCCGGATGCTGTAATGAACGGCGAAGGCGATATCCCGCATGTTGTCAATCTTTCCATGCCCGGCTGCAAGAGCGAGGTCATGCTGCATGTACTCGAGGGGGACGAGGTTTACATTTCCAGCGGCTCAGCCTGCTCCAAGGGCAAGCAGAGCGGTGTGCTCAAGGCACTCGGTCTGCCGAAGGCGCGCACGGACAGCGCGCTGCGCGTTTCGTTTGCACCGTTCAACACCAAGGAAGATGTGGATGCTTTTGTGGCAGCGGTCAAAAAGGGCGCGAAAATGTTCCGCAGATAAGCTAATTCGTAATTAGGAATTATTGCGAGGAGGTAGGGTTATGAGTAAAAAACATATTATGAACGCCGGTATCTGCTGTATCTGCACGGCCGTGATTTTCGGTCTGCACTTCTTCGTGTACGGCCGGATGCTGCTGGACAATCCTGTGCTGGTTGGCGCCGTATGCTTTATTTTTATTGCATCAGCCGCAGGCCGCACAGGCGAGGAACGGGAACCATGGTTTCCGCCTAATCATATCGTTACACGGCTTTGTCAGCTGATATTCTGCGGTATCCTCTGCACCATTCCGTACATACTGTTCACGGAACCGTATTCTCTCGACAACTGGATTTTCCTGCCGCTTTGGGCTACGTTGAGCATTATCGAGCTAAGATATCGAGAGCAAAATTCCACTGCCTATGCGGCTGCTATGGTAGCTGTTCTGTGTATTACCGGTGCATTTCTGCTGATTACCCACCCGATTACCGCATCGCAGGCGCAGAATATCGTTGAGCAGGCAGGCTACACAGACTGTGTTTACTACAAAGTCAATCCCAATAACAATACCGCGTATAAAGACGGTCGGGACAGCGAGGCTCTCTACTTTACTGCGCCCGAACCTGCGGACATGTCCGACTACTATGCCTTTTCCGCAAACAAGGATGGCGAAAAATACGGTGTTCTTGTTTCTTATTTTCGCGGAACCATTGACGAGGAACAAAAACAAGGAGTTTAATCTATATGGAATACAAAACCATCACCAAACCGAACGGCTCCGCGCAGCAGATTGCCGTTTACGACGGCAAATGCCGCTTCTGGATGGAGGGCCTTTACGACAGCCTGCCGGACACTGCCGAAAAGCGTGCGGAGGAATGCAGTCTGCCGGTCAAGATCGACCGCCGGGAGGACGGCACGGTGAGCGTCGGCACGCAGTCGCTCGTACCGTGGGAGACCGATTACGGCAAACTGGAAATCATGGCGGACGTTTACTTAAACTATCTGGCACAGGTGTTCAACCTGCCGGATGATGACTATGTAAAAACCAAGCTGGAGTTCGGCTCGGACAGCGCCGACCGCGACAGCCTGATGACCGCTGAGGAGAAGGAAATCATCAGCGCAAACGAATAAATTTACCATCAAGGAGACAATAAATGAAAGAAGTATTACTGCTCAAGTGCGGTGAGATCGTCCTCAAGGGACTCAACCGCAAAACCTTTGAGGATCGTCTGCTGAAAAACCTCAAGCGCCGCATGGCGCACGTTGCAGACTGCGAGATCACCATGCGCCAGTCGGTCGTTTATGTGGAGATTCCGGACGATGCGGACGCAGATGCGGTTATGGAGTGCGCAAGCCGCGTATTCGGCTTTGCCACCATCTCCCGCGCGGCGGTCTGCCCGGAAAAGACGCTCGAGAGCGTCATTGCGACCGCAAGGGACTACCTTGCGCCCAACTTTGCCGCGGCAAAGACGTTCAAGGTCGAGTCCAAGCGCGGCGACAAGAAATTCCCGATGACATCGACAGAGATCAGCCAGCACGTCGGCGGCGAGCTTGCTGATCTGTTCCCGGATGTTCGTCCGGACATGCACCATCCCGACCTCATCGTACACGTTGAAATGCGTGAGAAATACGCCTTTGTACACGCCGGTCCGGTTCCGGGTGCGGGCGGCATGCCGATCGGCTCGAACGGCCGTGCAGCGCTGCTGCTCTCCGGCGGCATTGACTCCCCTGTTGCCGGCTGGATGATGGCCAAGCGCGGTCTGGAACTGTGCGGCATCCACTTTTTCAGCTATCCGTATACGTCCGAGCGCGCTAAGGAGAAGGTGCTTGAGCTGGGTCGCAAGCTGACCGCATGGTGCGGCCGCATGAGCGTTATGGTCGTGCCGTTCACCCACATTCAGGAGGAGATCCGCGACAAGTGCCACGAGGAGCTGTTCACGCTCATCATGCGCCGCTTTATGATGCGCATTGCCGAGCGCGTAGCTGTTGAGTACGGCTGCGGCGCACTCATCACCGGTGAGTCGCTCGGTCAGGTTGCCAGCCAGACCATGCCCGCCATGGCCGTTACCGGCGCGGTGTGCGACCTGCCGGTGTTCCGTCCCTGCATCGGCATGGATAAGGAGGAAATTGTGACGATCGCCCGTAAGATCGACACCTTTGAGACCTCTATCCTCCCCTACGAGGACTGCTGCACCGTATTTACCCCGAAGCACCCGAATACCAAGCCGAAAATGCCGAAAATCCTCGAGGCGGAGAGCCACCTCGACGTTGAAGCACTCGTGGACGAGGCGGTTAAGGGTGTGGAGATTATTCATCTGCCGTAAACACAGGTATTCGCTATGCCGCAGGGCGGGGACACCCCGCCCTGCAATATAACCTCTATCACGTTTTTCCAAAGGAGGAAAATCCATTGAACGCAGAACTTATCGCAGTCGGCACAGAGATCCTGCTGGGCGACATCGTAAACACCGATGCACAGCTCATCTCGCAGGGTCTGTCCGAGCTGGGCATCAATGTATTCTACCAGACCGTTGTCGGTGACAATCCGGCGCGTCTCGAGCGCGTAGTCCGCGAGGCAAAGGACCGTGCTGACATCATCATCACCACCGGCGGCCTTGGCCCAACCCTTGATGATCTGACCAAGGAGACGCTGGCAACCGTTTTCGGCAAAAAGATGGTGCTGCATCAGCCGTCCATGGACCGTCTGACCGACTTTTTCAAGACCATCGGCCGCGAAATGACCAAGAACAACGAAAAGCAGGCATGGCTGCCCGAGGGCTGCACCGTATTCACCAACCTGTGGGGCACGGCGCCCGGCTGTGCGTTTGAGGCCGACGGCAAGCACGTTCTCATGCTGCCCGGCCCTCCGCGCGAGTGCAACCCGATGTGGAAGGAATGTGCAATGCCGTATCTGTACAAGCTGGCAGGCGGCTGCATCGTATCCCGCAACATCCGCGTATTCGGTCTCGGCGAAAGCAACATGGAGAATATCCTGCACGACATGATGGAAAAAAGCGCAAACCCGACCATCGCGCCGTATGCCCGCACCTCGGAGTGCTTCGCGCGCGTTACCGCCAAGGCGGACACCCCGGCAGAATGCGAGAAGCTGCTCGATCCGGTCGTTGACGAAATCCTGAAGCTGCTCGGAGACGATGTTTACGGCGTAGACGTTGACTCTCTCGAGCAGGTAGTCGGCGACGGCCTGCGCGAGCGCAAGCTGACCCTTGCGGTAGCCGAAAGCTGCACCGGCGGTCTGCTGTCCAAACGTCTGACCGACATCCCGGGCGCATCCGATTACTACCTCGGCGGTGTGTGCTCGTACAGCAACAGCGTCAAGGAAAAGGTGCTCGGCGTGAAGAAGGAGACCCTCGACACGGTCGGCGCGGTATCTCCCGAAACCGCAGAGCAGATGGCAGTCGGCGTTGCAAATGCGCTCGGCTCGGATATCGGCGTAGGCATCACCGGCATTGCCGGCCCGGGCGGCGGCACCGAGGACAAGCCGACCGGTCTGGTCTATATCAGCGTTTGGTACGACGGCAAGTTCTTTACCCGCAAAATGCAGTCCTCGCTCGGCCGCGACCGCGTGCGCATGCAGGCTGCTTCTACTGCGCTTGATCTCATCCGCCGCCATATTTTCTGAACAAATTTATATCGAATTGTACGTTATTTTGTCATTTCCGCTCAAATGATGTGGAAAGCAAACAAAATTTCTGTAAAGAAAGTCCAGTAATTGTGCTAAATTGCTGGACTTTTCTATTTATGTGATGTATACTATATCTAACTAAAGTGAGGGTATTCCGCCAAAATTCTGTCGAAGTACACAAACTGTTGGAAAATATTCTTATTTTCCTCCATTTGGCGGCTGTAAAGGGAGAGATGCTGTATGAAGAAAAAATCCGCAGCACCCGCCGCTGAAAAGCGAAGCGAGCTTTTCTATTCCGGCCGGGATTGTCGCGCATTCGATTACATGGGAGCCCACCCTTTCGTGCAGGATGGTGAACAGGGTTATCTGTTCCGTGTTTATGCACCGGAGGCCGAAAAGGTTTCCGTCATGGGTGAGTTCAACGACTGGAACCGCAACGCCGATTATATGACGCGTGATGAACAGGGTATCTGGGAGAAATTTATTCCGAATATTCCGGAATATGCCGCGTACAAGTATAGTGTATGGGCTAAGTCCGGCGATGTGTTTGACAAGTCCGACCCGTACGGCTTCCATTTTGAGACCCGTCCGGGCAACGCCACCAAGGCGTATGACCTCGACGGCTACGAATGGGGCGACGCCTCGTGGCTGGACTGGCGTAAAAAGCACCTGCCGTATTCCAATCCGGTCAACATCTACGAATGCCACCTCGGCTCGTGGAAGATGCACGAGGACGGCAACTTCTACTCCTACCGCCAGCTGGCGGACGAGCTTGTGCCGTATGTCAAGGAAATGGGCTACACCCACATCGAGTTTATGCCGCTGACCGAGTATCCGTTCGACGGCTCGTGGGGCTATCAGGTAATCGGCTATTTTGCCGCCACCAGCCGCTACGGCACGCCGAAGGATCTGATGTACCTGATCGACAAGGCGCATCAGGCCGGTCTGGGTGTTATCATGGACTGGGTTCCGGCGCACTTCCCGAAGGACGGCTGCGGACTGGTCGAGTTTGACGGCTCGCACCTGTACGAATACGCCGATCCGCTCAAGATGGAGCACAAGGAATGGGGCACGCGCGTATTCGACTACGGCAAGGTCTCCACGAGAAACCTGCTGTTCTCCTCCGCGATGTTCTGGATCGAGAAATTCCACATGGACGGCCTGCGCGTGGACGCGGTCGCTTCCATGCTGTATCTGGATTACAACCGTCAGGGCGAATGGCGGCCGAACGTTCACGGCGGACGCGAAAATCTGGAGGCCGTTGACTTCCTGCGGCTGCTCAACGAGTACATTTTGACCGACCATCCGGACGTTATGATGATCGCCGAGGAGTCCACCGCATGGCCGATGGTAACCAAGCCGGGTTACGACGGCGGTCTGGGCTTCAACTTCAAGTGGAACATGGGCTGGATGAACGACATGCTGTGCTACTGCTCGGCAGACCCGTTCTTCCGCAAGGACATGCACGACAAGATCACCTTCTCGTTCATGTACGCCTTTTCCGAAAACTACATTCTGCCGCTCTCGCACGATGAGGTCGTGCACGGCAAGTGCTCGCTCATCAGCAAGATGCCGCCTCCGTATGAAAATCAGTTCGGCGGTCTGCGCGCGCTGTACGGCTATATGGCCGCACACCCGGGCAAGAAGATGCTGTTCATGGGCGGCGAGTTTGCACAGTTCTCCGAATGGGCGTACCAGCGCGGACTGGACTGGATGCTGCTGGATTATCCGGCGCACCGCCAGATGCAGGCGTACGTCAAGGCGCTCAATCACTTCTACCTTGCTACTCCGCAGCTGTGGGAGCAGGATACCGACTGGCGCGGCTTTGAGTGGATCAGCCATGAGGACAACCGCAACAACATCATCGCCTTCCGCCGTGTGGCGAAGGACGGCTCGGATATCGTGGTCGTTGTCAACTTCTCTCCGGAGGAGCAGCAGGAATACCGCATCGGCGTTCCGATCACCGGCACTTATGAAGAGATATTCACCTCGGACAAGACCGAGTTCGGCGGCAGCGGCATGGCAAACGGCAAGCTCAAGACCGAAAACAAGCCCATGCACGGTCAGGAACAGTCCATTGTTCTGAAGATTCCGCGCTTCGGCGTGCTGTTCTTCAAGGGCAAGGCAAGAGCCAAGCGCCGCACCAAGGCAGAGATCGAGGCCGCAAAAGCCGCGGCTGCCAAGAAACCGGTAAAGCGCACCCGCTCGACCAAGGCAGTTGCGAAATCCGGCACCAAGGCCGTTGCCCGCACAACCGAGAAGGCCGTTGCCAAGACCGGCTCCAAATCCGTTGCCAAGACCACTGAAAAGGCGGTGGCACGCACCGGAACCAAGGCAGTTGCGAAAACCACCGAAAAGGCGGTTTCCGTACCGACAGACAAGGCAGTAACCGCAACCGGCGGTTCTAAATAAGCAAGCGCAAGTTTGCTGCAAAAGAGATACACAGAGGGGATGCGCCAGACGGCGTATAGATTGCAGCGATGCAAACTGTGAAAAAGGAGAATTTACATGTATCGGAAAAAAGAATGCGTAGCCATGCTGCTCGCAGGTGGCCGCGGCAGCCGTTTGTATGTGCTGACCAAAAAGGTCGCTAAGCCTGCCGTACCGTTCGGCGGTAAGTACCGTATTATCGACTTCCCGCTTTCCAACTGCGTCAACTCCGGCATTGATACTGTCGGCGTGCTGACCCAGTACGAGCCGCATGTGCTCAACGCTTACATCGGTTCCGGCCAGACGTGGGACCTCGACCGCCTGCGCGGCGGCGTCTATGTTCTGCCGCCGTACGAGAGCAAAAAGACCGAGTGGTACAAGGGCACCGCAAACGCCATCTACCAGAACATTCAGTTCCTGGAGGATTACGATCCCGAGTACGTCCTCATTCTCTCGGGCGACCACATCTACAAGATGGACTACAACAAGATGCTCCAGCAGCACAAGGAGACCGGCGCTGACGCGACCATCGCGGTGCTGGACGTTCCGCTTTCCGAGGCTTCCCGTTTCGGTATCATGAACTGCAAGCCGGACGGCACCATCTACGAATTCGAGGAGAAGCCGAAGGAGCCGAAGTCCACGCTGGCTTCCATGGGCATCTACATCTTCACCTGGAAGAAGTTGAAGGAATACCTCATCAATGACGAGGCCAACGAGCAGTCCTCCAACGACTTCGGCAAGGATATCATTCCGGCGATGCTGAATAACGGCGAAAAGCTGGTTTCCTACCGCTTCAAGGGCTACTGGAAGGACGTAGGCACCATCGAGAGCCTGTGGGAAGCAAACATGGACCTGCTCTCTCCGAACTCCGGCCTGCAGCTTTCCGATGACAGCTGGAAGATTTACGGCCGCACCACCGGTTCGCCTCCGCATTTCACCTCCAAGCAGTCCAAGGTTACCCATACCCTGCTTTCCGAGGGCTGTGAGATCTACGGTGACGTTTCCGAGTCCGTCCTGTTCTCGGATGTTAAGATCGGCAAGGGTGCCAAGGTGGAATATTCCATCCTGATGCCGGGTGCTGTGGTTGAGGAAGGCGCGACCGTGCGCTACTCCATCGTAGCCGAAAAGGCCGTTATCGCCAAGGGCGCGGAAGTCGGCGGCAGCCCGTCCGACAGCGACGTAGACAACTGGGGCGTTGCGGTAGTAGCCGAAGGCGTTCGCATCGGCAGCGGCGCAAAGCTGGCCGCTAAGGAAATGGCAGACGAGGATCTGCCGGACGTAAAGTAAGGGGGCGGCACAAACATGAACAGCGTTTTAGGCATGATCATTGCATTTGATACCGACAACGATCTCCGCGAGATCACCGAGCACCGCACGGTCGGTGCGGTACAGTGGGGCGGCCGGTATCGCATTATCGACTTTATGCTTTCCAATATGGTAAACAGCGGCATTTACCGCGTAGGCGTACTGATGAAGGACAAGTACCAGTCCCTGATCGACCACATCGGCAATGCCAAGGACTGGGATCTTTCCCGCAAGAACGGCGGCGTAACCATGCTGCCGCCGTATTCCTACTCCAAGAAGGCGTCTCCGCTGGTAACCGGCGAGTACCGCGGCAAGATCGACGCACTGGCCGGTGCGGTTGACTTCCTGCAGAAGAACCGTGCAGACTATGTGGTCGTAGCGGACGGCGACATTGTTGCCAATGTACCGCTCGACGACGTTATCGACCGCCATATCAAGTCCGGCGCAGACCTGACCATGGTATGCACCAAGAAGCAGAAGGATTCCCCATTTACCACCTATGTGGAGCTGAACCGCAAGAAGGAAGCCGTTGACATCCGCGTTGGAGACTGCAACGAGGGCAAGTGCAAGCATGCGGCACTCGGCATTTACGTCATGAGCCGCCAGTACCTTATCCACATGCTGTCCGACTGCGTAACCCATAACTGCATCCACTTCGAGCGCGAGTTCCTCACCCGTGCATTGATGGACGGCACGGTAGCCGGCTACCTGTTCAACGAGTACGCCGTCAAGGTCGAGGACACCTTCGACTACTACCGCTCCAACATGGACATGCTCGACAAGGATGTCCGCAACGAGGTATTCAAGCGCACCCGTCCGATCCTGACCCGCATCAAGGACGAGGCTCCGACCTACTACGGCGATGAAGCCGATGTAGAGGACTGCCTCATCGCCGACGGCTGCCGCATCGAGGGCAAGGTAAAGAACTCCGTCCTGTTCCGCGACGTTGTGATTGAAAAGGGCGCCGAGGTCAATAACTGCATCATCATGGAAGGCGGACGCATTATGACCGAGGCTTCGCTCCGTCATGTCATCACCGACCGCAATGTTATTATCCGTGATGGCCGCACCATGATGGGACACGAAAATTATCCGATCACCATCGCAAAAAACGCAACCGTTTGATCCTTTTCTGTTAAATCCGCATAAACTTCTGTTTAGAAGTTGCTATCACAGCAAAAACGCATTTTCCGCAGCGCAAATGTTCGTGAAATATTGCTATATTACATTCAGACAGAAACGAGTATAATAAAATTACAACGGGTGCGGAAACGGTCGGCGCTGTTTCCGCACTCTCTGTTGGGGAGGCTCGGCTTTATGAAAATCATGTATGTTACCAGCGAATGCGCTCCGTTCATCAAAACCGGCGGATTGGGCGATGTAGCAGGTTCGCTCCCGCAGGCACTCGCTGCCAAGGGACACGACGTGCGTGTATTCTGCCCGCTGTATTCTGCGATCGACCAGAGTATGCGCGAAAAGTTCTATTACATCAAAAACGCTTACGTCCGTCTGGGCTGGCGCAACCAGTACTGCGGTATCTTCCGCTATGAGGCGGACGGCGTTACCTATTATTTCATCGACAACGAGTATTACTTCGCACGCGGCCAGATCTACGGCGAGTACGATGACGCAGAGCGCTTCGCGTACTACTCCAAGGCGGTACTCGAGGTACTGCCCGATCTGGACTGGAAGCCGGATGTGATCAACTGCAACGACTGGCAGACTGCCCTCGTTCCGGTTTATTACAACCTGATGTTCGCTTCCCGTCCGTTCTACGAGAATATCAAGACCGTGTTCACCATCCACAACATCCAGTATCAGGGCCGCTACGGCCGTGAGATCCTGGAGTATGTGCTCGGTATTGACGACGCACACTTCCGCTCCGGCTTTATGGCGATGGACGGTGACGTCAACCTGATGAAGGCTGCTATCGTGGCTTCCACGGCTGTCACCACGGTTTCGCCGACCTACGCAAACGAAATTCAGACCGAATACTACGGCTACCGTCTGGATTCCGTGCTGCGCATGAACAGCTACAAGCTGCACGGCATCCTGAACGGCATCAACATGGATGCCTTCAATCCGGAGACCGACAGCAAGATCTTCAAGAAATACGGCCCGAACAATCCGCAGGATAAGCAGGTCAATAAGACCGAACTGCTCAAGCTCTGCGGCCTCGAGGGCGATGCAAACACGCCGGTTATCGGCATTGTCACCCGCTTTGTTGACCAGAAGGGACTTGACCTCGTCGAAGCAGTCCTGCCGGATATTCTGGCGGATGATGTTCGTCTGATCGTGCTCGGCACCGGCGACTACCGCTATGAGCAGATGTTCATCGAGGCAAAGCGCCGCTGGCCGGATAAGGTTTCCGCGTCCATCATGTTCTCCGGCGATCTGGCAAACCGCATTTATGCAGGCGCCGATATGTTCCTGATGCCGTCCAAGTTTGAGCCGTGCGGCCTGGCACAGATGATCGCACTGCGCTACGGTACCATTCCGATCGTCCGCGAGACCGGCGGCCTCAAGGACACCGTTCACGCCTTTGTCGATTATGCCGGCACGGGCAACGGCTTCACCTTTGCAAGCTACAACGCGCACGACATGCTGCACGTTATCCGCGAGGCCTGCGGCGTATTCCGCTTTAACAAGCCTGCGTGGAGCAAGCTGATTATGCAGGGTATGCAGAGCGACTTCAGCTGGGGCAGCTCTGCCGATAAATATATCGAGGTTTACAAGACCGCGATGGGTCAGTAACCGACCTGTCAGCCCGACCCGTCACCCGATTTGAGGGAATACGGTGACGGTAACCGGTAATACCGTATTATTTTTACCCAGTAAAATCTGCGGTATTTCCAAGGCAGTCCCGCGTGGTTCAGCGGCGAGGGATTGTCGAGCAAATTTTGCGTCCTGACGAGGCGCGGGTTTGCAGCAATACTTTGTGTATTGCAAAAAGCCGCAACGAAATCAGGGCACAAAATTTCCGACAAGCACCGCCGATGCAACCGCGTGGGACTGCCTACCAAAATTATGTGAGGAGATAAGAAAGACCATGCCAAAGACCCAGTACACAAAGACCGCTTTGAAAGAAGCCATTGCAGGTAAACTGCAGCGACATTTTGCCTGCGAGGTAGGGGACGCTACCAAGGATCAGGTATACGAGGCTTGTGCCCTCGTAGTGCGCGATGCACTGACCGAGCACATGATCGAAACCCAGAATGAGGTAGAGCAAGACGGAGAGCGTCAGGTGCATTACCTGTGCATGGAATTTCTTGTCGGCCGCAGCCTGCGCAACAACGCCTACAACCTCGGTATGCTGGACGCTCTGACCGCAGCCCTGAAGGACATGGGCTTCGAAATGGCGGACATCTTCGAGGAGGAAGCTGATCCCGGTCTGGGCAACGGCGGTCTTGGCCGTCTGGCTGCCTGCTACATGGACGGCATGGCGACCGACGGCGTACGCGGCACCGGCTACTCCATCCGCTACGAGCACGGCATTTTCAAGCAGAAGATCGTAGAAGGCCAGCAGGTCGAGCTGCCGGATTCCTGGCTGTCTACCGGCGAGGTTTGGCAGATTCCGGCAATGGATGAGACCCGCGAGGTCAAGATCGGCGGCACGGTTGACACCTACTTCGACGATAACGGCAAGCTGGTCGTCAACTACCACGATTACACGCCGGTTCTGGCAGTTCCGTATGATATGCCGATCTCCGGCTACGGCACCAACAACATCGCGCGTCTGCGCCTGTGGAAGGCACAGAGCCCGATCGCTCTGGACATGAAGCTGTTCTCCTCCGGTGAGTATCTGAAGGCACTGGAGAAGCACGCACTGGCAGAGACCATCTCCATGGTCCTCTATCCGGAGGATAACCACCGCGAGGGTCAGTCCCTGCGTCTCAAGCAGCAGTACTTCCTGGTTTCCGCAACCCTGCAGGACATCTGTGCAAAGCACAAGGCGAAGTACGGCACGCTCGAAAACTTCGCGCACAAGCACGTCCTGCATATCAACGATACCCATCCGACTCTGGTTATTCCGGAACTGATGCGCATCCTGATGGACGAGAACGACATGAGCTGGGAGCAGGCCTGGAACATCACCAGCCAGTCTGTTGCTTACACCAACCACACCGTTATGCCTGAAGCCCTCGAGTGCTGGCCGGTATCGCTCGTTCAGGAGCTGATGCCGCGTGTTATGCAGATCATCTACGAAATCAACGAGCGCTTCTGCAAGGAGCTGTGGAACTACTTCCCGAACGACTTCCAGAAGATCTCCAAGCTGGCTATCGTTGCCGACGATACCGTCCGCATGGCGCATCTGGCTATCGCAGGCTCGTTCTCCATCAACGGCGTATCCGCGCTGCACTCCGAGATCCTCAAGGAGCGCGTATTCACCGATTTCTACAAGATTTACTCCTCCAAGTTCTGCAACGTCACCAACGGCATTGCACACCGCCGCTGGCTGTGTGAGGCCAACCCGGAGCTGGCTGAGCTGATCGAGAGCAAGATCGGCACCGGCTACCGCACCCATCCGTCCGAACTGCAGGTTCTGAACAACTATGCGGACGACAAGGAGCTGCTCGACAAGCTGGGCGAGATCAAGCGCCACAACAAGCAGCGTCTGGCGGACTATATCAAGGAGCACAACGGCATCGAAGTCAACATGGACTCCATCTTTGACGTACAGGTTAAACGTCTGCACGAGTACAAGCGCCAGATGCTGAACATTCTGCATATTATCAGCCTGTACCACAAGCTGAAGGACAATCCGGATATGGATTTCGTTCCGCGCACCTTTATCTTCGGCTCCAAGGCCGCACCGGGCTACGCAGTAGCAAAGAAGACCATCCAGCTGATCAACTCCATCTCCAAGATGATCGACAACGATCCGGCAGTACGCGACAAGCTGAAGGTCGTATTCCTCGAGGACTACAAGGTATCTCTGGCTGAGATTATCATGCCGGCCGCCGAGGTTTCCGAGCAGATCTCCATCGCCGGCAAGGAAGCGTCCGGTACCGGCAACATGAAGTTCATGATGAACGGTGCTCTGACCATCGGCACGATGGACGGCGCAAACGTCGAGATCTGCGAGGCAGTCGGCAAGGAGAACATCTTCATCTTCGGCATGGAGACGCCCGAGGCTGAGGCACTGGCCGCTTCCGGCAGCTATGAGCCGATGGTCATCTACCAGAACGATCCGGTGATCCGCCGCGTACTCGATCAGATGATCCACGGCTTCGGTGACGGCGTGGACTACACCGATATTGCCAACCTGCTGCTGCACGGCGGCAACGGCGGCCCGGCTGATCGCTATATGAGCCTGAAGGACTTCGCATCCTACGCTGAAGCACAGGAGCGCGTAAGCCAGACTTACCGCGATCAGGATCAGTGGAACCGCATGGCTCTGATCAACATTGCAAACTCCGGCCGCTTTGCAGCGGACCGCTCGATCGCTGAGTATGCACAGAATATCTGGAGAGTTAAGACCAACTTCGCTTTCTAAGGCTCCGCCCTCGTTAGAAAGGACGTGATCGTCCTTTCTAACAATTAACGCCCTTGACAGGCAAGCCTGTAAGGGCTATTGCAGAAAAATCCCCCGAAAACTTCTTGGTTTTCGGGGGATTTTCCTGTTTGTTAAAAAAGGCAGGCACATGTCCTGCCTTTTTTGTCGCGCAATGCGCTCCTTTTCATATGCGAACGAGGTTCGCAATTTTCCATTCTCATTTTTCCATTTTCTTCACTCTCTGCTCTCCAATCTCAACTCTGTATGCGGATAATAGTGAGCCAGTATTTCTGTGTAATCGCTTCCCTGCTCCGCCATATATTTAGCACCATACTGCGACAGACCAACACCATGTCCGTATCCGATGGTGTGAAACGTAATACTGTCCTCAGTGGTTGTGATGGTGAAATTCGTGGACTGCAGGCCGAACAGCGCCCGCACTGCGGTTCCCTCGACGGTCACGCCACCGAGCTTCACGGTTTTCACGCCGCCAGCCGCCGAGCGCACCGAGGACGCAAACCAGCGGTCGGGCTTGCCGCTCACATCCGCTTTGGGCAGAGTCTGCGCGACCTTTTCGCGGAACGCATCCGCCGTTAGTGTCACCGCGCTCTCGTATCCGGCGTACTGCGTGCCGCCCGGACTGACCACGCTCTGCAGATACGGAATATCCTCGCCCCAGACATCGGCGGCAGACTCGGTCTTCGGACCGCTAACGCAGTGGAACACGGCCGCAATCGGTGCACCGTCGCAGGTCAGGATCTGCCCTGCCGTGTCCTTGACCGCCTTGCGTATCCGCGAATAGCCGACACTGAACGTCTTGACCGCGTCCGGCTGGTATGCCGCACAATGGCTGTAATCGTCGCAGACGTCCGCATCCAGATGCTCTGCCGGCCGTCCTCTCGACTGCTTATACACCGCGTACGTCCGCGCTGCGACCGCCTGTGCGCGAATGGCTTCAACCGGAAAATCGTCCGCAATCTCTGCCGCCGTCACGCCTTCCACATAGGTCTCCAGCGGCATTTCCTGTGCCTTTCCGTTCACCAGAACCGTGATGTCCGAACCGCCTGTCGCTGCCGCTGTGGCGCTTTCTGAGGGTGTCTGCGGCTCTGTCTTGTCCGTTTCCGCTGGGTAAAATACCGGCAGCAAATACAGCACCAGCACCAGCCCGACACCGGTCAGCAGCAGTCTGTGCATGGTATCTCCTCCTTCCCTCTCTACCACAATGTATGATGCGAATTTTAGGAATATAACACAAAATATAGTTTTTCATTGACAACTCATACTTTATGTTGTATTATAAGGGACATAAAGAATCGAACATTTGTTCGTATATCGTAAGGAGGGGCCGCCATGAAATTGTGTGAGATGGCGCAGGAATACCGTGTAAATGTCGCTCTGCTGGAGCTGCGTATCAAGCAGCTTCAGGCGGCGCAGAAGCGTACGCGTCAGCCGGAGGTGCGCTACCGGCTCAAGCAGCGCGCAAAATTCCTGCAGACGCTGATCAACGAGAGCCGTCAGACCGTATTCCTGATGGAGCACTACCACGACCACAGCGAAGAAGGTGACGCGCATGCGGACTGTCGCGCTGTCTGAGCACACAGCGACACGGCTGGCCTACCGACAGTATCTCGGTCTGCTCGCGGAGGACGACCGCGGCTTCCGGCAGGCATTCCGCACGGCCTTCTTCCGGGCCATGCGCGAGCAGCTGACACCGCGGCAGTACGAGGTGCTGCGGATGATCGAGGTGGAGGGATTATCCTGCAAGCAGTGCGCCGAACGGCTCGGGATCAGTCCATCGGCGGTATCGCGGCACTGCTCCCGCGGCAAAAAGCGGCTGCGGACGCTGCTTGCGTACAATCTGGAGCTGAGACATCAGTATTTTTCTTAGCTGCAAGCGAAAACCGGCACATACAGAGTTTTTTCTCCTTATGTGCCGGTTTTGTTTGTTTGATTGCCGAATCGAGATCGAACACTTGCGAAGCAAACGGAATCCTGCCTGCAAGGCGCGATTTTTCTTCAGAATTCGACCGAAAGCGTGGTTTTGATCGAGAGGCGGCTCGAAAAACGTTAGTTTTTCGACAGCTTCAAAAAAGAGCGGTCTCCCGACCGCTCTTTTTCATTCCGAAGCATCAGCATGCGCCCTTTTCCGAGCAGAATTTGACTTCTTTGCCCTCAAGAATCATATTTGTGGTACGCACGGCGCACATTTTACCACACATCGAGCAAGTATGACGCTCGGTCGGCGGAACCTGATTATAGAAGCGCTCGGCCTTTTCCGGGTCGAGTGCCAGCGCGAACTGCGCGGGCCAGTCCAGCTTATGACGCGCGTCCGCCATTGCGTTATCGCGGTCACGTGCACCGGGCAAACCGAGTGCGATATCGGCGGCATGGGCCGCGATCTTGCTGGCAACGATGCCCTCGCGCACGTCATTTTCATCCGGCAGGCGCAGGTGCTCCGCCGGTGTAACGTAGCACAGGAAGTTCGCGCCGGCCTGTGCGGCGATGGCGCCGCCGATGGCCGAGGTGATATGGTCGTAACCCGGTGCAATGTCGGTAACGAGCGGCCCGAGGACATAGAAAGGCGCTCCATGGCAAAGGCGCTTTTCCATCTGCATATTGGCCGCAATCTCGTTCATCGCCATATGGCCGGGGCCCTCGATCATAACCTGCACGTCCTTCGCCCACGCACGCTGTGCAAGATTGCCCAGCTCGATCAGCTCGCTGATCTGACCCGCGTCGGACGCATCATCAATGCAGCCCGGACGCAGTGCGTCACCCAGCGAAATGGTAACGTCGTAGCGGCGGAGAATGTCCAGCACCTCGTCGTAATACTCGAAGAACGGATTCTCATTGCCGGTCATCTTCATCCACGCGAACAGCAGCGAGCCGCCGCGGGAGACGATATTCATTTTGCGGCCCTCACGCATAAAGGCTTCGACCGCACGGCGATTGATACCCGCATGAATGGTCATGAAGTCCACACCCTCCTTGGCGTGCGCCTCAACAACCTTGAGGAAATCCTGTGCGGTGATCTCGAGCAGGTCCTTTTCCAGATACCCGATCGCGTCGTACATCGGCACGGTGCCGATCATCGCCGGCGACATGTCGATCAGCTGCTTGCGGAAGGTGTTGGTCTTGCCGTAGTTGGACAGGTCCATGATGGACTCCGCGCCCATGTCAACGGCCATGCGCACCTTGCGCAGCTCCATCTCGTAGTCCTTGCAGTCACCCGAAATGCCGAGATTGACATTGATCTTTACGCGGGTGCCGTCGCCGACCGCCTCTGCGGACAGGCTTTTGTGATTGATGTTCGCCGGAATCGCAATCGTACCCTTTGCGACTCGTTCCATGATGAACTCGACCGGACGGTTTTCCTTTTTGGCGACCGTTTCGATCTCCGGCGTGACGATACCGCGCTTTGCGGCATCCATCTGCGTTGCATAATTTCTCATGGCTTACTGATACTCCTTCGGAATAAAATTTATTGCTTCCGGAGTGCGGTTTTCATATAAATCTGCAGTGGCATGCGGTGCGCTCTGTCCTCAGCAGATTGCCGCACTTCGGCGGCTGACAAGCCTTGTTCTAAGGGGGACTCCGTCCCCCTTAGATACCGAACAAGTTTCCAGGGAAACTTGTCCGGATATCCCTCTCTCGTTTGCACAGCAAACAAGGCCGCGCCGCGGCGGCGCGGGCAATGGTAAGAAAGTCAGGTACACGCCCCGACTTTCTTAGGGAATTTTATGCGGCACACTGCGGTGCGCCTGTTCTGCTTGTTTTGCCTTCGGCAAAATACAGCAGAAATGTATTAAACGTATAAGTAATCTGCCATAACCGGCTGTAAACCGTGATCGCAGATCGCCTGATATACCTCATCGACCGAGCGGCCGTCCGAAATCTCGAACTGCTCATCGCCCTTATCCTCGCCGGAGTGACCGCCGATACCGACGTCTACACCTGCGGAAATCTTGGTGGCGGCGATGCCGATGATATTATCGCGGAAGCCCGCCCGCTCGCGGGTCGAGATAGTGATGGACGCGAACGGCATGAAGATGCGGTAGGCGCAGACGACCTGCAGCAGCTGCGGCTCGTGTACGTCCTTCGGATTAATCTTATCGTTATTGATGATCGGGCGCAGGCGCGGACACGAGAAAGCAATCTCTGCGTGCGGATACTTGCGCTGCAGCAGATACGCGTGCAGACCGGTCGCAAACGCATCCTTGCGGAAGTCGGACAGACCGAGCAGCGCCGCAAAGCCGACACCGCGCATGCCGCCCATCAGTGCACGCTCCTGTGCGTTCAGGCGGTACGGGAAAATGCGCTTGTGACCGCCGAGGTGCAGGGTTTTGTACTTCTGGTCGTCATAGGTCTCCTGAAATACGGTAACGTAGTCCACACCGCACTCATGCAGATAAGCGTACTCATCCACGTTGAGCGGATAAATCTCGATGCCGATGACACGGAAATACTTGCGCGCCAGCTTAACGGCCTCACCGATGTAGGATACCGGCGACATGGCACGGCTCTCACCGGTCAGAATGAGGATTTCCTGCAGACCGGTCTCCGCGATGGCCTTCAGCTCCTGTTCGATCTCGTCTATATCCAGCTTGGCACGGCGAATCTTGTTGTGACAGTTGAAACCGCAGTAAATGCAGTAATTTTCGCAGTAATTGGCGATGTACAGCGGGGTGAACATCTGCACCGAGTTGCCGAAATGCTTGCGCGTTTCGGCCTGTGCGCGCTGCGCCATCTGCTCAAGGAACGGCAGCGCCGCGGGAGACAGCAGTGCGCCGAAGTCCTCCGGCGAGAGAACGTCCTTGCGAAGCGCACGCAATACGTCAGCCGCCGTATAGGCATCCGCGTCATAGGCGTTCATGCGGGAAATGACCTCGTCCTGCACCTCGGAGCCGATGTTGTCCATACCCGGCTGGTACTCCATGTGATTGGTTTGTTCAGTGATATATTTTGCGGAGATGATCTCCGTTTTTTCGTTTTCCATGACAAATACCTTTCTGTTTTCGCGCAAAGCGCGCATTTAATCGAAAATTGCGGCGCAATTTTCATAAAAACGCGGGGCGTGTACCTGCGTTTTTATACAAGGAAGAAAATTTGTGTGCCGTGTAACGACGCGCAAATTTTCTTGCCGGATATGTCCGGGCTTTGCCCGGCATATCCTTTTTCGATTGAAAGCGTGGTTTCAATCGAGAACTTTAATCCTGCAGGAAACCGGTCAGCGGAGAGGATGCCGACGCCGTCTCACGGACGCGGCCCAGACCGGCAAGGTACGCCGTGCGGCCTGCCTCAATCGCCTGCTTGAACGCCTCAGCCATCGCCGGAATATCGCCTGCGGTGGCAATCGCGGTGTTTGCCATGATGGCTGCCGCACCCATTTCCATTGCCTCGCAAGCCTGCGACGGACGGCCGATGCCTGCGTCTACAATGATCGGCAGGTCGATTTCGTCGATCAGGATTTTGATGAACTCGCGGGTGGCAAGACCCTTGTTCGTGCCGATGGGAGCCGCCAGCGGCATGATGGAGGCCGCGCCCGCGTTGACCAGATCACGCGCAACGTTCAGATCGGGATACATATACGGCATGACAACAAAGCCTTCGTTTGCGAGAATCTCGGTCGCGCGGATGGTCTCCTGATTATCCGGCAGCAGGTACTTGCTGTCGCGCATGATTTCGATCTTGACGAAATCGCCGCAGCCGCACGCACGCGACAGGCGCGCAATACGAACCGCCTCGTCGGCATTGCGGGCACCCGAGGTGTTCGGCAGCAGCGTTACGCCCTCTGGGATATAGTCGAGGATGTTAGCCGTGCCGCCCTCATTTGCTCGGCGCAGTGCCAGCGTGATGATCTGTGCGCCTGCATTCTGCACAGCAGCGTTGATCAGGTCGAGCGAATACTTGCCGGAACCAAGGATAAAGCGGGACTGAAACTCGTGTCCGCCGATTACAAGCGTATCTTTCATGTGAAAAACTCCTTTTTCTTGACCCATTTAAGGGAAACGTATAAACTGATAGTATAAATAAGAAAGGGGAACGTAAAAGTGAAAAAGTTTATCGAAGAATTCAAAGCCTTCGCGCTGCGCGGCAACGTGATGGACATGGCGATCGGTGTTATCATCGGCGGTGCGTTCACCAGCATCGTGACTTCACTGACCGATAACCTCATTAACCCGATTCTCGGCCTGTTCGGCGGCACCGATTTAAGCGGTTTCGTGCTGAACCTCGGCGGTGTGGAGCTGCGCTACGGTGCATTCATCACCTCGATCATCAACTTTTTGATCATGGCGTTCGTTCTGTTCTGCCTGCTCAAAGCGGTCAATAAGCTGACTGCGCTCGGCAAAAAGCCGGAAGCACCCGCAGAGCCGACCACCAAGGTCTGCCCGTTCTGCTGCAGCGAGATTCCGATCAAAGCTGTCAAGTGTGCACATTGCGGTTCCGATCAGCCGAAAGAATAATGGAGAGCGGAGAATGAAAGCTGCGGCTTCTGTTCTCCGTTTTCTATTTACGGCTCCGTTTCTCCGATGAGCAGGCGCAGCACCATCGTGCCTTCATGTGCCGAGCAGACCGCTACGCGCGGCGCCATCAGGCCGAGACCGTCGGCTACATCGCTTGTACCGTCGCCGCAGAGATACACATGGCCGAAGCGTTTTTCGGTCTTGATCAGGTTCGCTGAACCGTAGCCTGCCATGCCGCTGCCCGACACGACCGGCTTTTCCGGCAGTCTGGTAAGCAGATTCTCGAGCAGCATGGCCTTCTGGTCCGGCTTGTCGAACGCCTCTACGACCACATCACAGCCGGAGAACAGCCGCTCTACGTTGGACGGAACGACCCGCTCGGTGTAGGTCTCGTAAGTGAGATAGGGATTGATGGCCTCAAGCTGCTCAACAAGCGCGAGCGTTTTCGGAATGCCGAGGTCTTTCATCGTGTAATGCTGACGGTTAAGGTTGGTGATGTCCACCACATCGAAATCCACAAGGATGAGATGACCGACACCCAGCCGCGCCAGAAAGATCGCAAGGTTGGAGCCAAGCCCGCCCAGACCTGCAATGCCGACACACGCCTTGTCCAGCTTAGCCTGAATATCCGCGCCGTGGCGTTCCACCAGTGCGTCATGCAGTTGTTCTTTGGTTAAAATCATGGGAATTCTCCTGTAATCACGCGCAGCGTGCATTTAATCGGAAATTGCATTGCAATTTCTATGAAAACCGGGAGCATGTATCTCGGTTTTCATACCAGTAAAAAATGTGTGTGCCGCTCGCGGCGCGCAAATTTCTTTGGGACATATCCGCGTTTTACGCAGTATGTCCCCTCTCGATTGAAACTGTAGTTTCAATCGAAGAATATCAGCCGCCGCCCACAAAGCATACGACTTCCAGATGGTCGGCATCGGTCAGCTTCTCTTCCGCGAACTGCGCGCGCGGAATGATGGTGCCGTTCTTCTCGACAGCCACACGCTGCGGGTCGTGACCCAACTCCTTCAGCAGTGCCAGTACGGTTCCTTCTGCGGGAACAGCGCGTTCGTTACCGTTTACTTTCATGCAAATATCCTCTTTTCCGCAAGAAAAAAATGCTCCGGTCTCACCATGCGGTAAAACCGGAGCATTAAAATTTCAAGTGTATGCGACAGCTTCCCTACGATGGTGCTAACCAACAGGTTCAAAAGGTTAGGCTCTCGCCCTCTCAGCCGCTCATCACGGCACCCTTGCTTGCAAATACAGTATGCACCTCATTCTCCCACTTGTCAAGCACATTTTTTTCGGATATAATGCAGTTATACGATGCAAACATTCGTTCGGGAGGAGATGATGACCGATGGACAGAACCATTCTGCACTGCGACTGCAACTCGTTTTTCGCGAGTGTGGAAACGCTGCTCGACCCGTCGCTCGCCGACGGACCGACCGCCGTCTGCGGTGATCCGGAGAGCCGCCACGGCATCATTCTCGCCAAGAACGAGAAGGCCAAAGCCTTCGGCGTACAAACCGCCGAGACCATCTGGCAGGCGAAACGAAAATGCCCGGATTTACGGCTGGTAGCACCGCACCGGAGCGAATATGTGAAGTTTTCGCGCAAGTGCAACGAGCTGTACCTGCAGTACACCGATCTTGTCGATCCGTTCGGCATTGACGAATCCTTCCTCGATGTCACCGGCTCGATGCACCTGTTCGGCTCCGGCGAGCATATCGCGGACGAGCTGCGCCGCCGCATGCGCGAGGAGGTCGGGCTGACCATTTCGGTCGGCGTATCGTTCAACCGCGCGTTCGCCAAACTCGGCAGCGATTACAAAAAGCCGGACGGCACGACGGTCTTTTCGCGCGGAAATTTCAAGCAGCGCGTGTGGTCCTTGCCCGCGAACACGCTCCTGTATGTCGGCAAACGCGCCAGCGACCGGCTGAACCAACTGGGCGTACGCACGATCGGCGAGCTTGCCGCCTGCGATCCGGCGTTTATCCACAGCATTCTGGGCAAAAACGGCGATCTTCTGCTGCGTTACGCCAGAGGCGAGGACGATGAGCCTGTGCGCTCATTTTACGCGGAACGAGAAGTCAAATCGGTCGGCAACAGCATGACGTTCGCGCACAATCTGCTCGGCGCGGACGAATGCCGCATGGGCATCACGGCGCTGTGCGACAATGTCGGCAGACGTTTGCGAAAGCGCGGCATGGTGTGCCAGACCGTGCAGCTCGGCATCCGCGACCCGGAATTTCACAACCGCTCGCGGCAGGTAACGCTTGAGCGGCCGACCAACTCCACGCGGACGCTCATCGACCTGTCCATGCAGCTGCTGCTCGGGCACTGGCCGATGGACAAGCCGGTGCGCCTGCTCTCGGTCACGGCAGCCAATCTGCTGCCGGAAAATCAGTCGTGCGAGCAGCTTTCGCTGTTTGACGCCGCCGAGGATATCCAGAAGCGCGACCGTCAGCATAAGCTTGACCAGACGGTTGACGCGCTGCGGCAGAAATTCGGTGATAAATCAGTCGTGTTCGCGCATTCGGTGAAGAAAAAGGATAAAACGGATAAAAAATGAGGACATATCTGCCGGATATGTCCTCATTTTTGCGTTACTGCGTCAGCCGGAAGGATACCGCCCAGCTGCCGTCCATCAGGTCGCTTGCGGTGTAGATATCACCGGTAAGTGTACAGCCGGCAACATCCTCGTATGCCATCGGGAAAACGTACTCTGTGTAATCAATATCATTGTCAAAATCCTTGTAGGATACCGCGTATTCGCACATCAGTTCCGTGCCGTCCGCAAGGTGCAAGGTCGAAAAATCTGCGTGATTATCCAGCGTCAGCGAACCATCTGTGCGATAATGCAAATGCAGTTCTCCATTTTGCCATCCGGCAGCAATCAGTGCGCATACCCCATTCTCACTCTGCCACAAAGTGCCCTGCGAAACAAGAAAATCATAGTCGTGCATGGTTTCGTACAGCGAGATATCCGACGCACTCAGACCGTTGATATCGTGATTCTCGGTCGGTGCATTCTGCGTCACTGCGGACAAATCCGCCGTTACCGGAACATCTTCCTGCTCTACTTTTCCAATCAGCAGCTTGTTAAACGAAAACTTGAACGCGCCTGCCGGAACATCTCCTCCCAAATCGTCAATTTGAAGAAAATATGTTGCCGTGCGGGCACTTGGATCGTAGTCAACCGTCGAGCAGCCGCAGGACAGCGGTGCAGTTCTGCCCAAGCGCGGATAATCCAAATGCCAGCTGTCGTACATATCCGGCGCGGCATCGCCGAACACGCTGCCCGTGGTGTCGGTCAGCGACAAATAAACCTTTGCTGTGCTGCCTTCCACGTCCGCCGAAACGACCTCCAGCTTGACGCCCCGGTCCTCGCAGACCTGCCCGACCGGCTGCAGGTACTCTGCCATGCCGGGCGCGATTTGGTACAGCACCCGCAGAACCGCCTCCTGATTGGCAGCTACGGCGGTGCTCACGCAGGCCAGTGCCGCCGCAACCGCAAGGATGATCTTGAGCGGTTTTCGCGCTCTGTGCGGCCTGCCGCTCTCCATTTTGGCGATCGTCTGCTGCACCAGTGTGTCGCTCGGCGTGATATTCTCATTCATGTCGCGGTACTGCTTGTGAAAATCCATCGTCCAGTTCTCCTTTCATCAATTCGCGCAGCTGTGCCCGTGCGCGCGTCAGCCGTGTGCGTATCGTGGACGGTTTTTCCCCGCTCATGCGCGCAATCTCCTCTGCGGTGTAGCCCTCGCAGTAGAATAAATGCACTGCCGTGCGGTACTTGGGCGTCAGCCGCCGCAGGGCTTCATCCAGTACGCTGTCCTCCGGCTCAGGAAACGGAATGCGGTCATCGAGCGGTGTGTCGTGCCGCCGCCATGCCATGCGCCAGTGGCTTTTCAGGCAATTGAGCGTCACCCGCAGCAGCCATGCCTTTTCGTGCTCCACACTGTCGAAAACCGGTCGTTTACGCACGGTCTGGAGAAAGACCTCCTGAAAAATATCGTCCGCATCGTGACGGCTGCGCGTCTGTGCATACGCCAATCGGTATACCATGTCGCCGTAGACGCTGACGAGTTGTTCGGGTGTTTTTGCGGTCATGCTCCATCCTCCTTTCACCGGTAATACGAAATAAAAACCCGAAGTGCTACAAATTTTCGCAGAAATTTATCGCACTTCGGGTTGCATTTATTTTGTCCAGGCTTGCTTGAGCAGCTTTGCCGCCTCGTCAATCTGCTGTTCGGTCAGACCGGCATAGCCGAGCACGAGTGTTGCTCGCGGTGGCTTGACCGGCGGCGTATAGTACGCCGAAAGCGGGTAAACACGCACACCGACCGCCTTTGCGCGCTCAATAAGTTCGTGCTCGAGCATGCCGTTGCGCATGTGCAGCAGCAGGTGCAGGCCGGCTTCCGAGCGCGAGACCTCATGCGGCAGGTCGGCCAGCTCGCGGTCAAGCGCAGCCATGAGCGCGTCGCGGCGTGCCTGATAGACCTTGCGGCTGCGGCTGATGTGCCGCTCAAAGCCGCCGGTGTGCATGAAGGCCGCCAACGTGTACTGGTCAAAGCTCGGCACAGTAGACGAGTACCGCGAAAACCGTTCGCGATAGCGCGCCATCAGCGCATTCGGCAGCACCAGATAGCCGATGCGCAGTCCGGGGGCAAGGCTTTTCGCAAAGGTGTTGACGTACACGACGCGTCCGGTCCGATCCAGCTCGCCTAACGCCGGAATCGGGCGGGAGGCATAGCGGAATTCGCTATCGTAGTCATCCTCGATGATGTAGCGGTCGGGCGCTTCCGACGCCCAGCGGAGAATTTCCAGTCGGCGGGCAGCCGTCATAACCGTGCCCAGCGGGAAATGGTGCGACGGCGTAAGGTATACCACCGATGCGTCGCTCGCGGTCAGCGCGTCAGCACGCAGACCGTGCTTGTCCAGCGGTGTCGGACGCACGGTCACACCGTTCGCTGCGAAAATCTGGTACAGCTTGCGGTAGCCGGGGTTCTCGAGCGCGTACACGCGGTCGCGGCCGAGCAGCTGAATGACAAGATGCATCAGATACTCCGAGCCTGCGCCGATGAGGATGTTGTCCGGCGAGACGTTGATGCCGCGGAAGTCGTGCAGGTATCGCACGATCTCCTCTCGAAGTTCCGCCGCGCCGCATGGGTCGGTCGCACGGAGCAGCGCACTCGAGTATTCGCTCAGCACACTGCGCGACAGCCGCGCCCATGTGGAGAACGGAAAGCAACCGTTATCGACAAAATCCGTGCGAAAATCGTAAGGATAGGTCTCCTCAGAGGCGGAAATCGGCGGCAAAGGCGGTGTGGATGGCTCCTGTGGCTCGGAAACCGGCACAGCAAGCTGCTCCTGCACAAAGTAGCCGCGCCGTGGCGCAGAGGCGATGTAGCCTTCGGCGGCAAGCTGGCCGTAGGCGGTTTCCACGGTAATCTGGCTGACGCGCAGATTGGCCGCCAGCTTGCGTTTGCTCGGCAGGCGCGTGCCGCCGGGCAAGGCGCCGGACATGATGTCCGCGCGGACAGCGTGGTAGAGCTGCTCATAGAGCGGCTGTTGATCGTGCGGTTTAAGGTGGTAAGTCAGCATGGTCGGAGGCTCCTTTCTTTGCGTCTTTTGCAAAATCTGTGCTGATTTTATGAGTTATCGCTTGCAAGCGAACGAAATCTGCGCTGACGCCGCGCGGGCGCACAAGAGGGTAGACACCAAGGTTTCTACCCTCTTGTGAATCACCCGTTTCCTGTCATAGTCTGGCGCAGACCAGAGACCGGCGACCGCTGCGAAAATAGGGGTACGACAGTCGGGTTACGCTTGCGTTTGTTTCGTAAAATATTTGCAGTTCCCGGATAGCTTACTGCTACACAGACCGGCTACTTCCAGCAGGCGCGACATACCCGTGTCGCGCAATTCGTTAGCGTGTTATCACAGACGGCACCTACGAAGATAAATGTTACCAAGTGTCTATATTCGCAGGTGCTGTCTACAATCTCCAGACTAACGATTCGTGCGGCACTGTTATGCCGCACCCAGCGTAGAGTCGCCGATCTGTGTAGCAGTCAGAAAACAGCTTGAGCATCTGCGGTTGAGAAATGGGCGGCCATTGGCCTCCCCTACGGAAGATGAACAGTACGGCCGTTCCCCCATAGTCTCAGCTCTGCAAATTTCGCCGTGCTTTCCCAAAGGGAAACGGGAGTCCCAAGAGGGTAGAAACCGCAGGTGTCTACCCTTTGGGTTTCCCCGGCGAAACCGCCGGCGTTCCCCTCGCCTCGAAGGCGAAACCCTTACGTTAAATAAGCGCCATCGAACGCAGAATGAACAGCGTCAATGTCAGCGTAACCGCACTCAACGCCGTGCTGAGCACAATGATCGACGATGACAGCACATGATCACCGCCCATATTTTTCGCCATAACATAACCGGACGCTGTGCTCGGCGCACCGCACAGGATGACGATGGCCACCAGTGTCTGCTCGCGGAAGCCGAGTGCCACGCCCATCGGCAGAAAGATAACGCTCAGCAGCACCAGCTTGATAAACACGGCTGCACAGGTCGGGCCCAGTTTTTTGATTGCCTTTGCGCCCTCAAAGCCCGCGCCGATGCTCAGCAGCGCCATCGGCGTTGCACAGTTACCCAGCATGGACAGACCCTTGTCCAGCATCGGCGGAAAGTCGATTGCCAGGAGCGAGAACGGCAGACCCGCGAAAATGCCCAGTATGATCGGGTTGGTGATGATGCCGCGCAGCGTTTTGCCGACCAGGCCGCGGTGGTCCGCCTGCTGTGCGTCCGGCGCGGTGACAGTCAGCACCAACACCGAAAAGATGTTGTACAGCGGCACGCTTGCCACGATCATCAGCGGCACAAGACCGGCATTGCCGTACAGATTCTGCACAAAGGCCACGCCCAGAATCGCCTGCGAGCCGCGGAACGCGCCCTGTGTGAACGCGCCAACCATGCTCTTATCTTTAAGAAAGAGGGACGCGCCGATCCAGACGGCAAAAAAATACACCGTCGTCGCACCCGCGCAGAAAAAGAAAAACACGGGGTCGAACTGCTCGGTGATGCGTCCCTGCGCGATATCGCGGAACAGCAGGATCGGCAGCAGCACCTTGAACGACAGACGGTCGATGTCGGTCAGCGTCTGCTTGGTGAAAAAGTTTTTGCTGCGCAGCCAGCGGCCAAGCACGATGATCGCAAAAATCGGCACGGTGGCATTCAGACAGAATATCAGGTTATCCATTGGTTTCTCCCTCCACGGCTGCTTCCTCGTGGCGGAAGAAGTCCTGCAGTTTCTCCAAGCTCTGCGCTAAAAGCGCGGTCTGCTCGGGTGAGAGCGTGTCCACCAAAGACGCGATCATGCGCTCGTGAAAGTCCTTGTGGTACTCGTAGGCGGCTCTGCCCTTGTCGGTGAGCATGATATTGACAACGCGGCGGTCCTCCTGGCTGCGCACGCGGCGCACCAGTCCCTTGGAGACCAGCTTGTCGCACGCAACAGTCAGCGTGGCCAGTGTTACGCCGATTGACCTGGCAACCTCGCTCATACGCACAGGTTCCCTGTCACCGATCTTCTCGATGATATGGATTTCGGTGATGGACACCGCGCTGCCCAGTCCGCCGGCCATAGCACGTTCTTCGATTTTGTTGATCCGGCCGAACACATCGACCAGAAAGGAATTGAGCTGCTCTGCGTCTTCCATGTTCGTGCTGTCCCTCCGTTAGTTCGTTAATCTAACTAAATATTAGCATAAAATTGTCGAGCTTGCAACAAAAAAGGCGCAATCGAATGATTGCGTCAATGGATATAGGATTTTTCGAGCTAAATAATGAAGAATGGAAAATCGACGTGGTCGTGAATCGGTTTGGAAAACGGCGGGGTGAGGGCAGCCCGCCCTCACCCCGCCGTCTATCGGATTGGCACCATTGATAATGAACAAATGAAACCGTCACATACGCAGCACAAACGAAACTTGCGCAAGGATAGGGCATTTTCAATTCTGCATCATTTCACTGTGCATTTGTGCATTTTTATACAGACTTACACATTGCACAGTGCCGCTATCGCGGCCCTCAGGAGGGCGCTCAGCACGGCGAGCGTAATACACAGGAAATACGGCATCCTGCACGTTCGAAGCGAATACCGTCCGGTGGCTTCACCGCCCTGCCAGACCATCGAGCACGCGGCAAGCAGCGCGGAGACGCTCAGCACGGCGGGTACGCCGGCTGCTCCGATGATGAGGGCGTTTCCTTCTCCCACGCTGACCGCGACGGTCATGGCAAGCACGAAGCCGCGTGCTGCGGCAACCGCACTCAGCAGCAGCTCTCTCGGGCGCAGAAAGGCGCACACGAGCGGCAGCAGCACCCAGATGAGCGCACACAGTGTGCTCTGCACCACATGCGCGGGCAATTCAGCCAGCAGACCGGAAAGCACCGCCGCGCCGTCCCCTTCGCCGGCCCGCAGACCGGTCAGACCGCCCGCCGCTGCACCGCACAGGAACATCGCACACAGGAACAGGAACACCGGCGTCCGCACCAAATCGTCAAAAAAACCGAGAATATGCTGTTTGTTCATACGTCTTCCCCCTTGGAAAAGTCATAGAACAGCATATTCCCGGTTTTATCTTTTTAGAACAACAGACGGACTTAGCCTTCCTCGTTGATCATCTCGCACATCGCGTCCACCATGTCCTTGCAGGGCTGGCGCAGGAACGGGCGTGCCTTTTTGTTGATCTCGTAGGTTGCATACAGCTTGCCTTCCTCGTCACGGTGCAGCACGGCCGCGATCAACTCGGTTGCAGCGGCGATGCGGTCAGCCAGGTACGCAAGATCCACCTTTTCGCTGTCGCACACGGAAACCACCACGCGCTTCTGCGAACTGCTGGAAATCTTGGCAAGCTCGGTCGGCATTTCACGCTTCGAAGCGGTGAGCAGCACGATCTCACTCTTGATCACGGCAGCAAGTTCGTCCTCGCAGATACGAACCTCGTCGTAGCCCTCTGCAGCCTTGCAGGCCGCCGCATTCTTCGCGGACAGGAACAGATTGCGCTGCGGTATGACCTCCTTCTCCAGGATGGCGCGGATCAGCTTCTGAAGATATTCACCTTCACCAAGCACAGAAACCAGTACATTCTGCGGCATAATATCATCTCCTTCACAGGGCAGTACAAATACAAGAGCAATTATACGCACAAACAGCCCGTTTCGCAACGGATTTTACGGATTCTTTTTACAATTCATCACTTCGACTGATTTGCACAAATTTTATCCATTGCCTTTAGGTAAATTGCACATTCCAGACGCTTACGCTCCATCTCGCAGCCGAGGTCGTAGGAGTCGTTCATGTCGTGGTTCATGTTGTAGTTTGCTGCCGAGCAGCCACCCGAGCAGTAGAACTTTGCCCAGCACTTCTGGCACTTCGGACGAGAATAGATGTTCATGCCGGCAAACTTCTGCGCGATGTCCATATTGAAGGACTGGTCGAGCACACTGCCCTGCTTGAACTCATCCTTGCCGACAAACTGGTGGCAGGGATAGATGTCGCCGTCCGGCGTTACGGCCACATACTCATAGCCCGCACCGCAGCCGCGCAGACGCTTGACAACGCACGGACCCTGATCCAGATCGACCATGAAATGGAAGAAGGTAAACGGCTTGCCTTCCTTCTTACGCTCGAGCATGATATCGGTCAGACGGTCGTACTCGGCCTCAATCTTCGGCAGATCGTCCTCGGTCAAGTCGTAGCCGCAGCCCGGGTCAGCCGTTACCGGCTCGACGGAAAGGCGGTCAAAACCTGCATCTGCAATGCTCAGCACATCCTCAGCAAAATCGAGATTGTGCGAAGTGAACGTGCCGCGCGCGTAGTAATCGAGGTTCGGGTCACGCTCGTCCACCAGTGCCTTGAACTTGGGCACGATGGTGTCGTAGCTGCCCGTACCGGCTACCGTCTTGCGGAACTCGTCGTTGACCTCGCGGCGGCCGTCGAGCGACAGCACGCAGTTGTCCATGTTCTCGTTGATGTACTTGCGCTTGTCCTCATCGAGCAGCAGGCCGTTGGTGGTGATGGTGAAGCGGAACTTCTTGTTATGCTTCTCCTCCAGGCTGCGGGCATAATCGACCGTCTGGGTAACGGTATCCCACGCCATGAGCGGCTCACCGCCGAAGAAATCGACCTCGATGTTGTGACGCACGCCGGAACGCGCGATAACAAAGTCGATGGCCTTCTTGGCGATCTCAGGCGGCATGATCTTGCGGCCCTGACCAAAGTCGCCAGTGGATGCGAAGCAGTACTTGCAGCGCAGGTTGCAGTCGTGCGCTACGTGCAGGCACAGAGCCTTGACCGGTGCATTCACCGGAATGTAGCGGCTTACGTCGATGTAGTCATCCTGCGCGAACAGCTGACCGGCCTTTTTCAGCTCGTACAGCTCGTCATATGCCTCGCGGATCTCGTCCGCGGTGTAGTCCGGCAGGGCGTCAATGATGCTCTGCGGACAGGTATCACCCATGTTTTCATCCAGCAGTCCGGACACTGCATAGCTGATATCATCGAGCAGATGTACCGCGCCCGAATTGACATCGAGCACGAAATTCAGCCCTTTTTTCTGATAACGATGAATCATTTATTTTCCTCCGATATACAGGAACAAGGCGCACCCGCAGGCGCGCCTTGCATATTCCTTTTAAGCGTGATTACTTTGCGTGCTCGCACTTCTGGTTTGCCACGGTGCAAGAGGTCTTGCATGCGGACTGGCAGGAAGTCTGGCACTCGCCGCAGCCGCCGTGTGCTGCAGTCTGCTTCAGGGTTGCAGAAGTCAGGGTAGAAATATGCTTCATTTGATTTCCCTCCTATTTTTTGATGTGGCTGTAACGCTTCTTTTTCCGCATATTGGCACCGGCGTAACCGCCCAGTGCCGAGGCGATCAACGAGCAGAGCAGGCTGATCACCGTGCGTACAAAATGAATGGATTGACCGAGCGGCAGCACCGCAACGATCAGCAGGATCAGAAAAACCGCAAAACCTGCGCCTAGCGACCAGTAAAACTGTTTTTCGCCTGCGCGCTTTGCAGCGACCAATGCAGCAAGCGCACTGCCGAGTGCAAGGAACACCAGCGCACAAGGCGCTATTGCACCCTCTGCCAATGTGCCGCGGTGAACGAGCACCGCACCGAGCAGCATCAGCAGCAGAGTACCGAGCAATCCGGCAAGCACCGATGGTAAAAGGATACCGACCGGCGACTGACCCTCATTGGTTTTTCTCATCATTTCATAGCCTCCCGCCGAATTTTATTTATATGTCATGCTATTCGGCAAGAAATGGGGTTATTACTTTGCGTCCTTCTTTGCTTCCTTGGGCGCCTCGACCGTCTCGGTCGCCGGAGCCTCCTTACCGCGGATCGCCCAGCGGTAAATCTTGAGCTTCGTGCGGTCGCTCGAAGACTCGATGACCAGAACGTCGTCCTTGATGCTGACTACGCGGCCGATAAAACCACCGATGGTGGAAATCTCATCACCGATCTCGATGGAGTTACGCATATCGCGCTCCTGTTTGTCGCGCTTGCGCTGCGGACGGATTAGAAAAAAGTAGAATACGACGATCAGAACTACAAACGGCAAAAACTGCGCGATGATCGCGCCATAATCCGACAGAGCCGGCATTTTGTCCAATGCCATAACCATGGTTACACCTCCCTATGCAATTTGCTGTAAATACTCACTATATTATACTGGATATTCTGTCAAATTACAAGTCCTTTTTGGAGGCAATACCACATAATTCAGCTGCGGCGCTTTACGGAAATTTTGTATCCTGATGTCGGCCCCGGTTCCTTGCGCGAGTTCCATCCGCGCTGCCGCAATTTCTTGCAGTACACAAAGTATTGCAAGAAACCGCGCCTAATCAGTACGCAAAATTTACTCGTAAATCGCTCTTGCTGTATTATGCGGTACTGCCTCTTTATTTGTGCTACTTAAGCTATTCACAGCATAAAATAGCAGTATCTTATCGAAACGAGGTGCTGACCATGCTTTTCCCTGCTTTATTTGCGCTCGGCGGCGCATTTTTCTTCTTTGTGCTGCGTGTACAGGGCGCGGACGGGTCGTTTCCCAAGCCGCTCACGCCCGATGAGGAGGCGGTTCTGCTGCGCCGCATGCAGCAGGACGGGGACGCCGAGGCACGGGAAAAGCTGATCGAGCACAATCTCAGACTGGTAGCACATATTGTGAAAAAATATTACGCCGTAAGTACAGAGCAGGACGATCTGCTGTCCATCGGCACGATCGGGCTGATTAAAGCGGTGAACACCTTTAAGGCGGATAAGAATATCCGCCTGGCGACATACGCCTCCAAATGTATCCAGAACGAGCTGCTGATGTATTTCCGGCAGAAGCGCAAGAGTGCGGGCGAGCTTTCGCTCTCGGACACGCTCGAGTCGGACGGTGATGGCAATGCGCTTGCCCTGCAGGATATCATCTGCTGTGAGGACAGCGGTCTGTCCGCCGTTGAGGAGCAGGACCGATACCATGCCATGCACCGCGCGCTGGCAGGCTGTCTCTCTCCGCGGGAACGCGAGATCATCCGCCTGCGGTACGGCATCGGTCTGGCATCTCCCCTGCCGCAGCGTGAGATTGCCGCGCGGCTGGGTATTTCGCGCAGCTATGTTTCGCGCATTGAAAAGCGTGCGCTCGAAAAGCTGCGGGAGGCTCTCGAACGCGAGGGACGGCCGCCGTAAAAGCGGCGGTTGTCCCCTTCCGAAAAAAATTTTAATTTTTTTGAAAAAAGGGGTTGACGAATCTCGAATTTTGATATATACTAAACAAGTCGTCAGCGATGAGTCATCAAAAACGACAGCAAAACTTAACAAATAGCCGAATTGTGTAAAGGTAGCACGACAGACTCTGACTCTGTTTGTGAGGGTTCGAATCCTTCTTCGGCTGCCACCGAAAACCGTCTTTTTTTGAAAAGACGGTTTTTCTTTTTCCTTTTCGTGGTTTTCCTGTGACGGCTATTTGACAGACGGTCTCTCTCCCGATATACTAAAGTATATGTAAAGGAGCGATTACCATGTTTTGCATGAACTGCGGCACGCAGCTGCCGGACGGCGCAAAATTCTGCATGAACTGCGGCACAAAGGTCGGTGAGGTCGGCGCAGGTGCTGTCCCCTCCGGCAAAAAATATCCCTCGTACGCGATGCTGTATCCGAACAGTATGGCTTATCTCGAGTCCCCTGCCTATCAGCGCGAGCGCGGTCTGATGAAGCAGTCCGAGCTTGGCGCGACGCCGTATGCGGGCTTTGATTTTACCAACTATGTTTCTCTGGACGACGGCACGTTGGTCGGCTTTGTGTTCGGGCACACCGCGCGTTACCGCGCTGCCGAGGACTTTGGCTACAATCTCTACCGCCTGAATCCGGACGGCACAGCTGTTTTCCTGAATGCCGGCTGCAGACGCGGCGGCTCCGAGCTGTATGTACAGGACGGAAAAGCGCACTGGACGGTGAATGGAGAAGCATTTTCCGCATCTATTTGAGCATTAAGGCACCTGATATCAGGTGCTCTTATTTTTTGCATAATTTTTCGTAAAACCGCTTGACTTGGAGCACACTCCAAGTGATAGAGTGAGTTTAGAAAAAATATTCAGGAGGAAAACTATGTATATCGAGAACATCAACGGTCCCGCTGACGTGAAGAAGCTGAACATTAAGCAGATGACCGTGCTTGCGTCCGAAATACGTGATGCACTGCTGACCAAGCTGAGCCGTCACGGCGGCCATTTCGGTCCGAATTTCGGCATGGTAGAGGCAACCATCGCACTGCACTATGTATTCGAGTCCCCGAAGGATAAGTTTGTATTCGATGTTTCCCACCAGTCCTATCCGCACAAGATGCTGACCGGCCGCAAGGACGCTTTTCTCTACGAGGAGCACTACGACGACGTTTCCGGCTACAGCAGCCCGCACGAGAGCGAGCACGACCATTTCACCATCGGTCACACCTCCACCTCGGTCAGTCTGGCCTGCGGTCTGGCCAAGGGCCGCGACCTCAAGGGTGAGGGCGGCAACGTGGTCGCTATCATCGGCGACGGTTCGCTCAGCGGCGGCGAAGCGCTCGAAGCACTCAACTATGCGGCAGAGCTGGACGGAAACCTGATTATCCTTGTCAACGACAACGATATGTCCATCGCGGAGAATCACGGCGGTCTGTATCAGAACCTGTGCCTGCTGCGCGAGACGGGCGGCAAGGCCGAGTGCAACCTGTTCCGTGCGATGGGTCTGGATTACCGCTTTGTAGCCGACGGCAACGATATTGCTTCGCTGATCGAGGCATTTAAGGCCGTAAAGGACAGCAGGCAGCCGGTTATTGTGCACATCGTCACCCAGAAAGGCAAGGGCTATGCGCCTGCCGAGCAGCACAGGGAGGCATGGCACTACTGCGCTCCGTTCCATCCGGAGACCGGCGAGCCGCTGATGGACATAAGCGGCGAGTGCTACGAGAGCATCACGCTCGACTTTATGATGAAGAAGATGCAGGCCGATCCGTCTGTGTGCATGATCACCTCGGGTACGCCGACCGTGCTTGGCTTCACCGAGGAGATGCGCAAGAAGGCAGGCAGGCAGTTTATCGACGTAGGCATCGCCGAGGAGAACGCGGTCGCGCTGGCGTCCGGTATCGCGGCAAACGGCGGCAAACCGGTCTACGGCGTGTACAGCACGTTCATTCAGCGCGCTTATGACCAGATTTCGCAGGACCTGTGCATCAACAGCAACGCAGCTACCATTATCGTTGCGTGGGGCTCGGTTTACGGCATGAACGATGTAACGCATCTCGGTCTGTACGACATTCCGATGCTGGCGAACATCCCCAACCTAATTTATCTGGCGCCGACTACCAAGGAAGAATATCTGGCAATGCTCGACTGGAGCATTGAGCAGAACGAGCATCCGGTCGTTATCCGCATGCCGGGCGGCGCACTGGTTTCGGACGGAAAGGCTGTTACCAAGGACTTCGGCAGGCTGAACACCTACGAGGTTAAGGAGAAGGGCGCAAAGGTCGCTGTCATCGGTCTGGGTTCGTTCTACCCGCTCGGTGAGCAGGCGGCGGCGCTCATCAAGGAAAAGACCGGCGTACAGCCGACTCTTATCAACCCGTACTATATCACCGGCGTGGATACTGACCTGCTCGAGAGCCTCAAGGCGGAGCACGATGTGGTCATCACCCTCGAGGACGGCGTACTCGACGGCGGCTTCGGTGAGAAGATTGCGCGTTTCTACGGCGACTCTGACATGAAGGTACTGAACTTTGGTCTCAAGAAGGAGTTCCTCGACCGCTATGACGTAGACGAGGTACTGAAGGACAATCATCTCACCGTAGAACAGATTGCGGAGGATGTGGAGAAGGTTCTCTAAAAATCGCGCGTAAGCGCGCATAAAATAGCATTTGCTCTGCAAATGCAAGAAAACCGAGGACATGCGCCACGCAGTGCGGCCAAAAAGCCGCGCAAGGATAGCGTTCGGTTTTTTTACTTCTGGAGGGAGAAAGTTTCTGAATAGGAACTTTCGGACGACTTTGGAACGGCCCACGGTCCGTTCCTGCTTGTCGGCGGAACCGTGGTTCCGCGACAGCCCAAACACGAAAGGCTTCGGAGCAATGCTCCGAAGCCTTTCGTGCTGTATGTCAAGTTTGGGGAGGTTTATGCCAGTCCAAGTTCCTTTACACGAGCCTGTGCCGCTGCCAGACGTGCGATCGGCACGCGGAACGGCGAGCAGGAAACGTAATTCAGGCCAACATTGTGGCAGAACTCAACAGAGGACAGGTCGCCGCCGTGCTCGCCGCAGATGCCGAGCTTGATGTCCGGGCGGGTGCGCTTGCCTTCTGCAACAGCGAAGCGAATCAAGCGGCCTACGCCATTCTGGTCCAGACGAGCGAACGGATCGGACTCGAGGATCTTCTTGTCGAAGTAGGTCTCCAGAATGCGGCCCACGTCATCACGAGAGAAGCCGTAGGTCATCTGGGTGAGGTCGTTGGTGCCGAAGGAGAAGAACTCTGCTTCCTTGGCCACATCGCCTGCGGTGACTGCGGCACGCGGCGTCTCGATCATCGTGCCGACCATATACTTCATCTTCAGGCCGGACTGCTCGATCAGCTCGTCAGCCTTAGCCTTGATAACCTTCTTTACGAAGCGCAGCTCATTGACCTCGGATACCAGCGGAACCATGATCTCCGGCGTGATATGCAGGTCGTCTTCCTTCCAGACGTTGATAGCTGCGGATACAATAGCCTCGGTCTGCATCTCGGCGATCTCCGGATAGAGAACGTCCAGACGGCAGCCGCGGGTACCCAGCATCGGGTTGAACTCGTGCAGGCTTTCTACCTTGCCCTTGAGCTTGTCGAAGGATACGCCCATCTCATCGGCCAGCTCCTTGATCTCGTCATCCTCGTGCGGGAGGAACTCATGGAGCGGCGGGTCAAGCAGACGGATGGTAACCGGCAGGCCGCCCATCGCGCGGTAAATTGCCTCAAAGTCGCCGCGCTGCATCGGCAGGATCTTGGCCAGAGCCGCCTTGCGCTGCTCGAGCGTATCGGAAATAATCATCTCACGAACCGCCTTGATGCGGGCCGGCTCGAAGAACATATGCTCGGTACGGCAGAGGCCGATGCCTTCTGCGCCGAACTTGCGAGCCTGCGTTGCATCACGCGGGGTATCGCCGTTGGTGCGAACGTGCAGGGTGCGAATCTCGTCAGCCCAGCCCATAAAGCGGCCGAAGTCGCCGGTCAGCTCAGCCTCCTGCGTTGCGATCTCGCCGAGGTATACGTTGCCGGTGGAGCCGTCGAGCGAAATAACGTCACCCTCGTGCACTACCGTGCCGTCGGCAAAGGTCAGGGTCTTATCCTCTTCGGAAACCTTGATGCCGTTTACGCCTGCTACACAGCAGGTGCCCATGCCGCGGGCTACTACGGCTGCGTGCGAGGTCATGCCGCCGCGGGCGGTCATGATGCCTTCGGATACGGCCATGCCGTCGATATCCTCCGGAGAGGTCTCCTGACGGACGAGGACAGCCTTGATTCCGGTCTTGTGGGCCTTAGCTGCAGCATCTGCGGTGAAGTAAACCGCGCCGCAGGCTGCACCGGGAGATGCCGGCAGGCCGGTGGTGATCGGCGTAGCTGCCTTGAGAGCTGCCGGATCGAACGTCGGGTGCAGAAGTGCGTCAAGCTGCTTTGCCTCGACCTTCATAACCGCCTGCTCCTTGGTGCAGACGCCTTCGTCTACCAGATCAACCGCTACCTTGAGCGCTGCCTGTGCGGTGCGCTTGCCGTTACGGGTCTGCAGCATGTAGAGCTTGCCGTTTTCGATGGTGAACTCCATATCCTGCATATCGCCGTAATGCTTTTCAAGGCGGCTGGAAATGTCAACAAACTGCTGATAAACCTCCGGCATGGTATCTGCCAGCGCGGAGATCGGCTGCGGGGTGCGGATGCCGGCTACAACGTCCTCGCCCTGTGCATTCATCAGGAACTCGCCGTACAGCTTCTTTTCGCCGGTGGCCGGGTTGCGGGTGAAGGCTACGCCGGTGCCCGAGGTCTCGCCCATATTGCCGAATACCATGGACTGTACGTTTACGGCAGTGCCCCAGCTGTGCGGGATGTCGTTCATACGGCGGTAGGTGTTTGCACGCGGATTGTCCCACGAGCGGAATACTGCGCGGACAGCCTCCATCAGCTGCTTCTTCGGGTCCTGCGGGAAATCTTCGCCGAGGGACTTCTTGTAGTGATCCTTGAACAGGACGATCAGCTCGGACATATCGTCCGCGTCCAGTTCATTATCCATCTTAACGCCCTTTTTGTCCTTTACCTGGTCGATAAACTGCTCGAAGGTGGACTTAGGCAGCTCCATAACAACGTCAGAGAACATCTGAATGAAACGGCGGTAGGAATCGCGTGCGAAACGCGGGTTATTGGTCAGCTTGGCAACTGCTTCGCAGATCTCGTCGTTCATGCCGAGGTTGAGGATGGTGTCCATCATGCCGGGCATGGATGCGCGCGCACCCGAGCGAACGGATACGAGCAGCGGCTTCTCGGGATCGCCGAGGGTTTTGCCGGTAATCTTTTCAAGCTGATCGAGGTAAAGCAGAATCTGATCCTGAATATCCGGATAGATGGTCTTGCCGTCCTCGTAATAACGGGTGCAGGCCTCGGTGGTGATGGTGAAACCCTGCGGCACAGGCATGCCCAGTCCGGTCATTTCAGCCAGATTGGCACCCTTGCCGCCAAGCAGCTCACGCATTTTGCCGTTGCCCTCCGGGAACATGTAAACATACTTTTTCATTTGGGTATTTCCTCCGTTTCGATTGATGCTCTCTCTAATACTCATTCTCTTTATCACGCAAGCACATTATAGCACGTTAGCGGTGAAATATTCCATTGTAGTATTATACCGATTTCCCACGAATATATTGTGCATTTTGACTAATCATGTATTTTTAGCCAAAACTCAAACGTTTGCGTAAAATCTATCTTTTTAATTTATCAGAAATTTTGTCCGAATTTTATTTTATCTTTTCTCGTTTTTCTCGATTTTTATGGCATTTTGGGCGTAAATACGTTTCATGCCTGTCAGCTTTCATTCTATTAGGCGTAATGCACAAATTCCTGCAAAAGAAAATCGACGGTCTGAGGCAGACCGCCGATAGAAGCGAATGAATTGCTGGAAACCACGACGCTGATCGCAGGGATGCCGTCGTAGCTGGTCTCGTAGAGCTTGACCGAATACGGATACGTCGAGGACGAGGTGAACGAGCCGCCGGTGAACTGGTAGAAGGTGTTTTCACCCAGTGCGGCGTAGTAGTGGAGCAGAATCTTGTCGCCAGCTTCTACCTCTTCCCTGTCGTAGTAGTAGGTGGTCGTGGTGCCCTCCCGGATGGTGCCGAGCAGCGTGACACCGGTCACCGTGCCGAAATCCGGCACCGGATAGTGCTTGCTGTAGCAGCGCGATGCATCCGGCTTGTGGTTGCGGTTATACTCGCCGGGAGAGTACGCCGTGCCGTCTCCGATCAGGCTGTTCAGATAGCGGATCGGCACTGAGTAAGACGGTACGCCGCCGGAATGGCTGCTGACCGTAATGCCGACAACCTTGCCCTCATCGTTGATGAGCGCACCGCCGGAGTTGCCGCTGATGACCTGCGCCGTGCTTTCGATCATCGGTGCAAGGTAATCGTCGTTTTCCGGGTCGGTCACCTTGCCGGTCGTAACCGTTGCGGCGCCGCCGCCCGGGTAACCGAGCGCGTAGACCGTGTCGCCTTCCTCGACCTCAGTGGTAACACCGAGGTACGGCAGCGTGCTGCCGACGACTCGGATATGCGCGATGTCCGCGTCCGCGTCAAAGCTGTAGATCGTGACTTCCCGCTTGGTGCCGTCGTACATCTCAGCCACAAGGCGGTAAACGCCGTTGACAAGGTGTCCGCAGGTTACAGCATCGCCGCGTGCGCTGAGCACAACGCCGCTGCCGATGCCGAGGATATTGTTCTTGTAATCGTAGGCGTACAGCTTGAAAATCGCCGGTACACAGGCGCTGAACACCTCGTCCGCCGTCATGCCGACATGTGCTTCGATGGTGAAGCTCTGCCGCAGATCCGGCTTTGCCATACGGGTGACGATAGCCGCAACCTCGCTGCGGCGAATGTTGGTGTTCGGCTTGAAATCATGCGCGTTGTTGCTGCCCGTGAGCACGCCCGCCCGGTACAGACGGTACACATCAGCGGCATAGCCTGCCGACATGTCCACATCCGCAATCGCACCGTCCGCAATGTCGTTGATCGCGGTCAGAGCGTCCTCCGGCAGCGCGTTTGCAAAGATGGACGCAAACTGTGCCCGGGTCGCCGGCTGATCGTAATCCGCATAAGTCGTGTTAATAATACCATTTTCCAGCGCATACGTCACATACGGCTGATACCACGGACGAACTTTGTCAAAATCCGCACTGCCGCTGACATAGGTGCTGTGCAGACACGCCGCCAGCTTGATCGCCTGTGCGATCGTCAGGTTGCTGTTCGGCTTGAACTGGGTGGCGTTTACGCCGTCCACCAGCTTGTATTCATACGCCGCCTGAACATTCTGTGCGTACCACTCGGTTGAGGGCACGTCGGTGAACTGTCCGGCAGGATACGTTGTTTTCGAGGTAAAGTTTTCATAGCCCGCAAAAGCCGCAGGCAGCATGCCGACCATCAGCGCAGCCGCTGTGATCAGACTGAGCAATCGTTTTTTCACGAATTGCATTCCTCCCTTTTGAGGCGTGGGTTTGTGGATTGGGATACAGGGCCGCAGAGCGACCCTGTACTTCTTTTCTTGATAATACACCAAAACCGTGAGGAATTGGTGAATTTTCTGTGAAATCAGTTCTCGTAAGCGGCTACGATCTCGCCGATATACATGGTGTGGTAGTCGTGATCGCCGTACCACTTGTCCTGCACTTCCTGAGCCATGTCGTCCGGTGCGATGTCGGTCACACCGCGCTTGCGGCAGATGAGTACCAGCTCGGCCTCCTCGAAGGTCGGCTGACCCTCTACGAATACCGGCGTCAGGCCGCTCTCGTGCATCTTATCCATGTCACGGCCGGACTTGGAGCCGAGGGTATTCAGTGCCTGACGGTTGCCGTCCTTGAGCACGGTCAGGGTGAAGTACTCGCCTGCGTCTACAAACTCCTTGGTGAAGCGGCTCTTGCGGATATAGCAGGTCGCACTCGGCTTGCCCCACATAACGCCTACGGCGCCCCAGCTTGCAGTCATGGTGTTCCACTTGTCCCCGGTGCCTGCGGAAATCAGCATCCACTTCTGACCGATCAGTTCGAACGGATTGAAAGACTTTTCGGCAATGTTGATCTTCTTCATGATATGTTACCTCCTGAGAGAATTGTTTAGCAAATTGAGAATTGAAAATGGAGAATGGAGAATTATGGGACGGCACAAAGATAGCGTTCATTTTCCATTACTGCTGCTTGTCGAGCGGCATTGTGCGGCGCAGTTTCATCTCCTGCCAGTCCTCACGCGAGATGAGGATCTGGCGCGGCTTGGAGCCTTCGGACGGGCCGATGATACCGCGGTCCTCGATCTGGTCGATGATACGCGCGGCACGCGAATAGCCCAGCTTCAGACGGCGCTGCAGCATGGATGTGGATGCCTGACGGCAGTCCATGATGACCTCAATGGCTTCCTCGATGAGTTCATCCTCATCGTCGCCCAAATCGCTCGTGCCGCTGCTGCCGCCGCCCTTGTTATTGCCCACCTGCTCGGCCTGCTGCTCGATGTGCTCAAGGATTTCCTCGCTGTACTCGGCGGTGCTGGTCTCCTTGATGCGGGCAATAACAGCTTCGATCTCCTCGTTGGAGATGAAGCAGCCCTGCACACGGGTCGGCTTGCCCTCACCGAGCGGCGCATACAGCATATCACCCTTGCCGATCAGCTTTTCTGCGCCGGTCGTGTCCAGAATGATACGCGACTCGATCTGGCTGGCTACCGCAAACGCGATACGCGACGGGATATTTGCCTTCATAATACCGGTGATAACGTCAGCCGACGGACGCTGCGTTGCTACAACAAGGTGCATGCCTGCGGCTCGTGCCTTCTGCGCGATACGGCAGATGGAGTTCTCGACTTCCTTGGCAGCGACCATCATCAGGTCGGCCAGCTCATCGATAACGATGACGATCTGCGGCAGCACCTGATACTGCTCAGGATGACCGTCCTCGGTCTGCTCTGCTTTGGCCTTTTCGGAACGCATGAGGTCGTTATAGCCGACCAGATTGCGCACCTGATGGTCCGCGAACAGCTTGTAGCGGCGTTCCATCTCACCGACCGCCCAGTTAAGCGCACCGGCGGCCTTTTTCGGGTCGGTAACGACCGGAATCAGCAGGTGCGGAATGCCGTTGTAGTTGCCCAGCTCGACCATCTTCGGGTCCACCATGATGAGGCGGACCTCCTCCGGCGTGGACTTGTACAGCAGCGAAATCAGCATGGAGTTGATGCACACCGACTTACCGGAGCCGGTGGTGCCGGCAATCAGCATGTGCGGCATCTTGGCAATGTCACCGATGACCGGCTTGCCGGTGATGTCCTTGCCAACGGCAAAGGACAGGCGGCTTTTCGCATTCGCGAACGCCGGAGAGCCGATACACTCGCGGATAAAGACGGTATTGACCGTCTTGTTCGGCACCTCGATGCCGACCGCGACCTTATCCGGGATAGGCGCGATACGCACGTTCGCCGCGCCGAGCGACAGCGCAATGTCGTCCGACAGGGCGGTGATGCGCGAGATCTTGATGCCGCGCGGGATGGTCAGCTCGAACCGGGTGACGGACGGGCCGCGCACGATGCCGATGATCTGCGCCTCGATGTTGAACGAGTCGAGCGTATCGAGCAGGCACGCCGAGCTTTCGCGCAGCTCGGCTTCTGCGCCCGCGACAGAGGCGTGCTTGCCCTGTGTCAGCAGGTCGATCGGCGGGTAGTCGTAGACCGGCATGGGCGCTTTCTGGCTCTCGTCGATGGCAATATTCATGGCTTCCTGCTCGGTCTCCGAGATGTTCTCGGTCTTTTTCGACTTGGATGCCGGTGCAGGAGCCGCCTCATGCTCGGGCTCCGGCTCGGAAACATGCGCCGATTCTTCCTCCGGCTGCTTGTTTTCGACCAGATCCATAATGCTTCCGGCCTTTTTCTTTACGTTATCGCGCAGTGAACGCAGATATTCGTCCGGTGCGATGGCCTTGCCGTGGCGCTTGTTCGGGTCGATCAGTTCCTCGCCCGGCTTATCCTCTCCGGGCGGGTCAGTGTCGATCGGGATGTCAAAGTCGGATTTACGGTGTGCGCGGCGTTCCTCTCGGCGCTGTGCATGCGCAGCTGCCGCCTCGTGGATGTTCGGCAGCTGTAGAGGTGCTTCGTAGCGCTCGCGTTCCTCCTCGTCCTCGTATTCGTACTCCGGCGGACGAACCATGTCGTACAGCGCCTGCGGCGTGATGCGACAGGCCACCAGCAAAGTCACGATGAACAGCACCAGCAGGATGAGCAGTGCGCCGATGGACGAGAGCGCCCACTCGAGCAGGATGTACAGACCGCCGCCCAGCAGACCGCCGGACGAGCCTTCCATACCGGTAGAGAGCAGACCGCTGAGCGTGCTCATGGACAGGTCGTACTCATTTGCACACGAAAAGGCGTGAATGATACTGCCGATCAGCAGCGGCATGAGCGCGATACACGTTCCGCGCAGACGCACAGGACCCTTGGGACGCGCAAACAGCAGCACGGCGATGCCGATCAGCGCAAACGGCATGACATACGCGCCCTTGCCGATGAGCGCACCGATGCCGCGGTGCAGCCACTTGAGCAGCACGCCGTCGATCGGCAGGATCGACAGCAGGCACAGCAGACCGACAATGCCCCAGATTGCGCCCCAGACCGGACGGGACAGGATCGGACCGAGTTCCTCCGGCTGCGGCTGCGCCGCACGCTTGCCCTTGGGCGCGCTTTTCGTCGATTTTTTAGTTGTGGTTTTCCTTGCAGCCAAAACTTCTATCCTTCAACTTTCTTTGTGATTCAATCTGACGGCGTTCTGCGCCGTTTTTCCGCTTTCTGCGGATACTCTGCAAGTATATTATAGCATAGAAATCCGATTTTTACCACTGTTTTTCCGGAAAACAGCGGCCGTCTGCTCGTTTAGCCGTTCTCCGCGATGATGCGGTCGATGGCGGCTGCTACGCCGTCCTGGGCGTTGGTGAGCGTCTCGCGCAGGCACAGATTTTTGACGGCTGCGCTTGCGTTTCCCATCGCAATCGGGAGGGCCACGGCGTTCAGCATTTCAAGGTCGTTTTCGCTGTCACCGATGGCGGCGGCGTGGTCGAGGTCGGTGCCCAGCTCGCGGCACAGCATGCCGAGAGCAACGCCCTTGTCTGCGGCCGGCGTGATGACCTCGAGGTTATCGGTCGCGCTACTCATCACGCGGATACCCGGAATCTGTTCCAGCTGTGCACGGGCGCGCACGAGCATGACCGGGTCCTGGCTGCGGATGAACATTTTATCGACCGAAATGTGGTTTGTGGCAATATATTCCGCAACAGACGGCACAACTTTTTTCGCGCTTAAATAACCTTCATTCGACTTATACTTGCCAAATTCGATATCATCATACGGAGTAATGAGCAACGTCTCCCCTACATACACCATCGTGATCATGCCGATGCGCTCCACCACAGCAGACGCACGCACAGCAGCTTCCCACGGCATGGACATACGCATGGTGCAGCGCTCCTGCGACACGCTCGACAGCGTAGCGCCGCCCGAGGTGACCATCTGGTCATCCGTACCGAGCATGAGCGCGAAGTCGCGTGCCTCTCCGCAGATTCGTCCGGTGGAGACCACAACATGAATGCCGCTCTCGCGGGCACGGCGCACGGCATCAGCGGTCGCCGGAGAGACCTGATTCTGCGGATTGAGCGCGGTTCCGTCTAAATCGAGCGCGATAAGGTCGATTTTTTTCATCTTCTTTCCTCCTGATACTGGCGCTGCTGCGCCGCATATTTCCCATCTTATTCAGCATACCGCAGCTGAGCAAAAATTGCAAGTAAATAAAAAATCGAACATTTGTTCTTGACAAATTCGGATTTTGCTCCTATTCTATGGCTCATCGAAAGGAGGTGAGGCCATGTGCAGCGAAAACGAAAAGCCGGATCGGCTAATCCGCATGCTGTACGACATCGCGGACGATGCGGAAGCACCGGCGAACAGCCGGCTCAGCGCGATCAAGGAAATTCTCGACCGGACGGTCGGCAAAGGCGTAATGCTGGGCGGCGAGCAGACCGAAGTCCAGCCGGTGGAGATCGTGTTTCGGATCGTAGACGATACGAATTCCCCGTAACACGGCGGCAGGCAGCGTTCATGCAGTCGGATACGCTCGAAACCCTGTTCGGCGGCGCGGCAGGCGGCGGCAAAAGCCATGGTCAGCTGCTCGATGCTTTGCGGTTTGCGGTGTGCTATCCGGGTTCACGGCAGCTCATGCTGCGAAGGACCATGCCGGAGCTGGAGCGCTCGCTTGTACCGGCGGCTTTGCGGCTGTATCCGCAGTGCATTGCAAAGTACAAGGTGAGTGAGCACCGGTGGGATTTTGCAAACGGTTCGGCGCTGGAATTCGGGTACTGCGACGCGGAAAGCGATGTGACCAAGTACCAGAGCGCGGAATACGATGTCATCCGGTTCGATGAGCTGACACATTTCACCGAAAGCCAGTTCACCTATCTGCTGTCGCGTATCCGCGGCACGAATGGATTCCCCAAGCAGGTCAAGGCGACGACCAATCCCGGCGGTGTCGGTCACCAGTGGGTCAAGAGCCGTTTTATCGACTCCATGCCGCCGGACACCGTGCGCGAGTTCGACGGCGGCACGCGGCTGTTTCTGCCCGCAAGACTGGGTGACAACCCGTTTCTCCGCAAGGCGGATGCAGGCTACGAGAAGCGGTTGAAGCTGCTCTCTCCCACCGACCGGAAAGCACTGCTCGACGGCGTGTGGGAACTGAACGAGGGACAGTATTTCAGCGAATTTTCGCGCGACCTGCATGTTGTAAAGCCGTATGCCATCCCGCATGACTGGCGGCGCTGCCTGACCATTGACTACGGTCTGGACATGCTGGCAGCGCTATGGATTGCGCAAAGTCCGGACGGACACAGCGTGGTCTACCGCGAACTCTACCGTCCGGGACTCATCATTTCGGATGCAGCGGCGCAGATGCTTGCCTGTGAGACGGCTGGAGAACGCATTGACTGCCGTCTCGCGCCGCCCGATTTGTGGAACCGACGGCAGGAAACCGGCAGAAGCGCGGTAGAGCTGTTCGCGGACAGCGGACTGGATTTTGTCAAAAGCAGCAATGAACGCGTTGCCGGATGGCTGGCGCTGCACGAGCTGCTCATGCCGCGCAAGGATACGGACGGCGCCGTTCGTCCCAGACTGACGATTTTCGACACCTGCCGCAATCTGATCCGCACGCTGCCTGCGCTGCAGCACGACAAACGCAATCCGTCCGACACAGCGAACACGCCGCACGAGCTGACCCATGCGCCGGATGCGCTCCGCGGGTACGCCGCGACCGTGTACGAACCGGTTAAGGCAGTCCCTCAGTCAGCGTATGACTGCGAGGTAGGCGAATTTCTCAGGTTTTAGCACAGCAAAGGAGGATTTGATGGAAATTTTATGTTACACGCTGTCTGCGGCGATACTGGTCCTGACCGGTGCAATCATCTCCGGCGGTGTGGTTCTGCCGCGGCGTTTGCCGAAGGAGCACACGGCAGAATCTACGCCGGAGGATACGCTCAGCCGCGATCTGGCGGCGCTGATGAACTACGGACGAGAGGAGGACAACGATGAAATTTGATCCGTCACCGACGGCAATCTGGAAGAAATATGAGCGCGACCGCGACTACAAGCGCTCGATCGGTTTATACGACCGTGTTCGGCGCAACGAGGCGTTTTACCTCGGCAGGCAGTGGGAGGGACTGCGCGTGCAGTCCCTCGACCCGCTGATCTTCAACGTGCTGCGGCGCTGTGTCAACCTGTTTGTGGCCATGCTGGTCTCCGACGATGTGGCGGTACGCGCCCAGCCGTTTGACATGGATGAGGACGGGCGGCAGACCGCGCATGTGCTCGAACGCGCGTTTGCATCCGCGATCGAGCGTTCGGGTGTCAAGGCACTCGGTCGCCCGCTGCTGAAAAACGCCTGTGTGGACGGCGATGCTTGCTTCTACATGCACTTTGATCCGGCGCTTGAGACCGGTCAGGCGGTCAAGGGCGATATTGCGGTGGAGTTGATTGATTCCACGAACATCTGCTTCGGCAACGCCGCCTGCGATGAGGTACAGCGCCAGCCGTACATTATCATTGCCATGCGGCGCGACGCGGACGAGGTGCGCCGCGAAGCGCGTGCCAACGGCATCTCCGCGAGTGACGCGGAAGCCATTCGGCCGGATGATGTGGGCGAGTACCACCGTTACCGTACCTCGAGCGACAGCGAGCGCGTGACCGTACTGCTGCACATGCGCAGGACCGAGAACGGCATTGCCTTCTGCAAGACCACGCGGAATGCCGTTGTCATGCCCGAAAAGGTGCTTCCCTATCGGCTGTATCCGGTGACGCATCTGTGTTGGAATCGCGTGCGCGGCTCGTGCCACGGCGAAAGTCCGCTGACCGAGGCCATTCCGAACCAGATCGCCATCAACAAGCTATACTCGATGTACGTCCAGTGCATCAAGCAGGTGGCGTTCCCTAAGATCGTGTACGACATGACGCGGTTCCCGAACGGCTGGTCGAACGACGTCGGCAAGGCAATCGGCATGCGCGGCAACCCGAATGAAGCGATCGCTGCCGCATTCCGCGCACCGGATATCTCGGCACAGGTGCTGCAGCTGCTCAAGCAAATGATGACCGATACCGCGGAACTCATGGGCGCAAGCGAAGCCGCACTCGGCACGGTCAATCCGGACAACACCTCGGCAATTATCGCGGTGCAGAACGCAACGGCGGCTCCGCTCGAGCTGACAAAAATGGAGTTCTACCGCTTCACTGAGGACTGGGCGCGCGTGTTTCTCGATCTGATGGGCGCTCACTACGGTGTGCGCACGCTCGTTCTGCCGAACGAGGACGGCGGCGAACTCGAAAAATGCACGTTCGACTTCTCCGCACTCGCCGGACAGGACATGCGCCTGCAGGTGGATGTCGGCGCGGCAAGCTACTGGTCCGAAACCATGCAGACGATGACAAACGATCATCTGCTGGAGAGCGGTGTTATCTCTGACCCGCTCGTATATCTGGAAAACGTACCGGATTATCAGGTACGCGGCAAACACGACCTGCTGCACGCGCTCCGCGTACAGCAACAGCAGCAAAAGGAGGCAAACAGTAATGCAGAAAACAGCAATGAATCCTAATCCCGAGCAGGAAATGGCGGTTAATCCGTTCGCACAGGAGCAGGCGGCAGAAACCCACCCGCAGGAAAATGCACAGACCTATCCAGTCGAGGTGGACGGTGATATCGTCGAACTGACGCTCGAAGAGCTGATTGACGCAGCCGCACAGGGACTTTCCAAGCGCAACGCCTACATCCGCCGCAACCGCGCGGCAAACGCCATGCCGAACGGCCAGATCTACGCCGCATTCGTCGAGGAATATCCCGATGTCCGTCCCGAGGACATTCCGCAGCAGGTATGGGAGTGGGCGCAGCAGGAAGGCTCGCTCGTGTCCGCGTACCGCAAGTGGGAGATTGCCGAGCTGAGAGACGAACTCGCCGCCCTCGAGATGAACCAGAAGAACCGCCGTGCGGCGGTCGGTCCGGCGCAGTCGGACGGGGAACCCACGGGAGCAGATCCGGTCACCCTCGCTTTGCTCGGCAAGTAACACTCTCATCACTTCACGATTTAACATTTATATAGGAGGTAAATTTTTATGGCTATCAATCTCGCAAGCAAGTATTCCGACCAGATTGCGGAGGTATTCACCCGTGCGTCCTTCATCAAGGGCAAGACCGCGGAGACGTATGACCTGACCGGCGTGAAAACGCTCAAGGTTTACACCCCGATCACGGTGGAGGAGGTCGATTACGACCGTGACGGCGGTCTCAAGCGTTACGGCGATGTGACCGAAATGCAGGACGTGGTGCAGGAACTGACCATGACGCAGGACAAGGCGTTTACCCTGACCATCGACAAGGGCAACAACCTCGATCAGAATCTGGTCAAGAACGCCGCCGACATGCTGCGCCTGCAGCTGAATGAGAAGTCCACACCGGCGGCGGACAAGTACGCATTCAAGCGCTTTGTCACCATGGCGGGCAGCATTGTGGAAAGTGCAAAGCCGACCAAGGCGAATATCATCAGCAAGATTGCGGATGCATCGCAGGCGCTCGATGACGCGCTCGTGCCGGACGACAACCGCTATCTGTATCTGACCAGCGAAATGTACAAGCTGGTGTGCACCTCGGACGAGTTTGCAGGCGTAGATGTGCTGGCGCGTCAGTCCATCGCCAAGGGCGTGTGCGGCGAGGTATTCGGCATGAATGTCGTCCGCGTTCCCAAGAGCTATCTGCCGGAGGACGTGTACTTCCTCGTTGCACACAAGGATGCCGTGCTCATGCCGTACAAGATCGCGGATGCCAAGGTGCACGAGGACCCGGTCGGCGTATCCGGTGCGCTGATCGAGGGCCGTCACTACTACGACGCGTATGTGCTCGGCGCAAAGTGCGGCGGCGTATATGCACTGGTCGATGAGGACTGCCGCTCGAGCGCACCGACCATCAGCCAGGGCAAGATCACCGCGTTCGGCAAGGTGCGCTACACCCTGGACGGCTCGGATCCGCGCTACTCGGATTCCGCGAAGGATTATGTTGCCGGCACCGTGCTGACGCCTGAAACCGGCTGCAAGATCCGCGCATACTGCGTGCAGTCCGGCGCGTATCCGTCCGAGGTAGCGGAAGGCTAAATTCAAATAGCAGATAAGAGTTAGGAGTGAGGAGATAGGAGTTTTTCTTCGTTTACTCCTCACTCCTTCTCCTAACTTCTCACTGTATCCAATGAACCCATCACAAAGGAGGTAACCCTATGACCGGAACCGAATGCTTTCGTGCAGCGCTGAATATTTTATCCGAAACGCCGGACAGCGGTGTGTATTACGAGCAGTTTGCGCTCGGTGCGCTCAACCAGCTGTTAGCGAACAGCCTGCGCGAGATGAACGCGGAACGTGCGTCTGACGGCAAAGACGTGCTGCTTGTGCCGCCGCGCATGACGGCGCTGACCGAGGAACTGCCCGCCGGTGACTGGCTGGCGCGCGAATGTTTTCCGTACGGACTGGCGGCGCTGCTTGTCGCGGATGACGACAAGGCCAAGTTCAACTGGGCGGCAACCGAATACAGCGAACGCCTGCTGAGTCACTGTCCCGCGCAGTTTACCGCCGTGCAGGAGATGATTTAATGCGAAGCTACGAATTCCCCTATCCGGAGACCGAGCAGCAGACTGTGGTCAGCCGGTTCGGCGGCATCGACTGCCGCACGCATCCGACCAAGGTTTCCCTCTCCCGCTCGCCGGATATGCAAAACATGATCTGCGACCAGAACGATTTTCTGGTAAAGCGCACCGGATGGCGCACACAGGCGCAGTTTAACGCACCCATCTACGGGTTATTCGCCATGCCGGATGGTGTGGGCTGTGCCGTTCATGCGGGTGCAAAGCTGTATTTCCGGGCGCCGGACGGCACGCAGACCGCGCTGTGCAGCGACATGAACGAGGCGTTTTCCCAGTCGTTTACGATGAAGGGTGTACTCTACCTGATGGACGGCAAAACCTATCGTGCGGTGCGCAAAAGCAGCAAAAACACGGCCTGGGAAGCCGTTTCCGTATCCGTCACAGCCTATGTGCCGACCACGACCATCTCTGCGGCGCCGACCGGCGGCGGCACCAGCTACGAGGCGGTAAATCTCTTGACGCCTAAGCGCATCAACACCTTTATCGGTGACGGCACGGCGACCCAGTTCAAGGTGGACGCGACCGACCTCGACGAGACAGCTGTCACGGCTGAGGTGAACGGCTCGGCGGTTACCGTTTCGGCGGTCAACCGCTCGACCGGTCTGGTGACACTGTCCGCTGCTCCGGCAAACGGAAACGGACTGGCGAATGTGTCCATCTCGTTTGCCAAAACCGTCAGCGGGCATGCGGACAAGATCAACAAATGCCGCTTTGCCGGTCTGTACGGCGGCAAAAACGACACGCGCGTGTTCCTCTCCGGCAACCCGGACGAGCCGGACTGCGACTGGCAGAGCGGCCTATACGACCCGACCTACTTTCCGGACACCGGCTACACTCGCATGGGCACGGACGCATCTGCGATCGTCGGCTATCTCAAGCAGTACGAAAGTCAGGTAGTGGTCAAGTCCGGCGGCGCACAAGAGGCGACCAGCTATCTGCGCACCTACATGATGGCGGATGACGGTTCCGCGCTGTATCCGCTCAAGCAGGGTGCGCAAGGTGAAGGCGCGATTTCGAGCCGCTGCTTCGCCGTGCTGAACGACCTGCCGCTGTATCTCTCGGCAAGAGGTGTGCAGGGCGTGTACGGCACCGCCGTTGCCGAGCAGCGGACGATCCGCTCGGTATCCGATGCCATTGTGCCGAAATTATCGCAGGAGACCGACCTCCAAAGCGCCTGTGCGGTGGTATTCGAGGGCAAATATTATCTGGCAGTAAACGGACACATTTATGTCGCGGACGGCTCTCTGACCGAGGAAAACGGCGATCCGGCGTGGTTTTTCTGGGTCAATGTGCCTGCACAGTGTCTGGCGGTGCTGAACGGTCAGCTGTGGTTCGGCACGGCAGACGGCCGGCTGTGCCGCTTTGCCAAAAGCGAGGAGGAGCACGCCTATCTTGATGACACGGCGGCGATTGCCGCGTACTGGCGCACGCCTACCCTACCCTTATCCGACTGGAGCCGCTTAAAGACCGTGCGGGACGTGATTCCGACGCTCATGCCGCATTCCCGCTCGGGCGCGACCGTGCAGTACGAGAACGAAAACGGTGTCCAGCTTGCGCTTTCCCGCAATATGGACCTGTTTTCCTTCCGCACACTGGATTTTTCGCGGTTCTCCTTCCGGTGTATTCCGGGTGCGGTGACGTACCGTACCCGCTGGAAGCAGCACCGCAGTCCGCTGTTTGCCGTGCGCATCGGCAACGACCGGCCGGATGAGCCGTTTGGTCTGCTCGCGCTCACCATCCGCTGGACACAGGGCCAGACCGTAATTTAGAAAGGAGGATTCCCCTTTGGCAATCATCAAATCAACTTCCGCGCGCCGAACATCAACCGTAAAGTCAGCCGCGTCCAAGTCCGCTTCGTCTAAGACGGCGGCAAGCAAATCGACGTCAAGCACGTCCTCCGGCGCGCTCAATTCCAACGGCTACCGCGACAATTTTGACTACTCGGCGGCAATCGCCGGCACGACTGATTCAGCGAAACGCCAGCAGCTGCTGAGCGAACGCCAGAACAAGATTGACTCGCTCGGTCTCGGCGGCAAGGTTGCGTCCAACGACGCGGTTTCGACATGGAACGGCAGCTACCGTCCGTACTCGGTTTCAAGCACAACAACCGGTGCAAACCGCGTCAGCAGCCTGTATGACGCGGCGGAAAATGCCCGTTTCAAGCGATTTGAAACCGCCCGCAGCCGCATTGCAAAGCAGCTGGAGAGCAATCTCTCGTCCATCGAGAACGACTACACCGCCGGTATGCGTCAGACCGATATCAATGCCCGACAGTCCGCAGTGAATAACGAGGAAAAGCTGGCGGCGCTCGGACTTAACATGGGTGCACGAGGGCAGGCGACCACCAGCGGTATGGCAGAGACCAGCCGTATCGCGGTGGACAACCGGTACCGCAGCGACCTGAATGCGCTCGGCCAGGCGCGTCTGTCCGCGCGTGCGGCGGCGCAGAATGCTGCCGATGAACAGACCGCAGCCGCCGAGAGCAGCTACTATACCGCATCAGAAAATGCAGCGCTTCAGCAGGCACAGGCGGCGCTGAGCCAGTTTAACGCCGACCGCGATTACGGCTTGTCCGTAGCCGGTCTGACCGGCTTCCTGAACGGCACGCCGACGCTGAACTGGCGCAATTATCAGCTGAATGTCAGCAGTGCGGCGGCGAATGCACAGATCCGTGCCTACGAGCAGGCACTTGAGCGCTGGAAAACCAGCGGATACGTTCGTCAGGGTGACGCGGCGATCCTCGGTGTGCCTGCCGGAACGCCGACCGCCGATGTCAGCTATAAGAACGCCACACTTGCGCTGCAGCGATGGAAGAACGGCTACGGCGGTTGATTTTCTCAAGTCGCGTCTATCCGAAAAAATAAATCACCTCTGCACACAAGGTGCAGAGGTGATTTATGATAAAGAAATGAAAATGTGAGCAATTTTATCCAAAACAGCCAGATTCTCCGTTTCAGCACAGAGAATTCGCTATGTTACTGCAGTTATGATAGCACAGGTTTGTCCGTCCGTCAACCCAAGCGCAAGAATTTACTATATATTCGCAAGAAATTTCTATATAAAAAGGCTCAATCATTTTTCTTGTGGGATTGGAGTGCAGCAGGGTGTGCGTGGCAGCGTCCGTACCGGTATGCTTTTCGCAGCAATCAGCACGGGAGGCTCCGCCATGCAATTATTGCCCATGCTACTTTCAATTTCTCCGCTGGCAGATCGAGGGAAGCAACAACAAAATCAAGACTCTACGGTGCAAGGGCTGCGGCTATCCGGATGACGATTACTTCTTCCTGAAGCTGTTCGATGTCAGCCGGAAACCCTACATCAGAAATCCTTCATCCCACAGCTTTTATGATTGAGCCATAAAAAAAACCGCACGCAAAAGCGTGCGGTTTTCTCATATTGCAGTAACGGTAAGGACGGAGACTTACTTGTTCTTCAGGTTGAAGAAAGCCTTCTTGCCCAGGAACTGTGCAACATCCTCGCCCAGCTCTTCCTCGATGCGGAGCAGCTGGTTGTACTTTGCAACGCGGTCGGTACGAGACGGAGCACCGGTCTTGATCTGGCCAGCGTTCAGTGCAACAGCGATATCAGCGATGGTTGCGTCCTCGGTCTCGCCGGAACGGTGGGATACAACTGCAGTGTAGCCTGCGCGGTTAGCCATCTGGATAGCATCCAGGGTCTCGGTCAGGGAGCCGATCTGGTTAACCTTGATCAGGATGGAGTTAGCAACGCCAAGCTCGATGCCCTTGGACAGACGAGCGGTGTTGGTTACGAACAGGTCGTCGCCAACCAGCTGGATCTTGTCGCCCAGAGTCTTGGTCAGCATAGCCCAGCCTTCCCAGTCTTCCTCAGCCATGCCGTCCTCGAGGGAGATGATCGGGTACTTCTCAGCGAAGTTCTTCCACATCTTAACCAGCTGCTGCTGAGTCAGCTTCTTGCCGGACTTCGGCTGGATATAGCACTTCTCCTCGTCATTCCACCACTCGGAGGAAGCAGCGTCGATTGCGATCATGAAGTCCTCGCCCGGCTTGTAACCAGCTTCTTCGATTGCCTGAACGATAACCTTCAGAGCGTCCTCGTCCTTCTTCAGGTTCGGAGCGTAGCCGCCCTCATCGCCTACACCTGCTGCCGGAGTGCCGTTCTCCTTCAGGGTGGTCTTCAGCTGATGGAATACCTCTGCACAGCGGCGCAGAGCCTCGCGGAAGGACGGAGCAGAAACCGGCATGATCATGAATTCCTGAATCTCAACGTTGTTGGTAGCGTGTGCGCCGCCGTTCAGGATGTTCATCATCGGCATCGGCAGGGTCTTAGCGTTGCAGCCGCCGATGTAGTTGTACAGCGGCAGGCTCAGAGCCTCTGCAGCAGCCTTGGCAACAGCCAGGGATACGCCGAGGATAGCGTTTGCGCCGAACTTGGTCTTGTTCGGGGTGCCGTCAGCCTCGATCATAGCCTTGTCGATTGCCTGCTGGTCGAGAGCGTTCATGCCGATAACAACCTCAGCGATCTCGCCGTTTACAGCGTCAACAGCCTTGAGTACGCCCTTGCCGTTGTAGCGGGACTTGTCGCCGTCACGCAGCTCGCAAGCCTCGAAGATACCGGTGGAAGCACCGGACGGAACAGCAGCGCGGCCCATGTATGCGCCGGTGTCGCCCTCAACGTAAACCTCAACCTCAACGGTCGGGTTGCCGCGGGAGTCCATAACTTCGCGGCCGATTACATCAACAATTTCAATGTAGCCCTTCATAATTCTTTCTCCTTCTTATTATAAAATAAAATGGTTGGCTAACTAAACAGCAAAAATCACATTTTTGCTGCGCCGCGCGCACGCGGCGATAAAATTCCCCATAAAAGTCCAGCTCTGCCGGACTTTTATACCACTGCTTCGGGACACGTGTCCCGAACCGTCTTTGCCGTGCAAAGATGAGGGGGATATCCGAAAAAGTTTCCTTGGGAACTTTTTCGGTATCTAAGGGGGACAGCGTCCCCCTTGGAGACTTACTTAACAAGCAGACTGTGACCCGTCATCTCTGCAGGCTGCGGAATGCCCATCATATCCAGCATGGTGGGAGCCAGATCAGCCAGTACGCCGCCGTCTGCCAGCTTGCCCTCGTGACCGACCATTACAAGCGGCACCGGGTTAGTGGAGTGTGCGGTGAACGGAGTCACACCATCAGCGTCGAGCATCTGATCGACGTTGCCGTGGTCGGCAGTGATCAGGCACTGGCCGCCCATCTTGAGGATGGCGTCAACGACCTTGCCTACGCCGTCATCGGTAGCCTCAATCGCCTTTACGGCAGCCTCGAATACGCCGGTGTGACCTACCATATCGCAGTTTGCGAAGTTGAGGATAACAACGTCGTACTTGCCGGACAGGATGCGCTTTACGCACTCCTCGGTAACGGCAGGCTCGCTCATCTCCGGCTGGAGATCATAGGTTGCAACCTTCGGGGACGGGATCAGAGCGCGATCCTCGCCCGGATACTCCTTCTCAACGCCGCCGTTGAAGAAGAACGTAACGTGTGCGTACTTCTCGGTCTCGGCAATGCGGAGCTGGGTCATACCCAGATCGGAGATATATTCGCCGAACGTGTTCTTCAGGCTCTGCGGCTTGAAGGCGATTTCCACGCCCGGAATAGTAGCATCATACTGCGTCATGCAGACGTAGTGGATCTTAGGCTGTACGCGCTCAAAGCCGGTGAATTCCGGATCAACGAATGCACGGGTGATCTCACGCGCACGGTCGGGACGGAAGTTTGCGAAGATGATCGCGTCATCGTCCTTGACGGTCGCGCCCTCGGTAACGATAACCGGAACAACGAACTCGTCGGTTACGCCGTTTGCGTAGGACTGCTCCATAGCCTCGTGTGCGGTAGCAGCGTGCTCGCCTTCGCCGAGTGCGATAGCGTTGTACGCCTTCTGTACGCGATCCCAGCGGTTATCACGATCCATTGCGTAGTAACGGCCGGATACGGTTGCGATGCAGCCGACCTCAACAGCGTCGATCTTGGCCTGCAGGCGGTCGATATACTCGATACCGGACTGCGGTGGCGTGTCGCGGCCGTCCATGAAGCAGTGGAAGCAAACCTTGCGCAGACCATTGCGGCGTGCCAGCTCGAGCAGCGCGAACATGTGGTCAATGTGGGAATGCACACCGCCGTCAGACAGCAGACCGAAAATGTGCAGGGTGGAATCAAACCACTTGCACTGGTTGATAGCGCTCATCAGAGCCGGATTCTCGAAGAAATCGCCGTCCTGGATGGCCTTGGTGATGCGGGTCAGCTCCTGATATACAATGCGGCCTGCACCGATGTTGGTGTGACCAACCTCGGAGTTGCCCATCTGGCCGTCCGGCAGACCAACGTCCAGACCGGATGCACCGATATAGGTGAGCGGGTTCTCTGCGAAAATCTTATCGAGATTCGGCTTTTTAGCAGCCTCAATGGCGTTGCCCTTGGTCTCCTCGCGGTGGCCGAAGCCGTCCATGATGATCAGAGCGGTCGGCTTCTTCGGGCCCTCTGCCTTCTTGGCAGCAGCGGTGGCTGCCTTGGGCTTGCGGCCGCGCTTGGCTGCCGGCTTTTTCGCCTCAGTCTTGGCTGCAGTTGTCTTTGCCGCAGCGGTCTTGCGGGTACGCTTTGCCGCCGGCTTTTTTGCAGGAGCCGGATCTGCCAGAACATTAACCGGTGCGGAAGTCTTGATCTCGACTACCTCTACCTCCGGCATGCCCGGCATAGTGGTTTTTTTCATACTGATAAAACTCCTTTACAGAAGCGAACGATAAGAGAATAAAAGGGGACACGATATCACCATGTCCCCCTCCGCAAAACGGTGAGGGAGCGTTTCCCTTTCCCGTATCCTTATCTTACTGGTTAGCTGCTTCTACGATGGTAGCGAAGTCAGCGCTCTTCAGGGAGGCACCGCCGATCAGGCCGCCGTCAACGTCCGGCTGAGCCAGCAGCTCGGAAGCGTTCTTCGCGTTCATAGAACCGCCGTACTGGATGGTGATGCCGCGTGCAGCGCGTGCGCCGTACTTCTCGCGCAGGCAGTCACGGATAGCGGAGCAAACCTCGTTAGCCTGCTCTGCGGTAGCGGTCTTGCCGGTACCGATTGCCCAGATCGGCTCGTAAGCGATGACAACCTTCTTGATGTCCTCAACAGCTACGTTCTGCAGAGCGATCTTGATCTGCTTGCGGATAACTTCCATGGTAACGTCCTGCTCGCGCTCGGTCAGAGACTCGCCTACGCACAGGATCGGGCGCAGACCGTTCTCAAGAGCGACCTGAACCTTCTTGCCGCAAGCCTCGTCGGTCTCGTTGAAGTACTGACGGCGCTCGGAGTGGCCGATGATAACGTACTTAACGCCCAGCTCCTTGAGCATGTCAGCGGAGATCTCGCCGGTGAACGCGCCGGACTTCTCGAAGTGCATGTTCTCAGCGCCGATTGCAATCTTGGAGCCCTTAGCAGCCTTTACAGCAGCCTGAATATCGGTGAACGGTACGCAAAGAACCATCTCGCACCACTTGGTCTTGGACAGGAGCGGCTTCATCTCTTCGATCAGAGCCTTAGCCTCTGCCGGAGTCTTGTTCATCTTCCAGTTGCCGGCGATAATGGTCTTACGATATCTGCGATTCATGTTGGTTTTACCCCTTTCAAACATTCGGACGGACTTTTCCGTCTTAAATCTTTATGTATTTATACGGAGCGCTCAACAGAACGCGCTCCGATATAAAGCGTTCCTAATGGACTTACTTGTCCTGCAGGCATGCGATGCCCGGCAGCTCCAGACCCTCGAGGAACTCCAGAGAAGCGCCACCGCCGGTGGAGATGTGGGTCATCTTATCAGCAAAGCCCAGCTTCTCAACAGCAGCTGCGGAGTCGCCGCCGCCGATGATGGAAACAGCCTTGCTCTCAGCGATTGCCTTGGCAACAGCCTTGGTGCCGACTGCGAAGGTGTCAAACTCGAATACGCCCATCGGACCGTTCCAAACAACGGTGCCTGCGTCCTTGACAGCCTCAGAGAACAGCTCTACGGTCTTCGGGCCGATGTCCATGCCCATCATGTCAGCCGGGATCTTGCCAGCCTCGTATACGACCGGAGCAGCGTCCGCGCCGAAGTGATCTGCACAAACGGTATCAACCGGCAGGAGCAGCTTAACGCCCTTGTCAGCAGCCTTCTTGAGCAGGCCGAGTGCCAGCTCGATCTTGTCTTCCTCACAGAGAGAGGTGCCGATCTCGCCGCCCTTTGCCTTGGAGAAGGTGTAGGCCATGCCGCCGCCGATGATGATGGTGTCGCACTTGTCGATCAGGTTCTCGATAACGCCGATCTTGTCGGAAACCTTAGCGCCGCCCAGGATTGCAACGAACGGACGAGCCGGGTCGCTCAGAGCCTTGCCCATGATGGAGATTTCCTTCTTGATCAGGAAGCCGCATACAGCCGGCAGGTAATCTGCGATGCCTGCGGTGGAAGCGTGCGCACGGTGTGCGGTGCCGAATGCGTCGTTGACGTAAATGTCAGCCATGTCAGCCATAGCCTTTGCCAGCGCAGCGTCGTTCTTGGTCTCGCCCTTTTCAAAGCGAACATTCTCAAGCAGAACGACCTCGCCCGGCTTAACCTCAGCGGCCAGCTTCTTAGCATCCTCGCCTACAACGTCCTTTGCCAGCTTGACTTCCTTGCCAAGCAGCTCGCCCAGACGCTTAGCGACCGGAGCCAGCGAATACTTCATGTTTACTTCGCCCTTCGGACGGCCGAGGTGCGAGCACAGGATTACAGCAGCGTTGTGATCCAGCAGGTAGTTGATGGTCTCCAGCGAAGCACGGATGCGCTTGTCGTCGGTGATGTTGCCGTTCTCGTCCTGCGGTACGTTAAAATCGCAGCGGGCAATTACCTTCTTGCCGGATACGTCGATATCCTCAACGCTCTTCTTGTTATACTGCATAAATATCCCTCTCCTTTAAGATGTATTATAAAGTTACGATAAGGAACAAAAGCACGGTTGTTATTACTACAATAATTCCGTTTCCAATACAGAATTATACTCGTAATTCGTGTCATTCGCAAGCAAAATTGTGAAAATCATCACATTCCAACTCGCTTTTAGAGGATTTTTGCGTTTTTCGCCAAAAAGTTGCGAAATATTAAACAACATTCACAATTTTTGCATCAATCCCGCGGCGTTCCATAATACGCTACAGCCATCGCCAGCGGACCAGTATTTGTCAGAACCGAGGGACCGATCACTACGCGTTCCACATCGCGGAATCCAATTTCGGTACGCAGACGCTTTTCCATTTCATCCAGACGCTCGGCGGGTACGTCGCCGTAGAGCAGGATAGCCGTCTGCTTATCCGGCTGCACCACACGGGCGGAGACTTTTTTGCTCATTCCGGCAACGAGTGCCTTCTCACCGCGCACCTTGTCACACACCTTTACCGCACCATCATACACATGGCTGATGGGCTTGAGACCGAGCGCCTCACCCACGAAAGCCGCGCCGCCCGAAATACGGCCGGACTTCTTGAGGAACTTGAGGCTGTACACGCCGAGGTAAGCTTCCACGCGGTTAAGACGGCTCTTTACCACGCTGACGATTGCGTCGAAGCTCTCGCCCTGCTCGCGCATTTCGGCAGCCTTGACAACAATGTGTCCGTAAATGTAGGTGTAGGTCTTGGAGTCGATGACCTCGATGGTCATTTTGCCTTCCCCCTGCTCCTCTTCGAACATGGATTTTGCAAGGCACGCCGCCTGATAGGTACCCGAGCCACCGCCGTTGATGAGCACTGCCAGCAGATGCGTGCAGCCGCGCTCAAATGCACGATTGTAGGACTCGAGGAATACGGTCGGCGTAGTCATGGCCGTGCCGGGAATCTCGCTGCTGGTCTCGAGCAGCCTGCAGTAGTCCTCGGATGTGATGTCGTAATATTCGCGGAAGCTGCGTCCCTCATGCGTCAGCATGATCGGAACGATCTCGATTCCGTGGGCTTCCACCAGCTCGTGTGGAATATCCGACGAGGAATCGGTCAAAATATGAATCTTTTCCATGCTTTACTCCTTTATGCCTGCGGAAACGGTCCCGCAAGTCTCAGATTTTCAAAGCCGGTCTGCCGCAGTGCCTCAAACACAATAACAGCGACCGAGTTAGACAGATTAAGGCTGCGCGCGCCCTCTCTCATGGGAATGCGGACGCAGCGTTCCGGGTGCTCGATGAGCAGCGCTTCCGGCAGACCGCGGGGCTCTTTGCCGAACATCAGGTAGTCGCCGTCGCGGTATTCCACCTCATGATAGGCGTGCGGCGCCTTTGTTGTCGCATAGAAGTAGCGGCCGTCCGGATTTTTCTCAAAAAATTCATCCAGATTTTTATACATACGCACATCGAGCAGGTGCCAGTAATCCAGACCGGCCCGCTTCATGCGCTTGTCGTCGATAGCAAAGCCGAGCGGCTCGACCAGATGCAGCACACAGCCTGTCGCCGCACAGGTGCGGGCAATGTTGCCGGTGTTCTGCGGGATCTCCGGCTCGACCAAAACAATGTTGAGCATACTTTCGCCTCATTTACGAACTAAACTTCTTCTATTTTATGCGATAACACCGTATTTTTCAAGGTATATTCCCATTTTTTTCGCAAAAAAGTTTCCTCTGAACACAAGATTCAGAGGAAATTTTCATGCACTATGCTAATTTTCTGATGATTTTGGATGAACGGCACATATCTTCAATTACTCAATATCCGCATAGACGCCATAGATATAGCCTTCCGCTGCGGTCTGCTCATCGGTCAGCACTTCGCCGGTAAGGCTCGGACCGGACGTATCGTCCTTGTATTCCACGCCCAGCTTGCCGGTGTGCAGCGTCATCGAGCGGGTCTGCTCCGAGCCGTCAGTAAAGGTGATGGTAACGGTCAGCTTTGCGCCCTCAAAGCCGTCCACAGCCGCGTGCCACGAATCCTGCAGATCATCGTCCGTGGTTTCCGGCTGGCTGGGCAGCCACAGACCGTAGCCGGCGTCCGGGTCGTACTCGTCGGTGAAGCCGTTGTCCAGCTTCCAGCACAGGTCGGCGTACATATGCATCTCGTCACTGCCCCAGACCATGATCCGGTCTGCGCCGTCGAGTTCGGGGTTCGTGCCCTGATGCATCGAGCGCACCCACTCGTCACGGTCGGCCGATGTATCCTTGACGGTTTTCGTGCGGTAGACTGCGCCCTTGTCGATGGTCGCGGATATGGTCTTGATATTCTCACCGGTGACTTTGAACAGACAGCCGGAGTAAAAACCCTTTTCCGGATCGTCTGCGCCGCTGCCGGTATCGAACACGATCTTGCTGTCCTTCGGCTGACGCAGCTCGCCGGTATCGGCGGCATAGGCTGCAAAGCCGAATGTGTGACTGATGGCATCCGCTACGGCTGCACTGCCGGTCTGCGCGGTGCCATTATGCGTGCGATAAACCGCCGTACCGCCCAGCACAATACCGAACGCGCAGGCTGCCGCCAGAAGGCGCTTTGCCATTCCCCACGGATGGCGCGGCACCGCATGCAGCGGTTCGTTCGTCAGCTTACGCGCTTCACGAGCTGCTGCCAGCGTGCGCTCCTTGAGCTCCTGCGGAGCCTTGATGTCCTTCAGTTCGTTCCAGTTGTTCTTCATCGTAAGATCCCTCCAAATCCAGCTTTAATTGCTTTCTTGCGCGATGCAGCCGCGTGCGTACCGTTGCCGGACGGCAGCCGACCATTTCCGCGATTTCCTCTGTGCGGTAGCCTTCCACATAGTGCAGCCACACCGCGATTCGCTGATCGTCCGGCAGTGCGTGTACCGCCTGCCACAGCTCACTGCTGCTTTCCGGTTCCGGAACGGCAGCATCCGCGGCAGCTTCCATCGGTGCGGTGCGCTTAAACCACGCCGACCGGCGAAGATCGGTGCACCGGCTGAGCGTTACGCGCAGCAGCCATGCTTTCAGATGCTCGGTGTCGCGGAAATCGGTGTCGTCCCGCAGCAGCCGGAGAAAGACTTCCTGATAGACGTCCTCTGCGTCCGCGCGGCTGTTCAGTCTGCACAAAGCTAAGCGGTAGACCGCGTCGCCGCAGGTGACCATCGCCTGCTGCAGAAATGCGTCCGACCTGAGTTTTGTCTGCATTGCTCTCTCCTCCTTTCACCACCAACACGTTTTGCAGCGGCAAATCGTTCCCGCTTCCGCCGGATTTTTTGAGATTTCGGCTTGTTTTCCCTTTACTTTGTGTTTACCTACAATTTACAGAGGTTATTCTTGTGATATATGCACAAAAACTTTCGCATTTTCTCTGGAACATTAAACAAAAAATCTATTGCATTTTTATCTAAAACGACTATAATAATAATTGTTCTAAGGAACACAACAAATCGACAATAACCAACAACCACATTGGTTTTTATATTTCATTTGCTCTCTTTTTTTCTTTTTTCTTTCTTTACTCTTTACCTGCTCTTTGAGGGAAAATCGCCGTCTGATTCATCAGGCGGCTTTTTTCCGCCTTGCGGCAAAAAAGCTGCGGTTTAACCGCAGCTTTTTTATTTAGCCATTTGTTCCGACAGCGTGCGTTACAGTGCTGCCTGTTGTATCATACGGATACAGGGCATTCAGATACGCCGCAAGCGTCGGAGCGTTCAGCTTGTACCATCTGTCTTTGCCGCGCACTTCTGTTTTCAATAGCAGGAACTCTGCCGCCTCCTCCTTGCACAGAAAGAGCTTGTAGTCCGCTTCCGCGCTCTCGGTTTCCACCAAAACGGTGCACGGCATACGGGTATTGGTACCGTATGGCGTCCAACTGCCCGAAAAACGGCGCGTTCCCTTGCTGTCCGCAAGCAGCTTCGCGATTGTTTCCCGATTTTCCGCAGAAAGTGTGATTTCCTCCGACGGAAACGCATAGTTGTAGAGCGTGCCGCTCGTGACCGGCGTATAGCTGTACGCCTTCCACGAAAACGAGTCATCGACCGCGCAGCCGATGTTCCGCGCCGCAAAAAAGGTTCCGTAAACCCCGACCGCGCAGAGCAGCACAAGCAATCCCGCTGCCGCCGCATACTTGACCGATTTCTTCATCCTGTCTCCCTCTCTTCTCTCTATTCTTATCCTTGTACCATTATTATACAGGGCGGTCCTGCGGCTGTCAACCGGAGGTTCTGCGGATGCAAAAACGGCATCTTTCGATGCCGTTTTTTCTTATTTTTCCGCGAAAAAGTCTCTGGTCTGCTGCACATTCTCCTCGATGGCGGTCTTGAGCGCCTCCACCGATTCAAACTGCATTTCCGGACGCAGGAACTTATGCAGCTCCACATGGATCATCTTGCCGTACAGATCGCCCGCAAAGTCAAGCAGATGCGGCTCGATGGTCGGTGCACCGCCGTCTAAAAATGTCGGCTTTACACCGATATTGGTCGCTGCGATATAGCTCTGTCCGTCCACCAGAACGCGGGTTGCGTACACACCGTACGGCGGCAGCGCCATTTCGGTCGGCAGACGCAGATTGACCGTCGGCACCTGCAGAACGCTGGTTCCCACACGCCGCCCGTGCTCCACAATGCCGGAAACCGTATACGGATGACCGAGAAACTTAGCCGCACCTTCCATATCGCCCTGCGAAATCAGCTGACGAATATAGGTGGAGGACACCACAATGCCGCCAATCTTGACATCCTCAATGCAGTCATAGCCGATGCCGGCCTTTTCGCACTCGATAGCCATGCCTTCTGCGTTGCCCTGCCCCTTATAGCCGAAACGGTTATTGCGCCCCGAGATGATCCAGCCCGCGTTAAAGCGGCCGATGAGCAGCTTGTGGATAAAGTCGCGCCAGTCCATGTGCTGCATTTCATGGTCAAAGTGGCCGAAAATAACCTCGTCCACACCGCCGAGCTTTTTGATCTCCTCGGTGCGATATGCATTTGCGGTCAGCAGCGGCACCTGACGGCCCATAACGACCGAATCCGGATGCACATCAAACGTAAAAACCGCACTCGTGCCGCCGATTTGCTTGGCCCGCTCGACCGCACGCTGCATGAGCGCCCGATGCCCCAGATGCACGCCATCAAAGTAGCCGAGCGCGATGGCACGCGGCTTTGTAACTTCTATCATAAGGGAATCCCCCTGAAAAAAATTGATAATTGAAAATTGAGAATTGAGAATGAATGCGGCGCTTTGCGCTTATTAAATCATCGCGCAAGGCGCGATACCTTCATTATCCATTTTCCATTTTCAATTCTCCATTTCTGTTTGTATACAAAAACTTATCGGAAGTTTTTGTATACAAACAGACCTAAACCGCCCTTATCCAGCTCTCTCACCTGACCGAGCATAAGGAACCTGTCCTGATGGTACACACGGCAGATGGTATCTGCGGTTTCCGGCAGGCTGTCGGTCTGGCGCGGAAATACGACTGCGCCTCTCGCAATGCGCTCTGCGCCCTCGTCGGTGAGCGAAACGGCGGGTCTATCGGTAAACAGGCTGTCGGTCGGCAGCAGAAGCTGCTGCATGGTGCCCTCTGCCATTGCCTGCTCACACTCGGCAAAGGTGTGGCACTGCGCCAGCTCATACGCGCCCGAACGGGTGCGCTCCAGACTGTGCAGTACGGCCAGCGTGCCCAGCTTTTCGCCAAGGTCATTGACCAGCGTGCGGACGTAGGTGCCCTTGCTGACCTTACACCGCAGCGTGCCCTTCTGGGCATTCTCATCGAAGTCGAGCAGGTCCATTTCGTGCACAATGATATCGCGTGCCGGACGCTCGACTTCCCTGCCCTTGCGGGCAAGATCGTACAGCTTCTGGCCGTTCACCTTGACCGCCGAATACATGGGCGGTACCTGCTGCTGTGGGCCGACAAAGCGCCGTACCATCTGCTTTACTGCGTATTTCGCGGCGTAGCGTTCGCTGGTCTGGAGCATTTCGCCGGTGACATCCTGCGTATCCGTGCAGTAGCCGAGCGTAAACCCGGCAACGTATTCCTTATCCTGCGCTGCGGCAAAATCGGCCGCCTTGGTCGCACCGCCGACAAATACCGGCAGAACACCGGTCGCCATCGGGTCCAGTGTGCCGCCGTGACCGATCCTGCGCGTATGCAGAATGCCGCGCAGCTTGGCTACCACGTCATGTGAGGTAAAGCCCTGCGGCTTGTTCATCAGCAGGATGCCGTTCAGGTCACTTTGCTGCATGAAACTGCTCCTCTGCCGCCTTCAGCATAGCAGCCTTGGCTTCCGCCATGCCGCAGGTGAAGCTTGCACCTGCCGCACGGACATGACCGCCGCCGCCGACCTTCTTGCAGATAGCAGCCGCGTCCATCTCCTTGGTGGTGCGGACGGAAACGCGAACCGTACCGTCCGGCTTCTCGGTCAGCGTGATGCCGATCTGTACGCCCTCAATCTGGCGCGTGAGCGATGCAATCGAGTCCAGATCGTCCATATCCGCGCCTGCATGGTCGATATCCCTGCGCCAGAGCACGGCAACCGCGATCGCACCGTTCTCGTGGAACTCCATCGTATCAAATACAATGCGCTCCATCTCAAACCGCGGACGCGATTTGGTCTCAAACAGCACGCGGTTGATCTCACCGCCGTCGATACCGGCAGTCAGGCAGGCCGCCGCTACCGCATGCGAATGCGCGGTCGTATTCGAGAACTTAAAGCAGCCCGTATCGGTCGAAACACCGATATAAATGCACTCTGCAATATCGGCTGTGAACTTAACGCCGAGCGCGGTCAGCACATCGTACAGCACCTCGGCACAGCCGCCTGCATCCGGCCGGATGAGGTTTTTTTTGCCGAAGCCGTCGTTCGAGCCGTGATGGTCAATGACCAAATCGACCTTGCCCTTGTACGGCTCTGCCGTGTCCGGAAACAGCTTCTCCTCAGCGATATCGGTCGAAACCACATACGCCGGAACGAAATCCTCCGGCGGATAATACGGCACGATCAGCGGCGCATAACGCCTGGTGATCTCCGGATTTTCCAGAATATATGCGCGCTTGCCAATCTGCTGCAGACCGCGGCAGAGCGCACCGGCACAGCCTGCCGTGTCGCCGTCCGGTCTGCGGTGAGTCAGGATGAGAATGTCGTCCGCTGCCTGCAGCGCAGCAGCAGCGCCAGCAACGTCAACGATCATTCTGCGTCCTCCTCGCCCAGCTTGCCTTCATTTTTCAGTTCGTGCAGCACCTCGGAGATGTGTGCACCGTGGGTGATGGACTGATCCAGCTCAAATACCAGCTCCGGCGCGTAGCGCAGCTGTACCTTGTGGCCAACCTCGCGGCGCAGCCAGCCTGCAGCGGACTTCAGGCCCTTCATCACGTCCTTGGTCTGCTGCTCACTGCCGAGTACGGAAATATAGCACTTCGCATAACGCAGATCGTTGGTAACATCGCAGTGTACCACGGAAACCATAGCCTCCTGCACACGCGGGTCCTTGACAGAGCGCATCGCCTCTGCCAGAGCCTTCATCACTTCTTCGGAAATACGATCAATTCGAGTAGACATAACTTTCCTCCTTTGAGGATTGATTAAAATCTGCTTGTACAGAAAATGCGATAAGCATTTTCACACGCACCGCAGTGCGTGATTCAATTCCCCATAAACATCGAGCTTTGCCCGATGTTTATACCACTGCCCGTGCCGCAGCGGCGCGGCCTCGTCCGCCGTGCGGACGAGAGGGGGGTATCGAAAAAAGTTTCCTCGGGAACTTTTTTCGTATATAGGGGGGATGGAATCCCCCCTATAAGGTGTTTTAGCGCTTCACTTCTTCCATAACAAAGCACTCAATGATATCGCCTTCCTTGATATCATTGTAGTTCTCGATGCTCATGCCGCACTCATAAGAGGTCGCAACTTCCTTCACATCGTCCTTGAAGCGCTTGAGGGTATTCAGGTGGCCCTCGTGGAATACGATGCCGTCACGGACTACGCGAACCTCAGCGTTACGCTGAATCTTGCCGTCCTGTACATAGCAGCCTGCAACCGCGCCTGCGCCGGTGATCTTGAACACCTGACGAACCTCTGCGTGGCCGAGAACAACTTCCTTGAACTTCGGCTCGAGCATGCCCTTCATGGCCTGCTCCATCTCCTCGATGGCATCATAAATAACGCGGTACATACGCATATCAACGCCCTGCTGTGCAGCGGAGTCGGTAGCGGTGCGGTCCGGACGAACGTTAAAGCCAACAATGATCGCGCCGGAAGCAGCAGCCAGCATAACGTCGGACTCGTTGATGGCGCCAACGGCACCGTGGATAACGCGCACGCGAACCTCTTCGTTGGTCAGCTTCTCGAGAGAGGAACGAACCGCCTCGACAGAGCCCTGAACATCTGCCTTGACGATGATATTCAGCTCCTTCATCTCGCCCTGCTGGATGGAATCGAACAGGTTATCGAGCGTTACCTTGTGGAACAGCTTGTTGCGCTCTTCCTTCTCCTTGTCCTTGCGCTGCTCAACCAGTTCACGAGCCATCTTTTCGTCGTCTACGGCGTCAAAGATGTCGCCTGCACCCGGAACCTCAGCCAGACCGATGATCTCGACCGGAACGGACGGGCCTGCGGACTCAATCTTCTTACCGTCGTCGTTGGTCATTGCGCGAACGCGGCCGACAGAGGTACCCGCGATAACGGTATCGCCTGCATGCAGGGTGCCGTTCTGTACCAGCAGGGTTGCAACCGGGCCACGGCCCTTATCCAGCTTTGCCTCGATGACGGTACCGTGCGCCTTGCGGTTCGGGTTTGCCTTGAGGTCAGCCATTTCAGCGGTCAGCAGTACCATTTCGAGCAGGTTGTCAATGCCCTGACCGAACTTTGCGGAGATGTTGCAGACGATGGTCTGACCGCCCCATTCCTCCGGTACCAGCTCGTACTCGGTCAGCTGCTGCAGAACACGATCCGGGTTTGCACCCTGCTTGTCGATCTTGTTTACGGCAACGATGATCGGCACGTTTGCCGCCTTGGCGTGGTTGATAGCCTCGATGGTCTGCGGCATAACGCCGTCATCGGCTGCTACGACCAGAATGGCGATATCGGTTACCTGCGCACCGCGTGCACGCATGGAGGTAAACGCAGCGTGACCCGGGGTATCGAGGAAGGTGATCGGCTTGCCGTCAACCTCAACGCGGTATGCGCCGATGTGCTGGGTAATGCCGCCGGCCTCGCCCTCGATGACCTTGGTCTTGCGGATCGCGTCGAGCAGAGAGGTCTTGCCGTGGTCAACGTGACCCATAACAACAACGACCGGATCGCGCGGCTGCAGCTCCTCTTCCTTGTCCTCGTGCTCGTCGAACAGCTGCTCCTCGATGGTAACGTGTACTTCCTTCTCAACCTTGCAGCCCATTTCCTCTGCAACGATGGCTGCGGTATCGTAGTCGATCACCTCAGAGATGGACGCCATAACGCCCAGCTTGATGAGACCCTTGATAACATCCGCTGCGGTGCGCTTCATACGGGAAGCCAGTTCACCGACGGAAATCTCCTCCGGAATCATTACCTTAACCGGAATCTTCTTAAGTGCTGCCATCTGCTGCTGACGCTGCAGGCGGCGCATCTTCTCCTGCTCCTCCTGACGGCGCTTGTTGCCGAACGGCTTGGAGCGCTGGTCGGACTTCTTGGTCAGCTTCTGCTTCTTGCTGCCCTTGGACTCCATTCGCTCGGCCTTTGCGTCAACCAGCTTATCTACATGATCATCATATTTTGCAAGGTTTACGTCGCCGGTGCCGCGGGTATCAATGCGGTGAACCTGCTTTACCTTGCTCTGTGTCGGCTGCTGCTGCACGATAGGCTCCTCTCTCTTGGACTCGGTCTGCTGTTTGGTTTCCGCCTTGGACTGCTCCGGCTTCTTGCGGGATGCGCCCTGTGCGTTCAGCGTACCTTCCATGTCTCTTACTTGATTATGCTGGGTGAGATACTCGAAAATGACCGACAGGTCGGTATCGTCAAGCACCTGCATGTGATTCTTCGGTGCAGAGCGATACTTCGTCAGGATTTCGGTGATCTCCTTGGTGGATACGCCGAAGTCCTTTGCAACCTCGTGTACCCGATATTTATTGTCTAATGCCATGGGCAATAACCTCCTTACACACTTCGTTCAAAACCACGGTTTTGAACGAGAGAGGACGTACCGAACAATGTTCGGATACGTCCAAAGCTGCAAAAAGTTCCTCCTGTGTCGAAACTTTTCTCCGCTCTGGTATCAAATGCACGGGCAAAGCTCGCACATTTGATGCAAAGCTATGCTTTGCTATTGGAATGCGCGCTGCGGCGCGGGAAATTACGTTTTATTGCGGAAGCTGCGCTTGCCGCTGTTGAAGCTCGGCTTGCCGGCACCGCTTTTACGGTACGGGCGGCGTTCGCCGTCCTTGCGGAACGGACGCTTCTCACCATCGTTCTTACAATACGGACGGTATTCGCCGTCCTTGCGGAACGGGCGCTTCTCGCCATCGTTCTTACGATACGGACGATATTCGCCGTCCTTGCGGAACGGGCGCTCCTCGCCGTCATTCTTGCGATACGGACGGTCGCCGTCCTTGCGGAACGGGCGCTTCTCACCGTCGTTCTTACGATACGGACGGTATTCGCCGTCCTTACGGAACGGGCGATCGCCGGCCGGCTTACGGTAGGTGCGCTTGGGCTTCTCCTCTGCCGATTTTTCGGTCTTGACCGGCGCTTCCTCGGTCTTTTCCGCCTTATCCTTATGCTTTTTGACGCCCCTGCGGGACTGGATCTTTGCGTTTTTTTCGCTAAGCTGCTGCGCCACTTCGGTGTATGCAGGATCCTGCTCCGCCAGCTTGTTTACAGCTGCCGCCGCCATACCGATGTCCGCTACCGCGCACATCGCGCAGCCTGCCTTGCCGATCGCGCTGCCGAGTTCCAGCTTGCCGTGCGGCAGCGTCACGCACGGAACATTGGCCTTATCGGCGTAAAATGCGGCCTTTTTCGCTGCATTTGCGCCTGCGTCGCCCGCGATGAACACACAGCGGGTCTTGTGGTCGAAGCACGCTTCACGCACCAGCTCGTCACCGTAGGCCAGCTTGCCGGCACGGCGTGCCAGACCGAGCATTCTCAGAACCGGATCAGTTGCCATTTGCACCCTCCTGTTCCATCTGCTGCTCAAGCTGATCGTAAACCGACTCGGGCACCTCTACACTGAGCGCACGCTCGATCGCACGGCTCTTGCGGGCCTTTTTCAGACATTCCGGCTTGCCGCACAGGTATGCGCCGCGGCCGGGTGCCTTGCCCTTGAAATCCAGCGAAAGCTCACCTTCCGGCGAACGCACCACGCGGATCAGCTCCCGTTTCGGGAACATTTCACGGCAGCCGAGGCACTGCCGCATGGGAATCTTCTTCTGTACCATATTCTGCCGCACCTCCGCTTGCTTATTCGCCCTGAGACTCAGGAGCGATATCGATCTTGCAGCCGGTCAGCTTGGCAGCCAGACGCGCGTTCTGGCCTTCCTTGCCGATGGCGAGGGACAGCTGATCATCCGGAACGATGACGCGGCAGGACTTGTTGTCCGCCTGCATGGTGGCATTGATAACATCAGCCGGAGCGAGTGCCGCAGAAACGAACTGCGCCATATCCTCGTTCCACTTGATGATATCGATCTTCTCGCCGTTCAGCTCGCCGGTGATGTTGGCAACACGCGCACCGCGGGTACCAACGCATGCACCGATCGGATCGACGTTCTCATCGTGAGAAACAACAGCGATCTTGGTGCGATTGCCTGCCTCACGCGCGATGGACTTGACCTCGACGATACCGGAGTGGATCTCCGGCACCTCCAGCTCAAACAGACGCTTAACCAGACCCGGATGGGTGCGGGAAACAACGACCTGCGGGCCGCGGGTGCCGCGGCGAACCTCGATGAGGTAAACCTTCAGGCGCTGACCCTCGGTCAGAACCTCACCGCGCACCTGCTCGGAAGCGGCCAGAACAGCCTCGCTCTTCTCGCCGCCGGAAACAACATCCAGATAAGCAGTGCCGGAGCGCGGATCGATGCGGGCAACCACGCCGTTCAGGATCTCGTGCTCCTTGCTCTCGAACTCGGAGATAACCATGCCGCGCTCTGCCTCGCGGATGCCCTGGATGATAACCTGCTTTGCAGTCTGGGCAGCAATGCGGCCGAAGGACTTGGTCGGGATGTCGATATCAATGATATCGCCTACCATCGGGTTATTCTTGTACTCAGCAGCCTCCTCGAGAGTGATCTCCTCGTACGGCTCGTACAGGTCCTCCGCCTTGACAACCGTCTTGCGGACAAACATGTGAATGGTCTTCTTGTCGCGGTCCGGCTCAACATAAACATTGTCGGTCATGCCGTCGTTATCGCGCTTGTAGGCGGTGATCAGCGCCTGACCTACACGGTCGAGCATATAGTCTACCGGAATGCCTTTTTCCTTTTCCAGCTGTTCCAGCGCGTCAAAAAATTCTGCGTTAACCATTTTTTCCAACTCAGCTCCTTCTTATATCTCTACCGCCAGTCGAACTGCGGCAATGTCTTTGGGTTCGTATACAGTGGTCTCGCCGTTCACTTCCAGCGTTACAGCGCCGTTGTCATAGCCGGCGAGCGTGCCCTCGATCTGCTTCATACCGTTCATCGGCTTGTAGAAGCCGACTTCGACGGTCTGACCCATGAACGCCTGGAAATGCTCCGGGCGCTTGAGGCGGCGCGACATACCAGCCGAGGAAACACACAGCGTGTAGGACGGCATATCGTCAAATTCCTTTTCATCCAGCATGGGATCGAGTGCGCGCGAAACCTGCTCGCACTGGTCGATATTAACGCCTTCCGGACGATCCACGGTGACGGTCAGCATGTACTGTCCGCCCTCTTTTTCAAACTCCACATCCCACAGGGAAACACCAGCCTGTTCACACAAAGGCTTTACCAGTTCCTCTACGCGGGCTACGATCTGCTTTGCCTGCAAAGCCGTCCCTCCTTACTGAAAAATTTTCTCCGAGCAAAGCGTAAGGAGTGGCACTTGGCCACTCCTTACGGTTACTTATCATCTTACACTGATAGTATATCACGCATTGCCGTACATTGCAAGCGTTTTTGCAATAAAAATATCCGTTTTTACCGTGAAAATGCACAAATTTAGGCGTGTGAGCCGCAAATTTTGCGGATTAGCGGCTGCTGCCGTGTCTCAGCTCATGCAGGATGCACAGTCCCATGGCAAGGATGGGCAGCAGGATGCGCAGACTGAGGAAGCCCATCGGGTCTCCGAAATCGATGTTTGCATCTAACACCATTCCAATAAACCAGCCTAATATGGTGAGTATGGTTGCTTTCAGGTACATAATCTCTATCTCCTTTTTATTTACTTCAACTGCCAATTACTTAAATTCACGCCAGTTAAACGAATCCAATAAATCTTCCATGTCATTTCCATACTGAATATAATCTGTTAACATTTTAGATTTATAGTTAACCATACTTGAAAGTGCAGAAGTGTTTTGCGGATTTTTCGAAAAGGCAATATACACTGATTTCAAAGAGTTATACTGATTAACAAAGTCTTGATAATATCCCAACAGCGAATCTTCTAAGTAGCCATAATTTCCATTATCATCACGCAATGTCTCTATCATGCGCTTATTGCGTTCCAATAATTGAGCCTGCAGAGATATTTCCTCAGAAGCATCGTAGGACGTATTAGCAAATATATAATTCAGCCACAGATCAGCCGAAGATAAACAGTAGTACATATTATGATTTAATTTATATGCCACTGTAACAATTTCTGTGAAATCATCATAAATCGAAATCGTCTGCGTATTGCGGTCGTAGCCGATATCCGCGCCGAACGCATTGGACACCGCACGAATCGGCACGTAGGTCGTGCCGTTGTAGATAAACGCCTCGACCGCTTTACCGTTGGCGTCTGTCATGTCGATTGCTTCGTTGTTAAATTCCACATTGACGCCGGACGTGACGGCAATCGTCTTACGATAGGTGTTCGCCGCATAGGATGTGGTCAGAAACAGGGCAAACATCAGGATGATTGCGGGGATTCTCTTTTTCATATTGTGACCTCCCTTCGTTTGTTATAGTATACCAAACAATTCCTTATATTTCAATGCTATATTATCCAATCAGCACAAAAGCCGTCCGGCATTTCTGCCGAACGGCTTTGCTATTCCGTTTATATCTCAACCGACTGCACACCCGGAATGTCCTCCTGCAGCCGCAGGAAATCCGCTTTATCGAAATGCCGCGGTATGGCGATATACAGCACAATTTTTACCGAATTGCCTTCCTTCCGCTTGAGATTGATCTCGCGCACGGTGATTTTCCTCTGTGCCAGCCAATCATACAGACGCACAAGTTCGCCTTTGCCGTCTGTCCGACCGACCGCAAGCTCGGTCACCTGCATTTTTTTCTCGCCGCTCGACACCGCGCAGCAGCACGCAGACAGCCGCAACAAACAGATTATTTGAATATTTTTCGGCATACGCAAGTCCCTCTCGAATAAAAACTATCGCTCAAACGACAGATACCGCGTCCCTTGGAAGGTCAGTCTGCCGGTATCACCCTCTGCAAGCATACCATATTCCGAGCCGGAAACATGGAACTCCATCCGGTCCCCGCTTTCCACCTGAAACGTGACATAATAGGTCGTGCTCGACGTTGTGTGGAAGCCGTGTGCTCCGCTCATGTCGCCTGCATTGGCATGCTGGTGATGTGATACATCTGTCCGCTTTGCAACGATTACCGCCGGTACGGTCAATCTGGGCGAATTGTTGTTCTTATGCCATGTGCTTATCCCCTGTATGATTGAAAAAATGATGATGCCAAATACGACAATAAACATGATGGGGACGATGAAGCTCAATATATCAAACATCTGCATTGCAAACATCTTCCGGCCCTCCTTCGGCGTTCCAATTTTCGATCGGACAATTTACGTTCTACCTACATAGTATCATAGGTATTCCAAAAAGGCAAAAAGAAAAAGGTTATCCAATAAGCACGCTACTGGATAACCTTTTTAGGATCATTTTTCTGTTTTGGAACAGATCGAGTCGTCAGAAGTTAAAATTTAACTTACTTAACCAGCTCGATGATCGCCATTTCAGCTGCGTCGCCACGACGCGGGCCGGTCTTGATGATGCGGGTGTAGCCACCGTTGCGGTTAGCGTACTCCGGAGCGATCTCAGAGAACAGCTTAGCAACAACAGCTTCCTTGGTTACGAAAGCCATAGCCTGACGGCGGGATGCCAGGGTGTTCTTCTTGCCCAGGGTGATCATCTTCTCAGTCAGCGGGCCTACTTCCTTGGCACGAGCGAGCGTGGTCTCAACCTTGCCGTTCTCCAGCAGGTAGGTTACCAGCGCACGCAGCATAGCCATACGGTGATCCGTAGCACGGCCGAGCTTGCGATTGTTAGCCATGTGAGTTTACCTCCAAATTAAAGTAAAGCGGCGGCGCGGTAATCGTACCGCCGCAACAGTTCAAGTAATTCCTCTTTGAAATAATCAAGTATTTTCGTTCACAGCAAGGAAGAAGCGCGTGCCGCGTACAAAGGTACGCAATCGTGCTTCTGACGAAGCTGCGGGCGGAAAGACGCAGATTATTCTTCGGACTTGGCGAGGTGGAGACCCATTGCCTCCAGCTTGCCGATAACCTCTTCCAGGGACTTGCGGCCCAGGTTACGAACCTTCATCATGTCCTCCTCAGAGGTGTTGATGAGGTCCTCAACCGTGTTGATGCCTGCGCGCTTGAGGCAGTTGAACGAACGCACGGAGAAGTCAAGCTCCTCAATGGTCATTTCAAGCACCTTATCGTGCTGCGCTTCAGCCTTTTCAACAACGGTGGACTTGGAGCCGATTTCCTCGGACAGGTCTACGAACAGATCGAGGTGGTCGCGCAGAACCTTCGCACCGAGCGAAACCGCATCGCGTGCGTTGATGGTTGCATCGGTCCATACCTCGAGTGTCAGCTTATCATAGTCGGTCAGGTCGCGTACACGGGTGTTTTCAACCGTGTAGTTTACCTTGTAAACCGGCGTGTAGATCGAATCCACCGGAATGACGCCGATGGAGGTCTGATGCTGCTTGTTCTTCTCAGCCGGAACATAGCCGCGGCCGGAAGTCATCGTGATCTCCATGGACAGACGCGCGTCGCTCATCAGGGTAGCGATGTGCAGATCCGGGTTGAGGATCTCAACCTCGCCGTCTGCGTGGATATCGCCAGCCTTGACCTCGCCCTCGCCGGCGGCCTCGATGTAGACCGTCTTGGGACCATCACAATGCAGCTTGGCAATAATGCCCTTAACATTCAGCACGATTTCGGTAACGTCTTCCTTAACGCCCGGAATCGTAGAAAACTCGTGCTGCACACCAGCGATCTTGATGCTGGACGCTGCCGTGCCAGGCAGAGACGACAGCAGGATGCGGCGCAGAGAGTTGCCCAGCGTGGTGCCGTAGCCGCGCTCAAGAGGCTCTACAACGAACTTGCCGTAGGAACCGTCCTCCGCGAGCTGTTCACAGTCAATACGCGGTTTTTCGATTTCGATCATGTGGTACCCTCCTTCACGTTGGTTGGAAACTTAAGATAGAACAGGCGAAGCAGACGCCGCGCCTGTTCCAAAAGCGAGGGTCTATTATTTCGAGTACAGCTCGACGATGAGGTGCTCGGCAACATCATAGTCGATGTCGTCGCGTGCAGGCATCGCAACGATCTTGCCCTCGAAGGAATCGTTAGCCTTCTCGATCCACTTCGGGCAAGCCTTCTTGCCGTTCTCTTCCAGCAGAGACTTGAACTTGGTGGTAGAACGGGACTTCTCGGAAACTGCAACTACGTCGCCCGGCTTAACCTGGTAAGACGGAATGTTAACGCGCTTGCCGTTTACGGTGAAGTGTGCATGGTTAACCAGCTGACGAGCCTCACGGCGGGTGTTAGCAAAGCCCATGCGGAAAACTACGTTGTCCAGACGGCGCTCGAGCTCCTGCAGCAGGATCTCACCGGTGATGCCCTGCTTGCGCTCAGCCTTCTCGTAGTAAGCATGGAACTGCTTCTCGAGTACGCCGTAGATGAATTTTACCTTCTGCTTTTCGTTCAGCTGCATGCCGTACTCGGACTGCTTGCGGCGGCTCTGCTTGGGCTGACGCTTCGTGGACTTGGAGTAACCAAGTACCGCAGGGGAAAGACCAAGCGTCTTGCAGCGCTTGAGAACGGGCTGGGTATTCTTAGCCATTTATTGGTTCCTCCTCTATTAAACTCGACGACGCTTGGGCGGACGGCAGCCGTTGTGCGGGATCGGGGTTACGTCCTTGATCATGGTAACCTCGAGGCCAGCGGCCTGCAGTGCACGGATTGCAGCCTCACGGCCGGAACCCGGGCCCTTAACGTATACTTCAACAGTCTTCAGACCGTGCTCCATTGCAGCAGCAGCAGCGGTTTCAGCCGCAGTCTGAGCAGCGAACGGAGTGGACTTACGCGAACCGCGGAAGCCCATTTCGCCGGAGGAAGCCCAGGAAATAGCGTTACCGTTCAGGTCGGTAATGGTAACGATCGTGTTGTTGAAAGAGGAACGGATATGTGCCGCGCCCTTTTCAATGTTCTTGCGCTCACGACGACGAGTACGGGTCGCAGCGCCCTTCTTCTGTACCTTAGCCATTTATACGTTCCCCTCCTTACTTCTTCTTGTTCGCAATGGTCTTCTTCGGGCCCTTGCGGGTACGAGCATTGGTCTTGGTGCGCTGACCGCGAACCGGCAGGCCGCGGCGATGGCGCAGGCCGCGGTAGCAGCCAATCTCAACCAGACGCTTGATATTCAGGCCGATCTCACGGCGCAGGTCACCCTCGACGTTGTAGTCGCGCTCGATGACTTCACGCAGCTTAGCAGCCTCTTCTTCGGTCAGGTCCTTAACGCGGGTATCCGGATTGATACCGGTCTTAGCAAGGATCTCGTTGGACGTTTTGCGGCCAATGCCGAAAACGTAGGTCAGGCCGATCTCCACGCGCTTCTCGCGGGGAAGGTCAACACCGGCAATACGTGCCATACTATTATAACCTCCATAGTTACACACTGAGGCGTGTTTGCAAACACAGTATAGGAGCCGCCTCCGCTCCTGCAGCGCCGCACTCGCCGTGCGTGCTTGTCGTGCTCGCGTAAACCATGATCCGCACCCCTGGGTGCGCATTTATTCGATGACTGCTGAACAGTCATCATAAAAACCCGCGACATGTGCGTGGGTTTTTATACCTTGACTCAGCCGCCTAGGGCGACGTCATTTCGGTATCCAGTGCAAATAAATTGCACTGGGATAATCAAGCATGATCGTCTGAGACGAGGCACGGACGAGCGCCGCGTACAAAGGTACGCAAACGAGTCCGTAACGAAGTATCAGGCGGTCAGGCGCAGATTAGCCCTGCTTCTGCTTGTGCTTCGGGTTCTGGCAGATAACCATAACCTTGCCCTTACGGCGAATGATCTTGCACTTCTCGCAGATCGGCTTTACAGACGGTCTTACCTTCATGTTATTTTACCTCCATCAAATTTTTTGGTGGGATGGGACACCGGAAACCTGTCCGGCGACCACTGGCGCGCAGGTCACATGCGTACCTCCGCCCGCTTTTTATCTTACTTGGAACGCCAAGTGATACGACCGCGGGTCAGGTCGTAAGGCGACATCTGAACGGTGACCTTGTCGCCGGGAAGAATGCGGATAAAGTTCATACGGAGCTTGCCCGAGATATGCGCCAGAATCTTATGGCCGTTGGGAAGCTCTACCTGAAACATTGCATTGGGCAGCGCCTCTACGACGGTACCCTCGAGCTCAATCACATCATCTTTTGCCATTGTGGTTTATCCTCCTCGGTCAATTTGCGTTCTCGTCCCCTGTCCAGAGGGCGAGCGCCTTGCGGATCTCGCTGTTTGTCAGCCGGCTTTCGCTTTGTAGCTTAAGCCGTGTGCGCTCGTCGCATGGGCCCTGCAGGCTCACATGCTTGCGGCGCTTGCGCTTCGGGTTTTCGGCCCGGCGCGCACGTCCGTTCGCCAGCAGAAGAAAATCCCCCTCCTCTGCGACGACCAGCATCAGCTGTCCTCTGTCCCTTCCGGTCAGCGACAGCACAATGTCGGCGGTACGAATCTCTGCCATTACAGCACTTCGCCGTCGATATTCGTAAGAATCTCCGGCTCTCCATCCGTAATAGCGATGGTGTTTTCGTAGTGAGCGGACAGCTTGCCGTCCCTGGTCTTAACCGTCCAGCCATCCGGCAGGACCTTGACCGTGTAAACACCCACATTGACCATCGGCTCTACCGCGATGACCATACCGCGCTGCAGGCGAATGCCGTGGCCCGGTTTGCCGTAGTTCGGAACCTCCGGGCTCTCGTGCAGCGCAGCGCCTACGCCGTGACCGACGTAGTCGCGCACGACAGAAAAGCCGTTGGCCTCGACGTATGCCTGAACGGCTGCGCCGATATCCGATACGCGGTAGCCCTCACGGGCAAATTTAATGCCTTCAAAGAAGCTCTGACGTGTTACAGCGATCAGCTTTTTTGCCTCTTCGCTTACCTCACCGCACGGAACCGTGCAGGCGCAGTCGCCGTGGAAACCGCCGATGTATGCACCAACATCAACCTTAACGATATCGCCTTCCTTGACAACTGCATGCTTGGAAGGAATACCGTGGATGACCTGGTCATTCAGCGATACGCAGGCGCTGCCCGGGAAACCGCCGTAGCCGAGGAAGGACGGCTTGGCGCCGGCATCCTCAATCGTCTTGCGGACGATGCGGTCGATCTCCCAGGTGGTAACACCCGGCTTTACGGCGTCTGCCGCCGCCTTACGCGCAATAGCGGTAAGGCGTCCGGCAACACGCATTTTTTCAAGCTCTTTTTCCGTCTTGATATGAATCATATTACAGACCCAGCGCCTCTACTGCAAACTTTTCGGTAGCGGTGATGCCCTGCGCACCATCGATGCTCTTGAGCTTGCCCTGGGCTTCATAGTAGCCCTTGAGCGGCTCAGTCTGCTCATGGTAGGTTTCAAGACGATGACGAACGACCTCAGCCTGATCATCGCTGCGGATGACCAGCTTATCGCCGCAGATGTCGCAAACGTCCTTCACGCGCGGCGGATTTGCCTCAACGTGATAGGTTGCACCGCAGCGCAGGCAGACACGGCGGCCGGTCATGCGCTTTTCGATGACGTCGTCTGCAACCTCAAGGGACAGAGCGCAGTCGATGTGAGCAATCTCGTCGAGTGCTTCCGCCTGCGGAATCGTACGCGGAAAACCGTCGAGGATGAAACCGCTCTTGCAGTCGCGCTTAGCGATACGCTCCTTCAGCATGCCGATAACCACTTCATCGGGTACCAGCTTGCCGGCATCCATATACTCCTTAGCGGACTGGCCGAGCGGAGTATTGTTCTTAATCGCTTCGCGCAGGATGTTGCCGGTGGAAATGCTCGGTACACCCATCTGCTCGATCAGGTAAGAAGCAAGCGTGCCCTTACCGGCGCCCGGAGCGCCCAGCAGAATTAAATTCATTTGAACACAGCCTCCAGAATTATTCCAGGAATCCCTTATGATGACGCATCAGCATCTGTGCTTCCATCTGCTTCACCGTATCAAGCGCAACGCCTACTACGATGATAACCGAGGTGCCGCCCAGTGCTACGTTGCTCAGGCTGGAGTTTACTGCGCCTACGATCAGCGGGAGCAGTGCTACAACAGCGAGGAACAGCGCACCAACGAAGGTGACCTTGCCGAGTGCCTTGGTGATGAAGTCGCTGGTCGGCTTGCCGGGACGGAAGCCCGGGATGAAGCCGCCGTTCTTCTTCAGGTTGTTGGCGATCTCGATCGGGTTGAACTGGATGGATGCATAGAAGTATGCAAATGCGAGGATCAGCAGTGCGTACAGTACAATGTAGAACACGCTGGTCTGAGAGAACAGGTTAAGAATATGCGCACCAACCGAGCCGCTCTCTGGGTGCCAGAACATCGAAATGGTCTGCGGCAGGGACAGGATGGACGATGCGAAGATGATCGGCATAACGCCGGACGCATTGACCTTGATCGGCAGGTGGGTGGACTGACCGCCGTACATCTTGCGGCCAACTACGCGCTTTGCGTACTGAACCGGGATGCGGCGCTCTGCGTTCGACATATAAACGATGAATACAACGATCGCAAGACCGACGATAATCATTACAATGCCGGAAACGATGCCGCTCGTGCCGGTCTGGAACAGGTTAACCAGCGTACGCATGAGCGACGGACCGCGGGAAACGATACCTGCGAACAGGATGATCGAAATGCCGTTGCCGATACCCTTCTGGGTGATGTGCTCACCCATCCACATGATCAGCGCGGTGCCTGCGGTGAAAGTTACAATAATGGTTACGGCTGCAAGCGCGCCGGTGTTAGACAGCATAGTCTTGCCGCCGAAACCGTTGCGGAGCAGTGCGTAGTAGGACAGGCCCTGGAGCAGACCGAGCAGAACGCCGAGGTAACGGGTCCAGCTTGCAATCTTCTCACGGCCTTCCTCGCCGCCGTCCTTTACCATGCGCTCAAGAGCGGGGATGGCAACAGTCAGCAGCTGAAGGATGATGGATGCGTTGATATACGGGGTAATGGACATTGCGAAGATGGTCGCACGAGACAGACCACCGCCGGTGAACATATCCAGATAACCAAGCATCGAACCGTTTACCGATGCCTGCTCAAAGTACTGAGACAGGAGCGCGGTATCAATAAACGGAACCGGAATGCACGAACCAAAGCGGAAGATCAGGATGATGAACAGAGTGTACAGCATCTTCTTGCGCAGTTCGGGCATAGACCAGGCGTTTTTAAGGGTTTGAAACACCTTAAACCACCTCGGCCTTTCCGCCTGCGGCTTCGATCTTCTCCTTTGCGGAAGCCGAGAAAGCAGCTGCCTTAACGGTCAGCTTCTTGGTCAGCGTGCCGGTGCCGAGGATCTTGATGCCGTCGAGAGCATTCTTAACGATGCCGGCATTGCAGAGGATCTCTGCAGTTACCTCAGCGCCGTCTTCAAACTTCTCCAGTGCGGAAACATTGACCGGTGCGTAAGTGGTGCCGAAAATGTTGTGGAAACCACGCTTCGGCAGACGACGTGCCAGAGGCATCTGGCCGCCTTCAAAGCCCGGACGGACACCGCCGCCGGAACGGGCCCACTGGCCCTTGTGACCGCGACCTGCGGTCTTGCCATTGCCGGAACCAGCGCCGCGGCCCTTACGGTATGCCGGCTTGGTAGCGCCTGCGGCAGGCGTCAATTCATGCAGCTTCATGGGTTACGCCTCCTCTACGATTTCGAGCAGGTAACCGATCTGCTTTACCTTGCCGCGCGTCTGCGCGTTGTCCGGCTGAACGGTTACGTCATTGATCTTCTTAAGCCCCAAAGAATGAGCCGTTGCGATGTGCTTCTCCAAGCGACCAGCCAGGCTCTTTTTCAGGGTAATCTTCATGTTAGCCATTGTCAGTTACCCCTTTCTTACAGTTCTTCTACGGCTTTGCCGCGTACAGCAGCTACCTGAGCTGCGTCGCGCAGGCTCTTCAGGCCTTCCATCGTTGCGGTAACAACGTTCTGCGGGTTGTTGGAACGCAGGCACTTAGTACGGATGTCCTTGATGCCGGCAGCCTCAACTACTGCACGAACAGCGCCGCCGGCGATAACGCCGGTACCGGGAGCAGCAGGCTTGAGCAGAACGCGGCCTGCACCGAACTCGCCGATAACCTCGTGCGGGATGGTGGTGCCCTTCAGAGAAATCTTAACGAGGTTCTTCTTGGCGTCCTCGATGCCCTTGCGGATAGCGTCCGGAACCTCGGAAGCCTTGCCGAGGCCGAAACCAACGGTACCCTTGCCGTCGCCTACTACGACCAGAGCTGCGAACTTGAAGATTCGGCCGCCCTTGACGGTCTTGGCAACGCGGTTCAGCGCTACGACGTTCTCGGAGAACTCGTCCTCACGCTTATCGTTTCTGTTAAACTGAGCCATGTTTTACCTCCTCCCGATTAAAACTGCAGGCCGCCCTCACGGGCGCCATCTGCGAGCTCCTTCACGCGGCCGTGGAACACATAGCCGCCGCGGTCAAACACGACAGCCTCAATGCCCTTAGCCTTGCAGCGCTCGGCAACGATCTGACCAATCTTCTTGGCTGCTTCCTTGTTGCCGCCGTACTCGGTAAAGCTCTTCTCTGCAGTCGAGGCGGATACGAGGGTTACACCGGCTACATCGTCAATAACCTGTGCATAGATGTTCTTTGCAGAACGGAATACGTCCAGACGGGGACGCTCAGCGGTGCCGCTGATCTTAGCGCGTACGCGCTTGTGGCGCTGAAGGCGCGCCTTGTTGGAATCCTTCTTCGAAACCATTTATTTTCGCCTCTCCTTTCCTTACTTCTTCTTAGCGCCGGTCTTGCCTTCCTTGCGGCGGACATACTCATCAGCGTAGCGAATGCCCTTGCCCTTATAGGGTTCCGGCGGACGCTTCTCGCGGACTTCCGCTGCAAACTGGCCAACCTTCTGCTTGTCAGGACCGGAGATGATGATCGTGTTCGGGTTCGGAACGTCGATCGTGATGCCCTCTACCTCGCTCATGGTAACCTGATGCGAGTAACCGAGGTTCATAACCAGATCCTTGCCCTGCTTAGCGACACGGTAACCAACGCCCTGAACGCTCAGCTCCTTCTTGAAGCCATCGGTAACACCAACAACCATGTTGTGAACCAGGCTGCGGGTGAGGCCGTGCAGTGCGCGGTTGTGCTTGTCGTCGTTCGGACGGGTTACGAGGATTTCGTTGCCCTCTACCGCGATGGTCATGTTCGGATGAAATTCGCGGGTAAGGGTTGCCTTAGCGCCCTTCACGGTAACAACGCTGCCGTCAATCTTGACTTCAACGCCGGCCGGGATGGCAATCGGCATTCTACCAATACGAGACATTGTTTATACCTCCCTTACCATACAAATGCGAGAACTTCACCGCCGACGTTCAGCTCGCGAGCCTTCTTGTCGGTCATGACGCCTCTGGAAGTGGAAACGATGGCAATACCAAGGCCGCGGAGTACCTTCGGCAGCTCCTGTGCGCCAGCGTATACACGCAGGCCCGGCTTGGACACACGCTTGATGCCGGTGATAGCCTTCTGGCGGTTATCAACGTACTTCAGTGCGATGCGGATAATGCCCTGGGTGTTGCCCTCTACAACCTCGAAAGACTTGATGTAGCCTTCGTCGAGCAGGATCTGGGCAATAGCCTTCTTCATCTTGGATGCGGGTACATCCACACTGGCATGACGAGCATTGCCAGCGTTGCGGATACGAGTCAGCATATCCGCGATAGGATCAGTGATCTGCATAAAATGCTCTCCTTTAATATAAGAAGTTTGGGGGTAGTGCAGCAATCGAGCGCCGGTGGGTTAATCCGGTTCTGATTTGTCTGTTTGCCCTCCACTTTTCTTTACACTGTTCGTGGCCCTTCCACGGACAGCGGCGGGGATAAAAAATCGCCGGTCCAGTACTCAACCAGACCAGCGTTAATTATAGCACGAGAAACCAATGGCTGCAATCGGAAAAAGTGCTGATTTTTACGCAGTTTTAGCCTGTTTTGCAGTCAAATTGCTTGATTACCCGGTATAACGGCAGGTCGGCCGTTTTTGGACCGCACCAGGGACCACGCCGGGAAAATCCGGTTGATGGCCGATGGGCGTGCGCAGGAGAAACTCCTTTGCGCGGCAATTCGGTTACGCATTTGCGCAACTGTAATTAGTATACACTACACCGGGTGTATCGCGCAAGTGTTTTTTTCAAAATTTCTTATTTTTTTGAGATTTCTTTTTCGATGGGATTTCGCCTGCGAGGCGAACGGAACTTGCCTGCCCGGCAGGGGCACAAGAAGGAGAGAACCAAGGTTCCCTCCTTCTTGTGAATCATCCTTCTTCCTATTTAGCACGGCGAAATTTGCAGAGCTGAGACTATAAAGGAACGGCAGAGGATCTTTTCTTCCGCATGGTCGCACTTCGTGCGCCATGTATCCGCATATCCGCAGTATCAGATACCATTCTGCTACACAGACCAGAAAATCTACGCTGGGTGCGGCACAATAGTGCCGCACAATTCGTGAGCGCGTTGTTACAGACAGGGCCTGCGAAAATAACTTGTACCAAACGCCTAATCCGTAGGTGCCGTGCGCAAACTCCAGATTAACGAATTGCACAACACGGTCATGTTGCGCCTGCGTAGATTTAACCGTATGTGTAGCAGTACGTTATCTGACACTGCGAATCGGTTGAGAAAGACACGGAAGAAAAAATCCTCTGCCGTACTCTTATTTTCGAAGCGGTCGCCGCTCTCCGATTTTCGCCGAGTTAAGAAATAAAGGAAACTGGAGTCCCAAGAGGATAGAAACCTTGGTGTCTATCCTTTTGGACCCCCAGCTAAGGGTTAGCACCCATTCATCATTCTTTAGGAAACCGCAAAGTAATGCAAGTCCCCTCGCCGAGTACACTCTTCAGCTCAACCTCCGCACGATGCAGTGCCGCACCATGCTTGACAATTGAAAGCCCCAGTCCGGTGCCGCCGGTCATCTTGCTGTGGCTCTTATCCACGCGGTAGAACCGCTCAAACACGCGCTGCTGGTCTGCCGGCGCGATACCGATGCCGGTATCCGCCACCTGCACGAACGGCCGGCCGTTCTCTGTGCCGGTCACAAGCGTCACTCTGCCCTGCGGCTTATTATAATTGATGGCGTTATCCGTTAGATTGAAGATCATCTGCTCAAGCGTGCGGCGCTGACCGGAAACCGCAGCCGGTTCTCCCTCGATGCGCAGCGCGATGCCCTTGCCTGCTGCCTTGCTCTGCAGGCGGTCGCGCACAGTATCACAGAGTGCGGACAGCTCCACCGGCTCAAAGGACACCGTTTCTCCGCCTTCATCCAGCCGGGACAGATGAATGATATCCTCGATGAGCGCCAGCAGCCGCTGCGCTTCCGTGCGGATCTTGCCCGCAAACGGCGCCACGTCCTCCGGCTTGGCAATGCCGCCCGCGATGATCTCCGCGTAGCCCATGATGCTGGTCAGCGGCGTTTTCAGCTCGTGTGACACGTTGGCGGTAAATTCCTGCCGCTGCTGCTCGGCACGCTCGCGCTCGGTAATATCCACGATCAGCAGCACGGCGGCGTGCCATGCGCTGTTCTCCTCCACCGAGCTTGCCGTAAGTTCATAAATGCGGCCGTTCCGCTCGAGTTTTCCGCGCGCGCCTTTGCCGTCGAGCGCCTGCTCGACCACCTGAATGTAATTCGCATCGCGGCACAGCGTCAGATAGCTGCCTTCCGCACTGTCATGCGGAAACAGCGCCCGCGCAGCGTGATTGGCGAACAGAATCATGCCCTTGCCGGAAAACAGCACCAGACCTTCATCCATACGAGCCGTAATGTCGTCAAACTCAGCCTGACGGCGCTGCAGCTCGTCCATCTGCGCCTGAATTTTGCGGTTCTGCTTGTCCATACGGTGCAGCAGCGGCGACAGCTCGTCATAGGCTTTGCCCTTCATCGGATCATGCAAGTCGAGTGCTTCGATCGGCTTGAGGAACAGACCGGTCAGCCAGCCTGCCAGCACAGCTGCAACCAGCAGCGTCAGCAGGATGATCAGCACAATCCACGGTGACGCATTCGACAGTGCACCGAACACGCTGTCCGCAGTTGCGGAAATGCGCAGAATATCGCCGTTTTTCAGACGGACCGCGTAATAAAACGTCTGCTCAGCGAAAGTTTCGGACAGACGGTTGTCCTCGCCCGTGCCGTTCTGCTCTGCCGCCGCAATCTCCGGACGGACGGCGTGGTTCTCCATCTCGGAGGCATTCGTGCGATTGTCGTACAGCACCGTGCCGTCCTGCTCGACCAGCGTCAAACGGTCGGCGTACACCGAGCCGAACTTCTCCAGCTTCTCCCCGATATTATCCACCGCAGACAGGTAGCTGCTCTCCGTCACCAGCCGCTGCCGCATGTCATTGGTCAGACCGGCGTGAACTGCCAGCAGCAGCAGCCCGGTCGTCAGCAGCAGCGTGACAAGCGACGTGAGAAAAATGCTGCCGAATACGCGCTTTCTCATGTGTGCTCTCCCATGCGGTAGCCGACACCGCGGACAGTTTCGATCAGCGCACCGTCTGCGCCCAGCTTTTGCCGCAGCGTGCGGATATGCACATCGACCGTGCGGGTTTCGCCTTCATTATTATAGCCCCAGATATTCTCGAGCAGCACATCGCGCGTGAGCACAGCACCGCGGTTTTTCATCAGCAGGCACAGCAGCTGGTACTCCTTGAGCGTCAGCTGCACCTCCTGCTCGTTAACGAATACGGTGTGGGCCCGCTCATCCACACAGATGCCGCCGGCTACCAGCGGACGCGGCTCATCCTTGTCCTGCATATCCTCGGTGCGGCGCAGGACCGCACGAATGCGCGCAATCAGCTCCATCATGCCGAACGGCTTGGGAATGTAATCATCCGCACCGGTGTCCAGACCGACTACCTTGTCGTACTCCGTGTTTTTCGCAGTCAGCAGAATGACCGGAATCTTCGCCGTATCCGGCGCTGCGCGCAGACGACGCAGAATGGTGATGCCGTCCTCGCCGGGCAGCATGATATCCAGCAGAATCAGCTGCGGCTTGCATTTTTTCAGAGCAGCCGTCAGCGCCGCACCGTCCTCGAAGCCGTCAGCCTCAAAACCGGTGTTGCGCAGCGTGTACACCACCAGTTCGCGGATACCCGCATCATCTTCCACACAGTATATCATATGTTACACTCCGATTTCTGTCAGCGCGCCGCCGCTTCCGCGCCGTGCATTGCGCTTTTATGCGAGCCGGTGATGGAAAACTCCACCCATTCGGCAATATTGGTCGCGTGGTCGCCGATACGCTCCAGATACTTGGCGATCATCAGCACATCGAGTACGCGCTCGCCGTCCTCCGGGTTCTGCGCGATCTCCGCGATAAGGTCGCTCTTGCACTCGTCGAACAGGCGGTCTACCACATCATCATATTCAATAACGCTCCATGCAAGGGTCAGGTCACGGCGGACAAACGCATCCAGGCTGTTGGTCACCATTTTAATGGTTGCCTGCGCCATCTGGTCGATATGCGTGTTGTGACCGCACGCACCGGACAGATACGTTACAATCTCCGCAATATCGCTTGCCTGATCGCCGATACGCTCGATATCCGTGATCATTTTCAGCACGGAAGAGATCAGACGCAGATCGCTTGCCACCGGCTGCTGCTGCAGCAGCAGCTTGAGGCACATGGACTCGATTTCGCGTTCTTTGCGGTCGATCTCCTGATCGATGCGGATGGCGGCCGCCGCCAGCTTGATATCGCCCTCAAGCAGAGCCTTTACCGCACTGGCGATTGCGTTTTCGCACAGTGCTCCCATCGAGATCAGCTCATTGTTCATCTCCGCAAGCTGATTGTCAAAACGGTTTCTCATTAGCCGAACCTCCCCGTAATGTAGTCTTCCGTGCGCTTGTCCGACGGCATGGAGAACAGCTTTTCGGTGTCATCCACTTCGATCATGTCGCCAAGCAGGAAGAATGCGGTCGTATCCGAAACACGGGTGGCCTGCTGCATATTATGCGTTACCATAACGATAGTATAATCCTTTTTGAGCTCGAGCACAAGGTCCTCGATCTTCGCGGTGGAGATCGGATCAAGCGCAGAGGTCGGCTCGTCCATCAGCAGCACCTCCGGGTCTGCGGCAAGCGCACGCGCGATGCAGATACGCTGCTGCTGACCGCCGGACATGGACAGCGCGGATTTTTTGAGGTTATCCTTGGTCTCCTCCCAGATAGCGGCACGCTTGAGCGAAGTCTCGACGATCTCGTCAAGCTGCACACGGCTCTTGATGCCGTGCGTGCGCGGACCATAGGCGATGTTATCATAAATCGACATCGGGAACGGATTCGGCTTCTGGAATACCATGCCGACACGGCGGCGCAGCAGATTGACGTCACAGTTCTTGTAGATATCCTGACCGTCAAGCATGATGTCGCCCGTGATACGGCAGTTTTCCACCAGATCGTTCATGCGGTTGAGCGAACGCAGCAGCGTAGATTTGCCGCAGCCGGACGGTCCAATGAATGCAGTGATCTCCTTCTCCTTGATATCCAGATTGATATCGTACAGGGCGTGAAAATCACCGTAATGCAGATTCATATTGTGAATTTCGATCTTATTTTCCATGTTCATTCTCCATTTACTTCTTGGTCAGCTTTTTCGCTGCCAGAGCGGAAAGCGTATTCATCAGCAGGACCACCAGCAGCAGAACGACTGCGGTAGCATTTGCCTCGTTCATGTGCAGCGCCTCACCCGAGAGCACATACATGTGGATGGCCAGCGTACGGCCGGACTGGAACAGATCGGGAATCTGGGCCATAGTGCCTGCGGTAAAAATGAGCGCCGCGGTCTCACCGACAATGCGGCCGATACCAAGGATAACACCGGACAGAATGCCGGGACCCGCAGCAGGCAGCACGATGCGGAATACCGTGCGCAGACGTCCGGCGCCCAGACCGAACGAGCCTTCGCGGTAGGAATCCGGAACCGCTATCAGTGCTTCCTCAGCGGTACGCATGATGAGCGGCAGGATCATGATCGCCAGCGTCATCGCACCGGCCAGCAGCGAGTATCCCCAGTGCAGCCTGGTGACGAAGAACAGCATGCCGAACAGGCCGTACACAATGGACGGAATGCCGGAAAGCGTCTCGGTCGTGATGCGGATGACGTTTACCAGCTTGTTGCCGCGCTTGGCGTACTCATTCAGGTACACGGCGGTGAACAGGCCGAGCGGCACGGCCAGCAACAGTGCCAGCGCGGTCGTTTCAACCGTAGCGAGGATGGCAGGCATCATCGAGACGTTCTCAGAGGTATAATTCCACTGAAACAGCGACGGCTTGAGATGCGGAATGCCCGTCACCAGAATATAGCCGAGCAGGAACAGCAGCACCGCAAAGGTCAGCACAGCCGCGCCGTACACCAGACCCTTGAGCACAGCCGCAGATGCGGCGCCGTGCACCTTTCCGGTCTTTGCCTGTACGCGCACTGCCGGTTTTGCAGCAGAGACAGCTTCTCTTGTCATGCTTTCTTCCTCCTTTTGAGAACCGAGAATGCCAGATTGATGAGCAGAATGAATACGAACAGCACAACACCGGTCGCAATAAGCGCCTCACGGTGCAGGCCGGTGGCGTAGCCCATTTCGAGCACGATGTTTGCCGTCATGGTGCGAATGCCCTTGAGCATACTGCCGGTCAGCCGCGGCTGGTTGCCCGCTACCATGATAACCGCCATGGTCTCGCCGATGGCGCGGCCGATGCCGAGCACGATGCCAGCCAGCACGCCGGACTTGGCAGCCGGTACCATAACCGTGAATATGGCACGCTCATGCCGTGCGCCCATGGCGACAGCGCCCTCGTAGTAGCTCATCGGAACCGCACGCAGCGCCGCTTCGGACACGCCGATGATGGTCGGCAGAATCATAATGCCGAGCAGGATGGACGCCGCCAGAATGGATGAGCCGGAGATATCCGCGCCGAACACGCCTGCCACCGCACGGACTGCCGGTACGATAATGACCATGCCGAAGAAGCCGTATACGATGGACGGAATACCGGCCAGCAGTTCGGTGCACGGCTTGAGCAGACCGTACAGCTTTTTCTGGCAGTAGAATGCCATGAATACCGCGGTCAGCAGACCGATCGGCACGCCGATAACGATCGCACCGGCGGTGATGTACAGGCTGCCGAGGATCATCGGCAGGATGCCGTAAATGTCGTTGCCCGGCTTCCACTTCGCGCCTGTGAGGAAGTCCAGCAGGCCAATCTCCTTCATGGCAGGCACACCGTTCGCAAACAGGAAAATACAGATGAGCACCACCGCAAAGATGGAGGTCAGCGCACAGAGAAAAAATACCATGTGCATCAGGTTTTCCCGAAGTTTTTTCATAAATCTATCTCCTATACAGGCACAGGGCGAATCGCTTCGCCCTGTTTTATCAGTCTGTGAATTCGCTTACGCGAGGTCGCCCCAGTCGGTGATGTCGCCGACATAGATACCCTTGATCTGATCCATAGACAGGTCGTCAATGGTGTTCGCCGGGTTTACGACTACTGCGATGCCGTCAAGTGCGATGGCGGTGCCGGTAAGCTGTGCAGCCTCGTCGTCCTTCAGCTCGCGGGATGCCATGCCGATGGCAAAGGTGCCGTCCATCGTGCCGGTCATGCCGGAGGTGGAGTCAGAGGTCTGCAGGTCGATACTTGCGTTCGGGTTTACAGCCTTGTACGCCTCGATCAGCTTCTCCATAACCGGGGATACCGAGGAGGAACCGCCGACTGCGATCTGTCCGGAGGAACCGTCGGAAGTAAAGGCTGCTGCATTGTCGTCAACAGCGATGTACTTGTTATCGGTTACAACAGCCTGACCTTCCTTGGAGAGGATGAAGTTGATAAAATCCTTGGCTACGCCGGTCGGCTCGCCCTTGGTTGCAATATTGAACGGACGGGACAGCTTGTAGGTGCCTGCCTTTACGTTATCTACGGTAGCTTCTGCGCCGTCTACCTTGACAGCCTTTACGGTGTCGTTCAGCGCACCGAGGGAAATGTAGCCGATAGCCTTCTCGTTGCCTGCTACGCTGGTCAGCACAACATCGGTCTTGTTGGCGATCTCGGCATCCGCGGTGGTATTGTCGATCTTCTCGCCTGCGTCGTTCTTCTCCTCTACACCAGTCAGTTCGATGAACGCGCCGCGCGTACCGGAACCATCCTCACGTGAGATAACGGTGATCGCACCGGATACGCCGCTGTCATTACCGCTTGCCCGGGAATCGGAAGAGGAGCTGCCGCCGCAGCCGCTCAGTGCACCGGTCAGCATCAGTGCTGCCAGAAGCATGGAAATGCTCTTTTTCATAATTTGTTCTCCTTTTACATTCGTCTTCGTTTTTTGTTACAAGATTATCTTACGGAAGTTTTGTAAAATGCAAAAGCGAGAGTTCGTTAAGTTTAAGTAAAGTGTGTGTTTTCGAGTAAAATCTATGTTAAATCGAGGTTTTCGCCTGCGATTCAGCGGGAGTTGCGCTCTGCGGAGCGCAGGAACGTGCGGCGCCCGCCGCGGGGGCAAAAAGGAAGGACAACCTGCGGTTTTCCTTCCTCTTTGAACTTCTACCTTTCCCTTGCTTCCTAATCTGGCGCAGATTACCTACATGTGACCGCTGCGAAACAGGGGTACGGCAGAGGATTTTTTCTTCCGTGTTTTTCGCAACCTGTTCGCAGGGTCGGATAGTGTTCTGCTGCACAGGTCGGCTACTTCCAGCAGGCGCGGCATGACAGTGCCGCGCAAACCGTTTGCGAGTGCAAATCAGCTATAACCGCAGGATTTGGATAATCTGCACAGGTAAAAATGTTGCGCGACACGGGTATGCCGCGCTCTGCGTAGAGTAAACCGTCTGTGTAGCAGTACGCTGTCTGTGAACTGCGAAAAGGCGGAGAAAGACACGCAAGAGTAACCCGACTGCCGCGTCCTTTTCCTGCTTACGCAGTCTACCATCTGCACCCAAGCTATCCCAACAAGGGAAAGGTAGGAGTTCAAAGAGGAAGGGAAACCGCAGGTGTCCCTTCCTCTTTGCCCCCGCGGCGGGCGCCGCAACGTCCCCGCCGTCCGCAGGCGGCGTACTCCCCTCGCTGAGGTTAAGCGAAAACTCCCCGCCCGTTAGGGGCGAACACGCTAACGCGGTTCGTGTGCCCCGCTGAGTCGGTGCCGAGAAAAAAAGAGAACCCTCTCACGAAGGTTCTCTAAAAAATCAGGTTTTTCGTTTTCGGAAGTACCCGAGGTACATAACCGCTGCCGCCATGCTCCAGAAATACGCCATCATATACGGCACCTCGAAGATATTCTCGAAGTAGCAGTGCACCAGCACGCCGCACATGCCTGCGAACATGGAAACCGCCAGCACGCGCGTGCGGTCGCCCTTGGTGTAGCCGGTACGACCGATCGAGCGCAGGCTCCACAGCACCAGACCGAACAGCAGCAGGATAAAGAACGCCAGACCGAGATAACCCATCTCGACCAGCGTTTTCAGATAATAGTTATCCATGTAGAAGTAGGAGAAATCCTTGGTCTCCTCGATGACCTTGTTCTGCATGGCAACCGCGCCGCCGAAGCGGCCGAGGCCGAAGCCGAGCACCGGATTGCTCTCCTGCAGCAGCTTAAGACCCTTGGACCAGCGAATAACACGACCTGCACGGCGGCTTGCCGCAAGGTAATCCGCGGTAAACAGATAGGTAATGCGGTTCGCAATAGACGGGATTGCCAGCAGTGCACCGACACCGGCCACGCCCATCAGCGCGATCAAACGACGATCCAGAAAGATGGCGAAGATCACAACAGCTACTGCCAGACCGCCCCAAGCACCCTTGGAAAAGGTGAAAATGCAGCTCAGGCACATCATGCCGGTCGCGCAGATAGCCAGCACCTTGACCCACATTTTACTGCTGTAATATGCAAGTCCTGCCACCATCGGGGCAAACAGCACCAGCAGACTGCCCATGATATTCGGGCTGCCGGTGAGCGAGTATACACGCGTACGCACGCTGGCCTCAGTCTGGGAGACCCAGCTCGACGGGATCGGCGCGGCTACGATATACTGATAAATGCCGTGCGCCGCAATGCAGAGCGCCATCGCGACGAGCGCACCGTAGAATACCGCGAAATCGCGGTCGTTTTCAATCAGGCGGGTGACAAGGAAGAACCAGAACAGGTACTCCACAACCGCACGGTAGCCCGCTACCGCGATGTGCGTATTCGGTGAAACCGCACACATCAGGAAAAAGCCGACCGCGATGAACAGCAGCAGATAGGCATCCACCGGCGTAGCACGCGAGCCGAGCGGCGCACGCTTCATCGCCATGTGCCACAGGATGTACGCAAATGCAGCAAGCATCAGGCACTCATCCCACACGGACGCCACAAACGACGGCAGATAGCCGGCGTCCGACACCCAGCGGACAGCGGAATCGAGCGGCAGATACATCGCCAGACAAATGAGCAGCAGACCGCGCATGCCGACGAACCTGCAGGCTCTGCCGATCAGGCCGCCGCCTGCGACACGCTCGATCGGCCGCCAGACGGCAAGGCAGATGCGGTAGATCAGGCTGTTTGCCGCAATTCCGCCCAGTTTTTCGACAAACCGGCGCAGCGCTGCCAGAATCCGCGCATAGGTGCTGTTCGCCGCTGTACATATCGGTGCCGCACAGAATTTATTCCACAGACGGCAGAATACCGCGCCTGGGTACGCCTGTCGGATACGGTTAAAGAATCCCGCGATAGCGCCCTCGTGGTACCATGCGCGCAGACACATCAGCAGCCGCACGAACAGACTGTTTTCAAATAACGCTTTCATAGGCTTTAATTATCCGCAATATCGACCGAATCAATGTTGCCGGTCGTCTCAAAATCGTTGGTCTTTACAATGAATGTACGGCCTGCGCGCACCTCCTGCGTACCGATGGCCGGTGCAGGCGTGCCCTTGGAAACCTTGGTCGTGATGGTGAATACCAGATCCTTCTTCTCCGGATCGGTTGCCGTTACAATGCGGCCGTCAGCGGTGGTAACCTGCTGATTGTAATCATCGATCTTCATATCGGTGATCTGCGCATTGACATAGCTGTTGCCGTTTACCAGCGACTTGCCTACCTGACTGTTGCGCTGCACCTCGTTTACCAGGAACGGCGTTGCACCGCGTACGCGGACGGTCATCGTCAGGGAGACCTGCGGAGACGCAACCTCCTTGATCTGCTTGGCAAACAGCTTGTAGCCGACACCCGCTACGACAGCGATCGCAGCGACCAGCACCAGCAGATCGACAACATTGATGATGCCGAACAGCTTGCCCTTTTCGTTAATGATCTTCATAAATTTCCTCCGTTGGCAAATGAATTTCGTGTTTCACTGTGTCATTATACCATAGAGCGACTGAAAAGTTAAGTGTTATCTTTGTGAAGCAGCAAGTCTGCCAGAAGTGACCGAAATTCCACCCGGTCGCTGCCTGTTCTGCTCTCACCTGCCGCCTCCTCGCAGGTGATGGAAAACGCCGTACACCACCATGCCGCACGAGGACTCTGCGGCGCAAACGCCGACCAGAACAGCACATAAACCGCTGTCAGCACTGCCGCGAGTGCCTTTCTATCCTGTTTCTGCATAACAAAACCGCCTTTCTGCATCCGGTGTACCCAGTATGCCCGAAAGGCGGCTTTCTATACCGTTTAATTGCAGGTTTCGGTCAAAAACGTATCCGCGAAACGGCGGCGCAGCATTTTCGCTGCCGTTTTGGCGCGGCTCTCATCCGAGAACAGGCCGTACACGGTCGGACCGGAGCCGCTCATCAGCGTACCGTCCGCACCGTTTTCTGCGAGAAACGACTTGATTTCGCCGATCTGACGGCGTTTTGCCGCCGTAACGGTCTCCATCACGTTGGACAGGTACGCGCACACGCCCTCGTAATCTCCCTGATCGAGTGCGGCCATCATACCCTTGTTGTCCGGATGCTCGAGGATATCCACGCTGTCGATTTCCTGATAGACCTCCTTGGTCGGCACCGCAAACGGCGGCTTGCACAGCACGACCCAGCAGTGCGGCATATCGGGCAGCAGGCTCAGCTCCTCGCCGATGCCCTGCGCCAGCATGGTGCCGCCGCGCAGGCAGAACGGCACATCGGCACCCAGTTTAAGTCCCATCTCGCACAGCTCGTCGTCGGTCAGACCGGCTGTATGCAATGCGTTGAGCGCACGCAGTACAGCCGCCGCGTCCGTCGAGCCGCCTGCCAGACCTGCCGCAACCGGAATGCGCTTTTCGATATGAATCTCGCAGGTTTCGAGTAGTGCGCCAGTCTCCTTGTAGAACAGCTCCGCCGCACGGTACGCCAGATTGCGCTCGTCAGTCGGCAGAAACGGCAGGCTGCAGCTCAGCACGATGCCGCGCGGCTTTTTCTCGCCGTGAATGGTGGTAACGCGCACGGTATCGTGCAGTGCGATCGACTGCATGACCATCTCCACCGTGTGGTAACCGTCCTCCCGCCGTCCGGTGACGTCGAGCGTCAAGTTGATCTTTGCACGGGCACGAACGGTCGTATCCGCGTGTGTAATTTCCTGCTTTCTTCCAAAAAACATGTTATTTCAGCCTCTACATTTATTTCAGTGCGATCTGCACCGGTTTGCGCTCTCGGAACACGGTAACGTGGGTAAAGCCTGCGTCGAGTGCATTCTTCACGCAGTCGTCTACGCCGCGTGCCACAGTGTCCAGCGTGTGCGAATCCGAGCCGATCGAGATGCGCTCGCCGCCCATGCGCTTGTATTCGTACAGAATATCCTGCGGTGGACCGACCTTTTTCTGCCAGCCCGCAATGCCGGCAGCATTCAGCTCAAGCGCATAGCCGTGGTCGATGCACGAGCGCAGCACCTGCTGGACGCGGTCCATATAATTGTCAAACGACGGGATATAGTCGCCGTGCTTCATCACACGCAGCGGATAGTCAATGTGCGCCAGCACATCAAAGCCGCCGTGCTCCTCGAGCAGCAGCAGCTGATCGAAATACTCGTGCAGGAACTTGTCGCAGTCCATATTGGGAAAGTCGTGAAAGTAGATATCCAGATCGTTCGGCATGGCATGCAGTGAGCCGATGACCATATCGAACGGATGCGTGCGGACAAAATCGTCCGCATCCGGTGTGGCATGCAGCTGACCGATCTCCATACCCGCCAGAACCTCAATACCGCCGTTCCCTGCCGGACGGCGCTTTTCCCATACCTCGCGCGCACAGGCTTCCGGATCACGGTTGTCGCGCGTGCCGCCCGAACGCAGAAAATCCAGATGATCGGTAATGCCGATGATATCCAGTCCGGCCTGCTCGCAGGCGTGAATTTTATCGTCGATGGACTGCGGATACTGGGCGTCAGCTGAATATCCGGTGTGCATATGCAGGTCTACCTGCATGGACGTTCCTCCTTATAGATAATTGAACACGGTCTGCACAAAGCAGGCGACGATCAGCAGAAACATGCCTGCATTCTGCAAAACGGCTTTGAGCGACGGCGCACAGGGTCCGTGCAGCCAGACCTGCTGTTTTCTGCCGCGAACGAGCAGGATCATGCCGATCACCAGCATTGCCATCCAGAACAGACCGAGCGCCGACTGCGCGGCTATGGTATCCGGCAACAGCATGGGCACCACCGAGCCGATGATGTTGAACAGCATGTGCAGCAGCACCGAGGTGCGCAGCAGTCCGGTGCGGTAGTACGCGTAGGACAGCAGCAGACCGAGCGCAAAGGCGTAGAAAAACTGCTCCAGATTGGCGTGATACAGGCCGAACAGCAGTGCAGAAATGAAGGCGCCCGGCTTCTGCCCGTACCGCGCAAGACGGCCGGCCAGCAGACCGCGGAACACCAGCTCCTCACACAGCGGACCGATGATGCAGGCACCAAGAACGATGGCCGCCATCGGCATCTGCGAAAAGCTCTCGTCCACCATGCCGACCGGATCACGTCCGGTCAGAGCGTAGACCATGTCGTTGATATTCGTGCCGATGAGCGAACCGAGCCACATCAGCGCACAGCCGATGACAAACCACCGGCCCATGCGCTTTGCGCCTGCCCGCTCCCTGCAGAACGGCATCGGCGGTGTTTTGCGCCATATACAGAACACGATCGGCAGCGAGACCGCATAATGTCCGACGAGCAGCAGCAGATAATACAGCGTTTCCGGTATGCGGAACGGCAGGATCCAGCCATCCAGCCAGTACAGGCCGAACTGCCAAAGGATCGACCACAGCATGATCGCCAGCACGGAAAATCCCAGCTTCGAGCAGTAGCGGCGCTCCTGCGGGATATCAATTTGATCCATAAAAGTTTCCTCTCCGGGCAAAAACAGAGGCGGAGCCTATGCTCCGCCCCCATATTTGTCTAATTGACGAAAGACTTACTGAGCCTTGGCCTCGTTTACCAGACGCTCGGTATCCTTGGCGATCATAAGCTCCTCGTTGGTCGGAATAACCAGAACGCGAACGCGTGCCCAGTCGATGGAGATATCCATCTGCTTGCCGCGGTACTTGTTCTTCTCCGGATCGATCTTGATGCCGAGGTACTCGAGGTGCTCGCAGACATCCCAGCGAACCGAACGGTCGTTCTCACCTACGCCTGCGGTGAAGATGATAGCGTCTACGCCGCCCATCTCAGCAACGTAGGAACCGATGATCTTCTTAACGGACAGGTTGAACATATCCTTCGCCAGAGCAGCACGCGCGTTGCCGTCAGCAACTGCAGCGTCCAGATCGCGGAAGTCGGAGGATACGCCGGAGATACCCAGCATACCGGACTTCTTGTTCAGGATATTGATGACCTCGTGTGCGTCCATGTGCTCGTGCTCAGCCAGGAACTCGATGATAGCCGGATCGATGTTGCCGGCACGGGTGCCCATCGGCAGACCGTCCAGCGGAGTGAAGCCCATGGAGGTATCGAAGCTCTTGCCGCCGTTGATTGCGCAGATAGAAGAACCATTGCCGAGGTGGCAGGTGATCAGGCGCAGCTCCTCGAGCGGACGGCCGAGCATCTCAGCAGCCTGCTGAGAAACGTACTTGTGGCTGGTGCCGTGGAAGCCGTAACGACGGATCTTGTACTTCTCGTAGTACTCGTACGGTACAGCGTACATGTAGTGGGACTGCGGCATGGTCTGGTGGAATGCAGTATCGAATACTGCAACCATCGGAACGTCCGGACCCATAACCTCGCGGCAAGCCTCGATGCCGGTCAGGTTAGGCGGATTGTGAAGCGGTGCCAGCGGTACGCAGTCCTCGATAGCCTTGATGACCTTCTCGGTGATGATAACGCTGTCCGAGAAGAACTCGCCGCCGTGTACAACGCGGTGACCTACTGCGTCGATCTCGCTCATGGAGGAGATTACACCCTTTTCCGGATCGAGCAGAATGTTGATAACAGACTGGATCGCTTCCTTGTGGGTGGGCATTGCGATGTCAAACTTGAACTTCTCATCGGACTTGTTGCCGGTGTGGGTCAGCACACCGTCGATGCCGATGCGCTCGCACAGGCCCTTCGCCATTACCTCGCCCGACTCGGTGTCGAGCAGCTGGTACTTCAGCGAAGAACTGCCAGCGTTGATTACCAATACTTTCATTTGTGAAAACTCCCTTATGCCGTATTTGGCGGCTTGCATAAAGCCGCGGAAGCCTATATAATAATGCTATATTTTTATTCTACACGATTCTTTGCAAATGTACAACCCCTTTTTCGAGGTTTTTACCTTGCAGACCGCTGTCATCTCGCTGAAAGGAGCACCGTCATGACCGTATGCGGCATCACCGCCGAGTATAATCCGTTTCACACAGGCCATCTGCACCATATTGCCGAAACCCGGCGCAGCCTCGGCGAAAACGCCGTGATCGTGTGCGTGATGAGCGGCAATTTCGTCCAGCGCGGCGATTTTGCCGTGCTGGATAAGTACGCGCGTGCCGAAATGGCCGTGCGCTGCGGCGCTGACCTCGTGGTTGAATTGCCGCTTGCGGCGGCGCTGTCCTCGGCGGAGGGCTTCGCCAAGGGTGCGGTGCAGACGCTGCACGCACTCGGGTGCGGCACGGTATCGTTCGGCGCGGAGACTGCGGATGCGGATTTGCTTTTACAGGCGGCAGAACTCCTGAACAGCCTGCCGATGGAGGGTGAATCCGGCTCTCCGCACCTGTCCTACGCCGCCAAACGGCAGGAGGAATTAGCGAAAGTTCACAAGCAGGCGGCAGCTCTTTTAGACAACCCAAACAACACGCTTGCCGTTGAATACTGCCGCTTTCTGCTCCCGCTCGGGATGCGCCCGCTTGCGGTGCTCCGGCAGGGCGCGGCCCACGATGCATACGCGCCGCACAGCGGCTTTGCCTCGGCGAGTCTGCTTCGAGCGCATTTGCGAAACGACGATTTTGCGTTCTGCGCACCGTTCCTGCCGCCTGCGGCTCGCGCCGTGTGGAAGAAGGCCGCAGATTGCGGTGAAGCGCCGGTCGCTCTGCCGGTGGACACACTGCTCGCGCTGCTGCGGACGGCACTCTATCAGGGCAGACTGCGGACCGGCTCGGCAGACGGCTTTGACGAGCGGCTGTGCAAGGCGGTCTATACGGCACATTCGTTCTCGGATGCTGTAGAAAAGGCTCGAACGCGACGGTTTCCGGCGGCTCGTGTGCGGCGAGCGCTCCTGCGGTCTGTGCTCGGTGTGGAGGCAGACGCACCCGTCTCCCCTGCTTATCTGCGCGTACTGGCACTCGGTGTGCGCGGACGTGCGGCGCTCAGGCAGGCTGCCCTGCCCGTTATCGTCAAGCCGGCAACGGAAAAACGGCTTTCCGACGCTCTGCAGCCCGCTTTGCGCCGCGACGCGTTTGCGGATGATCTGTTTGCGCTTGCACTTCCCGATCCCGAACGGAGAATCGGCGGCGGGCATTTCCGCAAAACGCCGTTCTGTCTGCGCTGAATTGACAATCCTCTCATTTTGCTTTACAATAAACTTTAGCGTTGTAAAGTGAAACGAGGGGATTTTATGATTGGTCTTGGAACCATTGTAAATGTTGGCACGGTGCTTATCGGCACTACTATCGGTATACTGTTAAAAAACGGTCTGCCGAAACGCTTTGAAAAAACGGTCATGCAGGGACTGGGACTAACCACCTGCTTTATCGGTATAGGCGGAACACTCAGCGAAGTATTGACCATACAGAATGGTGAAATCGGCACCCAGCATACCATGCTGCTTATACTCTGTCTGGCACTCGGCGCTGTCATCGGTGAAGCGCTGAATATCGAGCAGCGACTGGAGGATTTCGGTGCATTCTGTCAATCACACTTTGCTGCCAAAGGGGACAGCCGATTTGTTGAAGGCTTCGTTACCGCATCTCTTCTGTTTTGTGTCGGTGCAATGGCAATTGTCGGTGCATTAAACGATGGTCTGAATGGTGACCCAACCATGCTGATTGCCAAGGCTATTCTGGATGGTGTTGCCTCGATTCTCTTTGCCGCATCTCTCGGCAAGGGCGTATACCTGTCTATTGTGCCGATTTTCTTCTATCAAGGCGGCATTACATTGATGGCACGATTCATCCGTCCCTGGCTGACCGATGTCTTGATCGGTCAAATGTCGTGTGTCGGCTCCGTGCTGATTTTTGCCATTAGCTTGAATCTGATCTTCAACAGCAAGCTGCGTGTCGGCAATCTGCTGCCTGCGATCTTCCTGCCGGTGCTGTTTTTCTTTCTGGCACGGTTTTTCCCGGCTCTTGCCACCTTATAAAATCGACACCGTTTGACTTTCTTTTCGCCCTCCCGTATAATGGATATAACATTTAACGAAACGGAGCCGTAAACTATGCTCGCTTACACTTATCGAAAACAGGGTGAGTTTGCCCTGCAGAACAAGCCGGAACCCGTTCTCACGCATGCAGGAGACGCGGTAGTACGCGTTACCATGTCGAGCATCTGCACGAGCGATCTGCACATCAAGCACGGCTCGGTGCCGCGTGCCGTACCCGGTATTACAGTCGGCCATGAGATGGTCGGCGTAGTCGAGCAGGTCGGTTCGGCAGTCAAAACCGTCAAACCCGGCGACCGTGTAGCCGTCAACGTGGAGACGTTCTGCGGACACTGCTTTTTCTGTCAGCACGGCTTTGTCAACAACTGCACCGATCCCAACGGCGGCTGGGCACTCGGCTGCCGGATTGACGGTGGTCAGGCGGAGTACGTCCGCGTGCCGTATGCCGATCAGGGTCTGACCGTCATTCCTGATCGCGTTTCCGACCGGCAGGCGCTGTTTGCCGGTGATGTGCTCGCCACCGGCTACTGGGCCGCCAGGATTTCCGAGATCAGGCAGGGCGACACCGTGCTTATCCTCGGTGCCGGGCCGACCGGTATCTGCACCATGCTGTGCGCCATGCTGCATCACCCACACAGGATCATCATCTGCGACCCCGATCCGGCGCGGCTGCGCTTTGTGCGCGAGCGCTATCCCGATGTGCTCACCATCACGCCCGACCACGCGCAGGAGTTCGTGCAGCTGAACAGCCCGCACGGCGGCGCGGATGTGGTCTGCGAGGTGGCAGGCTCGAACGAAAGCTTCCGTCTTGCATGGGAGTGCGCCCGTCCGAACGCCGTTGTTACCGTTGTTGCACTGTATGACAAGCCGCAGGTGCTTCCCCTGCCCGATATGTACGGCAAAAACCTGATCTTCAAGACCGGCGGCGTGGATGGCTGCGACACCGCAGAAATCCTGCGGCTGATCGAGTGCGGTCAGCTGGATACCACACCGCTCATCACGCATATTTTCCCGCTGAATGAGATTGAAGCGGCGTACGATCTGTTTGAGAAGCGCCGCGACGGGGTCATGAAGGTGGCAATTACGCCGCCTGAAAAATAATTGAGGATTGAAAATGGAAAATGGAGAATGGGCCACATGGTTTACCATTCTCCATTCCGCACCAATACAGCAGAAAAGCCACCGTATCATCCGATACGGTGGCTTTTATAGCATTATTTTTAATCAACCAGCTTATCCAGCTCGGCAACATGATGCGTGCCGGTTGCAGTCTGGTGCTCCGCCTGCTTGGCATACATGCCGACTACCGCAGCGGATTTCTTGATGGACTGCATCGTGCCCGCACCGGCCACGCAGCCGCCCGGGCACGCCATGCCCTCGAGCAGATAGCCGTTGTACTTGCCGGCCTTGGCGGCCATCAGCAGCTTGCGGCAATCGCGCAGGCCCTCGGCGTTGGCGACCTTGATCTCGCGGTCCGGGTGTTTCTCGTTGATGACGTTGACAACCGCATTTGCTACACCGCCGGATACCGCAAAGTTACGGCCGTCCGTGGATGCATCGTTGATGCCGTGCGGGTCCTCCTTGAGATTTTCCACGTCGATATGGCGTGCGGCGAAAATACCGGCCATCTCCTCGAACGTCAGCACGAAATCGACCTCGCTTCGTACGTCCGAACGCATCGCCTCGAGCTTCTTTGCCGCGCACGGGCCGATAAACGCAACCTTTGCGCCCGGCTGATGGTGCTTGACCAGTCGAGCGGTCAGCGTCATCGGGGTGAGGGCCATCGAGATGCAATTGGCCTGTTCCGGGAACAGCTTCTTTGCCATCATCGACCACGCCGGACAGCAGGAAGTCGCCATGAACGGCAGCTTCTCCGGTACTTCCTCTACGAAGTCCTCGGCCTCCTGTGCGGCGCACAGGTCCGCGCCGATCGCGACCTCAATAATATCCGCAAAGCCGAGGCGCTTCATCGCGGCACGCAGCTTGCCCGGTGTCATCTTCGGGCCGAACTGGCCGACAAACGCCGGTGCGACAGCGGCGTAGACACGCTCGCCCGCCTGAATGGCGCGGATCATCTGGAAGATCTGCGACTTGTCTGCGATCGCGCCGAACGGGCAGTTTACAAGGCACTGGCCGCAGGAAACGCACTTCTCGTAATCAATATCGGCTCTGCCATTGCAGTCGCTGTGGATGGCATCCATGCCGCAGGCTGCCGCGCACGGGCGCTCCTGACGGATGATGGCGTGATACTGACAGACATCCATGCAGCGGCCGCACTTGATGCACTTCTCCTGATCGATAACAGAACGGCCGTTGAAGCGGTCGAGCGATACTGCGCCCTTGGGACATACCTCAACGCACGGATGCGCCATGCAGCCCTGACAGCCGTCCGTGACCATGACCTCGTTCTCCTTGCAGGCGTGGCACGCGAACTTGATCACGTTGATCAGCGGCGGCGTGTAGTAGGTCTCCTCTCGGGTGGCAGCCTCGATGTTGTCGGACAGCGGCGCATGCTCGGCAGCGCTGCGGCACGGCAGACCCATCGCCAGACGCAGACGTTCGCCTACGATAGCGCGCTCGAGGAAAATATCGTTGCGGATGTTGCCCACTTCGCCCGGCATGATGTCGAACGGCAGTGCTTCGATGCGGCGGTCGGTCGGCCACTCAGTATGGTACGCCATACGGGCAACCTCGGTGAAAATGCGGTGGCGGATCTCCTGAATACGGGTTTCTACACCTCTCATAGCCATAGTTTGTTTTATCCTCCTGAATTCCTTTGCGACCCGTTGAGCGGGTCGTCCCTTTGTCCTATCTTATGAGCGCTCCCGGCAGAGCGCATGTGCTCTTTTAACAGGATACCATAAACAGGGCTTTCTGCAAAGGGTATTTGTAGATTTTTTAACAATTACTTTGTTACAATTTTACCTGTGTTTTTTGGGCATTCTGTTGAAAAACAACGCGCAGACGGACAGGTGTCTTTCTATCCCTTGCAAAATCGAAGGTTTTACGCTTGACGAAAAGCGAGAGGTACGCTCTGCGGCGCGCGGGAACGGTGCCCGCCAACGCATTTATGTTATAATAAATTTATCCTCTCTGTCAGGATACGCGATCCGCAATCGTATTATAGGTGAAGCAACGTTGCTTTCCAAAGGAGCTGAAACCAATGAAACAATTTGACAGGGCAGACGCCGAACGTCTGGTGCAGACGTACTCCGACCTGATCCTGCGGCTGGCTTACACCTATTTGAAGTCAACCCACGATGCTGAGGACATCTGCCAGAATATCTTCCTCAAGCTGCTGACCGGCGGTCAAACCTTTGACAGTCCGGCGCACGAAAAAGCGTGGATCATCCGCGCGACCGCCAACGCCTGCAAGGACAGCCTGCGCGCCGCGCACCGGCGCAACGTCGGTCTGGAGGCCGCTGCCGCGACACCTGCGCCTGCCACACCGGATTCCGATGTGCTCGATGCGGTGATGGCACTGCCGCGCAAATACCGTGAAGCGGTCTATCTGCACTACTACGAGGGCTATTCCGTGCGTGAAATCGCATCTCTGCTCGGTCAGAGCGAGTCTGCCGTTTCCGCACACCTGAGCCGCGGGCGCAAAAGCCTGCGCACCACCTTGGGAGGGGATCTTTATGAACAGAAAGTATAACGATAACAAAATGTATAATTCCGCACTGGACGAGCTGCGCTTCTCTGACGAGGCGAAAAGCCGCATGGTCAATCGCCTGATGGCCGCCGCCGAGCAGCCGGAGCAGCCGGTTGCCATTCATCGTGTACGCCGTTTTCCGCGCATCGCGGCGGTCGGCGTGGCTGCCGCTCTGGTGCTGAGCATCGGTGCAGGCGCAACCGGCGTATTCAAGTCCGCGAGCGACGCATTTGCCGGCGTATTCGGTCCGACAGCAGACACCGAAATCATCGACCAGATTGGCCGCCCGATCGGCGCGAGCGATACCTCGAACGGCGTGACCGTCACCGCGGATGCGATTCTGTTCGATGGCTACAACTACCTTATCTCCTACACGCTCGAAAAGGAGGACGGTTCGGCGTTCGACTGCACGAAAAACCCGGATACCGGTCTGCTGAATGTGTACTGGAATCGTGCAGACAGCAATATCGGCCTGAATGCGCAAGGCGCAATCGGCAGTAGCTATTTCTATGACGAAAATCCGAATGATAATGCCATTCAGTATGTTGAAACCATGTCGTACACTGACGCAGTTACGACCGGTGGTACAGCAAAGATTATGCTCGGCGACCTGACAGCAGTAACTGATAACGGCGCTGAAACCAAAACCATCGCCGACGGTACCTGGCATCTCAAGTTCAAGCTGGAGGCCGATAACAGCGCGGTTGAACTGCCTGCCGGTCAGTCTATTCAAGTAGGTGGCAAAACCGCAACGATCAATAAAGTCCTGCTCTCGCCTATCGGCTATAACTTTGTCTACACGGTTGATGGCAAAGCACCGTTTGAGAATGCCGAAAGCGGTCAGGAACCCGCCAGCCACCGCGATACATGGGACGCATTTTCCGCAAAACTGCTTATCAATAAGAAGGACGGCACTGTAATCGACGTGCCAGGCAACGGCAGCAGCATGGACCTGCATGACGGCAAGACCGTCTGCACCCGCCAGGGCACGTTCGATACCATTCTCCCGCTTGATGAAGTGGCGTCCGTCACCATCGGTGATACTACGATTCCGGTAAAATAATCGGCGTAGTGCTTGCATTATCGCAAGATCGATGCTATACGATTAACAACGATGTGACACAGCCATGAGCTGCGAAAACCCCGGAGAGTGGTAGTCTCCGGGGTTTTCTCATGCCTAAACAAAAATGGAGAACGGAATGCTGCATAATCATTTTCCATTCTCCATTCTTCATTTTCATTAAATCGTCGTCAGCAGCTTTGCGAACTCCGCACGGGTGAACGTACCCTGCGGCTTGATCGTGCCGTCGCTGAAGCCCTGCACCAGACCCTTCTGCATACACAGCGCAACCGCATTTCGGCGGTCTGCCGAGATAGAGCCTGCATCCTTGACAGATACCAGCGTCTGTGCGGTTTCGGTATCACTCATGGCCGCTGTACCGTCCGCCTGCAGCAAATTTGCAAAAAGCTGCATCGCATCCTCGCGGGTCATAGCAGCCGTCGGCCGGAAGTTATCGCTCAGGCCCTCGAGCAGACCGTTTGCGTACACCGCGCTGACCGCATCCGAGTACCACTCGCCTGCGCGAACGCCTGCGGGCAGTGCGCCGCTGCCGGACAGACCGCGCTGACGCGCGATGGTCGTGCAGACCTCAGCCGCCGTGATCTTATCGTTCGGACGGAATTTACCGTTCGCGCCAGTCATCAGCTTGCGCTCGGTCACTGTATTGATATACTGCAGTGCCCAGCAGGTACTGCTCACATCGCTGTAACCGGTTGCAGCAGCCGAAACTTCGGGCGAATACGACGTCATCAACGCCTTATAGCATGCGCTGTTGCAGTTCAGCACACCGGAAAGCTGCTCAAACGTCAGCAGGTATTCCTCTGTGTATGCTCTGCGGGAAGCGCTCTCATATTCGTTGTAAAAATAGGTTACGCCTTTCGTGCTGACGCGCGGATAGCTGTACAGATAAATCGCATGATCGTCCGGCAGCAGCTGCTTGACCGTCTCGATGTAGTCACCGGTCAGCAGGTCGTTCAGTGTGTACTGTGTGCCGGTGTACAGATCAAATGCCAGACAGTTATTCCAGACCGATGAACCGGCGCCTTTGCCGCTCACGCAGTTGGCCCAGACAACGAGCACCGAGCCTTCCACGGACGCACCGTAGCTGCCCTCGAGCGCATCATACTCGGCGGTAACGGACGGTCCCTTGAGGAAGAACGAACGGATTTCGCTGTTGATGGTGCTCTGCACCTTTTTGTCGCTCAGACCGCTGATCTCCGGAAAATCGACATCCCATCCATGCTCCGTGCCGTCCTGCTGATAGCCCATGAACTTTTCGTAATGCACAGTCCTTGCGGTGATGCCGCCGCCAAGGTCGAACGACTTCGGCTGCTCGAACAGCGTTTTGCCGCTGCGCAGATCAATATACTTGCGGGTGTCGTCCTGCGTGACGCAGACCACGTTTTCGGTCAGAATGGTCGGGTTCTCCGCCTCTTTAACGGACGCTGCAAAGCCGCCGTTTTTGCGGAAGAAAATCAATGTGCCGTCTGCGGTGTTGTGCCACGACAGACCGTAGCGCAGCTCGGAGAAGCCGCTGATGTAGCTCAGCGTGCGGTAAGACAGGCTGCCGCCCGCATCCACCGCGGAAACCGAACCGTCCTCACTGCGGGCCGCGTACAGCCCCTCGCCCATGTAGGACAGATAGTAATACGTCGGCGCCGTCAGCAGCTTACCGGTGGTATCCATAATGCCCCAGCGGTTGATCTGACGAACCATGGCTTCGCCATCGTGAAACTCCGAAATGGTGTTGTACAGAAACTCGGTCAGCAGTTTGCCCTCCGAAAGCGAATACAGCGCCTGATTGGTGCCGTTGGTGACGACCACCGTGCTCTCGCCGTAAATCGCCATGTAGGAAGGCGTTACGTCGTTCGGCAGAGTGTACAGCACCGTGCCCTCGGTGTCGATTGCCTGATAATCGCCGTCCTGCGTCTGCACAAGCGTTCTGCCGTTTGAGAACGCGCCAGCCTTACGGTAGCTGCCCGAAAAGGCAGTCGAACCATCCTGCTTGACATAGGAATACAGACCGGTATCCGCATTTCTGCACAGCAGCAGTCCGTCCTCAAAGAAGCCAACCGCGCCCGGATATGAGCCAATGCGCTTGCCGTCAGTCGCATAATACACGCTGTGGTCAGTGTAACGATACGCAACTATCGTATCCGAAAAATCCACCGAAACCGGCGAATCCGTGTATGCAATGACGAGCTTTCCCGTGCGGTCGATCACCGCCGTCTGCCACTGCTCGTTTTCTACGGCAGCGAGTCCGCAGTCCGCGAAATCTCCTGCCTGTGCGTAGGCAAACGGAAGAACGGTCATGCCGTCCTCATCCAGATAGCCTGCGCGTGTCACGCCGTCAATGTCGGTGTACTCTGCCGGAAAAATGGTGCCGGCCGCAGCCGCACTCACCAGCATCACACACGCAACCGCCAGCGCGGAAAGTGTTTTTTTGAACATATGCTTCACCTGTATATTGTGTAAAGTTCTCTATCCTTGTTATTCTTATACAATATATATTATAAGCAATCACGCACTCTCATACAAGGTCAGGCGGCAAAGTGTAACAATGGTGAAACAACCCGCCGGAATGTTACGATTATGTTACATTCCCAGAATGCACATCAGTTGCCGATAATCGGTGTTGCGCTCTTGGCGATGGATACCTTTTCCACATACGGCACATGTGCGTAAACGTTGGCTGTGGTAGAGATGTCGGAATGCCCCAGCCAGTCCTGAATCTGCTTGAGCGAAAAGCCTTGCTGCAGCAGAATCGTTGCAACCGAATGCCGTAAATCATGAAACCGGATGCGCGGCAGGCACGCACGGCGGCACACCCGCTCGAACTCACGCGAAATGTAATCCGGCCGGAGCGGCGAACCATCTTCACGGCAGCAGACGTAATCGCTCTGGCAGTAGGCTTTGCCGTACTTTTTGCGGTTGGCGTTCTGTCTGCGGCGCAGATCGGTCAGATACCGCCGGAGCGAGTCGGACAGCGGCAGCGTCCGATAGCTTGATTTGGTCTTTACACTGTCCGCGTAGATCACACGTCCGGAGGACAGCACCGCCGTATGATTGATAATCATGCTCCGTGCCCGAAAATCCACGGCACACCAGCGCAGACCGGCGCACTCGCTGCGGCGCAGACCATAGGTTGCCGCCAGCACGAACGCCGCCTCTGCCGGCGACTGCAGCGCCGCTGCCAGAAAAATGTTGATCTGCGTCCGGTCGTACACCTGTCCTCGAAAGCGCGTCCGCTTGGGCAGCATGACATTATCCGACGGATTCGTCGGGATAATCTGCAGTGCTACCGCGTATTTCAGGCACTTATGCATAATGGAATGGAACTTGACGATCGAAGTCGGTGAAAGCCCCTGATCAAATTTCAGGTTGACAAAATCCTGAAAATCCATCGGCCGTGCCGTAGCAAGCGTTGTCCCTCGTGCGGTGAAAAACGGCTTGATATGCTTTTCAAATGCGTAGCGGTAGCCGTCCATCGTGTTTTCGCGCACCTGCGTTTTCATCTGGGTCAGCCAGCGGTCCATGAAGTCTGCAAACGGCGTTTTCGCTTCGGTCGAGTAGCGCAGCCGCATCAGGTCCTCCGGACGCATAATAAAGTGAATGTAGCCGTCCTCCTCGTAAATGCGTATGTTCTCCATTGAGAAGCCTCCTGTAAAAATAGTCATCCTGCAGTATTCGGCAGCACCGCACAATGAAAGCTGCGGTGCTGTCTTGTCCTGCATTTCCATATTTTACGAAAATTCGACCAAATTCGACAATATTCAATTTGCACAGAAAAGCAACAAAAAACCGCTCCGAATCTGCATTCAGAGCGGTTTTATCGGTTTTATGGCAATTAGATCGTGCGAACAGAGATCATGCCTTCGATCGCGCGCAGCTCGTCGAGGTTAGCCTCGGTCGGAGCCTCTGCGGTGTCGATGATGGTGTACGCATAGTCACCCTTGGAACGGTTGCCCATATTCTCGATGTTGCAGCGAACAACGGAGGTGATGGATGCGATCATGTTCGGGATGTTCTTGTGGATCATGCAGATGCGGTAGCCGCCTTCGTACGGAACCTTGAGGTTCGGGAAGTTGACAGAGTTGCGGATGGTGCCCTTCTCGAGGTACTCGGTGATCTCGTAAACGGCCATCTTGGCGCAGTTGTCCTCGCTCTCCGGCGTGGATGCACCCAGATGCGGGAGCGTGATGGCATTCTCCTGCTCAAGAATCTCGTCGGAAGCAAAGTCAGAAACGTAAGCTGCAACCTTGCCGCTCTCGAGTGCCTTCGCCATTGCCTTGGTGTCAACCAGCTCGCCGCGTGCGAGGTTGATAACGCGAACGCCGTCCTTCATCTTGCCGATGGCTTCCTCGCTGATGGTGTGCTTGGTATCCGGGGTCAGCGGAACGTGGATGGTGATATAATCGCAGTTTGCAAAAATCTCGTCCAGCTCGGTAACGTGCTTGACGGAGCGGGACAGCTTGAGTGCGCCGTCAACCGACAGGTACGGGTCATAGCCCCAGACCTCCATATCCAGGCCAACAGCTGCGTTTGCAACCTTAACGCCGATCGCACCCAGACCGATGATGCCCAGCTTCTTGCCGGCGATTTCCGGGCCTGCGTAGGTGGACTTGCCCTTCTCAGCAGCAGGACCGATGTCCGGCGTGCCCTTGAGGCCCTTAACCCAGTTTGCACCCTGTACCACCTTGCGGGAGGCCAGCAGCAGTGCGCAGATAGCCAGCTCCTTAACGGCGTTAGCGTTTGCACCCGGTGTGTTGAATACTACGATGCCTTCCTCGGAGCAGCGGTCGATCGGAATGTTGTTGACACCGGCGCCTGCACGCGCGATGCAGCGCAGGTTCTTCGGGAACTCGACGTCATGCAGCTTGGCAGAACGAACCAGAACGGCGTCATAATCGGTGAAATCCTCGGAGCAGGTGTACTTTGCCGGATCGAGATCGTCCAGACCTACCTTCGAGATCTTGTTGTAGAGTTTTACGTTATACATGGGATTATCCTCCAATGGAAAATGGAGAATTGAAAATGGAAAATGTCGCTATCCTTGCGCGATACCGCAATTTCCCATTCTCCATTATCAATTCTCAATTATTGTTACTTGTTTTCTTCAGCGAACTTCTTCATGAAGTCGATGAGCTTCTCAACGCCCTCGATCGGCATTGCGTTATAGATGGAAGCACGCATGCCGCCTACCGAACGGTGACCCTTCAGGTTGGACATGCCGGCTGCCATGGACTCCTTGGCAAACTTTGCGTCCAGCTCGTCGTTGCCAGTGCGGAAGGTCACGTTCATGCGGCTGCGGGAATCCTTTGCGGCTACAGTCTTGTAGAAATCCTGGGAATCGAGGTAATCATACAGCATGGAGGAACGCTTTTCAGCACGCTCCTGCATAGCCTTTACGCCGCCCATGTCTTCAACCCACTTGGCAACCAGACCGAGTACATAGATGCCGTACGTGGGAGGCGTGTTGTACATGGAATCCTTGTCAGCCATGGTCTTCCAGTCGAGCATAACCGGGTACTTCTCGAGCGGATAGTTGCCGAGCAGATCCTCGCGGACGATAACAACGGTAACACCGGCCGGGCCCATGTTCTTCTGTGCGCCGGCGTAGATAACGCCGTACTTGGAAACATCAACCGGCTTGGACAGAATGTTGGAGGACATATCCGCTACCAGCTCAACGCCTGCCGGGGTCTCGGGATCGTACTGATACTCGGTGCCGTAGATGGTGTTATTGGCGCAGATGTAGAAGTAGTCGGCATCCGGACGGATATCCAGCTCATCCTGCGTCGGAACGTGGTCGAAGTTGGTCTCCTTGGAGGAGAATGCAGCGTGCATGTCGCCGAACTTCTGTGCTTCCTTGTAAGCCTTGGAAGCGAAGCTGCCGGTCAGCGCGTAGTCAGCCTTGCCGGTCTTCAGCAGGTTCATCGGGATCGCTGCAAACTGGGTGGTAGCGCCGCCCTGCAGGAACAGAACCTTGTAGTTATCCGGAATGGAGAGTACGCGGCGCAGCGTAGCCTCGGTCTCCTTGATGATGCCGTCATATACCTTTGAACGGTGACTCATCTCCATGACTGACATACCGGAGCCCTGATAGTTCAGCATGTCGGCTGCACAGCGCTCAAGCACCGGAACCGGAAGCATGGAGGGACCTGCGGAAAAATTGTAGATACGATTGTCTGCCATAGTGAATAGCCTGCCTTTCAAATATAAGCGTAAAGACGTTCCCAGTTTACATATCACGGTCTGTCGCGGTGATATTACTTTTATGAATGGAACGTATTATTTATTATAATACAAAGCCCTGCCGTTGGCTACCGAAAAATGTCCCAAAAAATCCGCAATGAATAAACGAATGTCTGCACATTGTGGACAGTTCATGAAAATTAGTAATGCGTAATCAAAAATCAGTAATTTTTTGTGATAGGTAAATGCATACCTGTGAATCACGGCAATTCCTAATTCCTAATTCCTAATTATGTGTTATACTGTATTATAGCATAATAATGTAAGGAGCCAACTCAACTATGCACCACCGCCGACCGGCTGCGCCGCACAGCCACCGTCCCAATCACAGACAGATCAACCGCCTGATGCCGTTCACGACGGCGCCGCTGTTCCATGCTCTGCAGCTGCTCGAGACCGGCGACTCCGCGCGGTTTCACATGCCCGGGCACAAGGGTGAGCCGGTTTTCAACACCTATGCGGATATTTTTGCCATCGACTTTACCGAAACCTACGGCACCGGCAACCTGTACACCGGTGAAGGCCCTATCCGCGATGCGGAGGTTGCCGCCGCGCGGTATTTCGGCGCGGCGGACTGCTTTTTCCTGACCGGCGGCTCGACACAGGGCATTCTGGCCATGCTCGGCACAGCGGTCGGACGCGGCGGCGCTGTCCTGCTCGACCGCGAGGTACACAAGTCCGTCTGCTACGGCTGCGCGCTGCTCGGCATTACGCCGTATTTCTTTTCTGCACCGCTGATCGAGCCGTTCGCGGTTTCCGGTTCGCTTCCGGTCAAGGATGCGGAAGCACAGCTGATTGCACATCCGGAAATCAAGGCGATCCTGCTGACCTCTCCGACCTATTACGGCATCCGGCGGGCGATTCCCGAGTTTGCCGATCTGTGCCGCGCGCACGGCAAGCTGCTGCTCGTAGACGGTGCACACGGTGCACACTTCCCTGCCGTCGGCCTGCCGACACCGGTCGCGGAAGGTGCGGATATAGCCGTGCTCTCCATGCACAAAACGCTGCCGTGCATGGGACAGGGCGCCGTTCTGCTCTCCGCGGCAGGCGTGGACCGCCGCGCACTGCGCGAAAACACCATGCTGTTCGGCACATCCAGTCCGTCCTATCCCATTATGGCATCCATTGACCTTGCGCGTGCCTACACCGAGGGGCCCGGTCACGCGGAGTACCGCCGCTCGGCGGAAACCTGTGCCGAACTGCGTGCCTATGTGCAGCACCGGACCATGTTCACCGCACTGACCGAGGATCATTTTCCTGCGCTTGACCCATGCCGTCTGACGGTGTGCACCGCCGGAACCGACATCACCGGTCACCAGCTGGCCGATACGCTGTGGAGCGAATGCGGCGTGGCGTGCGAGATGGCGGATGACCGCAATGTTGTGTTCATCCTCACCGGCTCCGACCCGAACGGTGCGATCAGCCGTCTGAAACGCGGTCTGCGGCGCATTTCCAAACGGCGCGAGCTGATTCCCCTGCCGTCCCTGTCCGCACCGTTTCCGCCCGCCGAGCGCGTGATGAGCGTGCGCGACGCATGGTTCTCACAGACCGGCAGAGTGCAGCCTGCCGCTGCCGAGGGTCTGGTCTGTGCCCGTCCGGTCACGCCGTATCCGCCCGGTGTGCCGCTGCTCTGGCCCGGCGAGAAAATTACAGGAGCGCACATTGCACTTATCCGTGAAAGATGGTACAATATAATAGATGAAATAACCGTTGTTGTCCATCAATAACGCATCTCATCCAAGCAAACGATATGTTTCCGCGCAGCAATGCGAATAGGGGGTTACTATTATGAAAATGGTACTGGCTATCATCAATTACGATGATTCGCAGGATGTTATCTCCAGCCTGATGAAAGCAGGCTTCTCTATCACCAAGCTGGCGACCACCGGCGGCTTCCTCAAAGCAGGCAACGTCACGATCCTGATCGGTCTGGACGAAAGCAAGCTGGATGAGTGCTTTGACATCATCCGCGAGCACTCCTCCTCCCGCAAGCAGATCATGCCGGCAACCGCTGAGCTCGGCATGGGCTTTTTCCCGTCCACGCCGGTGCAGGTCGAGGTCGGCGGCGCAACCGTATTTGTACTCAACGTTGAGCGTTTTGAAAAGCTGTGATCTCATTTGACGCACTTGCGGGCAACAATGCGCTCAAAAACAGCCTGAAGCATGCGCTGAACGAGCGTTTTCCGCAGACCGTGCTGCTGTCCGGTGACGATCCGGCGGCGCTCAAAGCCCTTGCGAATGTGCTTGCAGCCGGTATTTTATGCGAAGGCGCGGGCAGTCATCCGTGCGGAAGCTGTCTGCCGTGCCGTAAGGTGGAGCAGGGTGTGCACCCGGATCTGATGATCGTGGACGAAGGAGAGGCCGAACTCAAGGTCGATCTAGCGCGTCAGATCAAGGCGGAAAACGCCATTATCCCGAACGACGGCGAACGCCGTGTGACAGTCATTCACCATGCGCAGAATCTCAACCCCATGGCGCAGAACGCGCTGCTCAAGGAGCTGGAGGAGCCGCCTGCGTATGCGTTCTTCATTCTGACCGCCGAGCAGCCGGATTCGCTGCTGCAGACCGTGCGCTCGCGCTGCACTAAATTTGCGCTCGAGCCGTCGCATGCGGCGGTATCGGACGAGGAGGCGGCAAGCCTGCTGGCACCCTATCTCTCTGCGGTTGCCGAACGGCGTGAGGACCGCATGATGCTCGGTGCAATGGGTCTGGAAAAGACGCCGCGCCGTGCACTGTTAGGCGTGCTCGGCATTCTGCAGGCCGCTGTCCGGGACGCGATTTTCGTCTCAAAGGCTCTGCCGCAAAAGCCGCTGCAGCCGGCACTCCGCAAGCAGACGCAGGCACTCGCCGGCGCCGTCAGTACGGAACGCCTGCTGGCGGTCTACGATTTTATTGATGTGCTGATCGACCGTGTGTCGCGCAACGCGGCATCCGCGGCTGTCACCTGCGCATTAACAAGCGATATCTACCGCATCTGTTACGCTTCCTAAGCGTTTCCATCATACAGGAGGAAAACTTTTTGACAACAATAATCGGAGTTCGTTTCAAATCGAACGGAAAAATGTATTATTTCGACCCGCAGGGTCTGGAAATCGCACCCGGTACGGGTGTGATCGTCGAGACGGCCCGCGGCGTGGAATACGGCGACTGCGTGCAGGGCAACACCGATGTGCCCGATCAGCAGGTCGTGCAGCCGCTCAAGCGCGTGGTCCGTGTGGCAACCGAGACCGATATGAAAACGCTCGAGCGCAACAAAAAGCGTGCCGACGAGGCGTTTATTATCTGCAAGCAGAAGATCGAGGACCGCGGTCTGGAAATGAACCTTGTCACCGCGGAATGCACCTTTGACATGAACAAGCTGCTGTTTTACTTCACCGCAGACGGCCGTGTGGACTTCCGCGAGCTAGTTAAGGACCTTGCGAGCGTGTTCCGCACCCGCATTGAGCTGCGCCAGATCGGCGTGCGCGATGAGGCGAAGATGATCGGCGGTCTGGGCTGCTGCGGCCGCGAGTTGTGCTGCAGCTCATATCTCGATGATTTCCATCCGGTCTCCATCAATATGGCAAAGGATCAGAACCTGTCGCTCAATCCGGCGAAGATTTCCGGTGTGTGCGGCCGTCTGATGTGCTGTCTCAAGTATGAGCACGAGGCCTACGCCGAGCTGCAGAAGGTCACGCCGCGTCAGGGCAGCGTAGTCGATACGCCGGAAGGCCGCGGCAAGGTAGTTTCCACCCAGATGCTGCGCGGCACCTGCAAGGTACAGCTGGACGACAGTCCGGAGCACTCGCTGACCGAGTTCCAGTGCACGCAGTGCTGCATGGTAAAGGGTGCGTGCCGCAACCGTCAGAATGCCGCCGCTATGGCCGAGGAACGCCGTAAGCGCGAGGAGCAGGAGGATGCTGCCGCTCCCGCACCCAAAAAGGATGCACCGAAAAAGAGCGAGGCTCCGCATCAGAAGCCGCAGCAGCCGCGTCCGCCGCGCAAGCTTGCCCCGCAGCAGACTGCCGCAGACGAACTGCCCGAAGAGGCTCAGAATGAGCTGTCTCCGGACGGTGAAGGTGCGCCGCGCCGTCGCCGCCGCAGAGGCGGAAGACGCCGCCGCAAGCCGAATGGCGAGAACGGTGCTCCGGAACAGAATTCCGGCGAAGAATGAGAAAAAGAGCGAAACCGCATGGTTTCGCTCTTTTTTGCGCAAATACAGCCGCTCCCCTGTCTGCAAGCTCAGTGAAGAAAATCGGCTTCAGTGAATCACGCTTTCTATCATTCTCCTGCTTATTTTGCCGTGGCAGCGTACTTATCAACCAGCGTCTGTGCCATTTCCATCGCCGTCTCGCCCTTATTCAGGCGCAGCGACAGATACGGTGTCGAACCGGCGTTGAGCAGCAGGCGGCCCTTGAATTCACTGTCACCGCAGAGCGCGGACAGGCGCGCGAAATCGGTCTCGGAAAAGGTGAGCAGCAGCCGTCCGTCCTGCTGCTTGATCTCCGCAATCCCCTGCTCGCTGGCCTTGGCACGCAGCAGCGCGATATCCAGCAGCGCGATGGCCTCCGCAGGCGGCTCACCGAAGCGGTCGATCAGCTCATCGAGCATATCACTGCGCTGCTCGTCCGTGCGGATGAGCGCGATACGGCGGTACAGATCGACACGCTGTCCCGCATCCGCAACATAATCAGCGGGAAGATTGGCAGAAATCAGCAGCTCGGCCGCACAATCAACACGCGGCTTGGGTGTTTCTCCCTTCTCCTCCTGCACAGCCTCTTCGAGCAGCTTGAGGTACAGATCATAGCCGACACTCATCATGTGGCCGGATTGCTCGGGACCGAGCACATTGCCTGCACCGCGAATTTCCAGATCACGCATGGCAATCTTGAAGCCCGAGCCGAACGCTGCAAACTCACGAATCGCACCGAGCCGCTTCTGCGCAATCTCGCTCAGCGCCTTGCCGTGCCGGTAGCACAAGTAGGCGTAGGCGTGGCGCGACGAGCGGCCTACACGGCCGCGAATCTGGTGCAGCTGCGCCAGACCCATATTGTCTGCGTTCTCAATGATAAGCGTATTCGCGTTCGGAATGTCAATGCCGGTTTCAATAATCGTGGTGCAGACCAGAATATCAATCTCGCCGTCCGCCATCTCGTTCATAACCTTTGCGATCTCTTTCTGACCCATTTTGCCGTGAACGATGCCGATTCGCGCATCCGGAAGCCGCTGCTGCCACATGCTCGCACATCGCTCGATGGACTCCACGCGGTTGTGCAGGTAGTACACCTGTCCGCCGCGTCCCAGCTCACGCCGGATGGCATCGAGCAGCACGCCGTCGTTCTGCTCAAGCACGAACGTCTGCACCGGATGACGGTTCTGCGGCGGCTCCTCGATGGAGGACATATCGCGGATACCGGACAGCGCCATGTTGAGCGTGCGCGGGATCGGCGTTGCCGACAGCGTGAGCACATCCACGTTTTTGCTCATTTCCTTAAGCGTTTCCTTGTGCCCGACGCCGAACCGCTGTTCCTCGTCCACGACGAGCAGACCGAGATCCTTGAACTTGATCTTCTTGTTGAACAGCTTGTGCGTGCCGATAACCAGATCGACCGAGCCCGCCTCCAGCTTTTTGAGCAGCGCAGTCTGCTCCGAGCCGGTCTTATAGCGCGTTAACAGCTCGATCGTGATCGGGTGACCCTGAAAACGCTGCATTGCGGTCAGGTAATGCTGGCGCGCGAGTACGGTCGTCGGTACGAGGATCGCCGCCTGCTTGCCCGCGAGAATGCACTTCATCACGGCACGCAGCGCGACCTCGGTCTTGCCAAAGCCGACATCACCGCACAGCAGGCGGTCCATCGGACGGTCGGACTGCATGTCATCCTTGATCTCGGCAATGCAGCGCAGCTGGTCGTCGGTCTCCTCGTAGGGGAAATCCTCCTCGAACTCGCGCTGCCACGCGTCATCCGGCGGGAAGGCGTAGCCCTTGACCTTGGCGCGCTCGGCATACAGCTTGATGAGACCCTCGGCCAGCTCCTTTGCCGCCGCTTTGGCGCGTGCTTTCGCCTTGCTCCAGTCCGCGCCGCCGAGCTTGTTCAGCCGCACGCGCTCGTTGTCGCCGCCGCCGATGTATTTGGAGATAAGATCGAGCGAGGTTGCCGGAACATACAGAAAATCCGTACCCGCAAACGCAATTTTGATGAAATCGCGCTCGGAACCGTCCACCGTCATGCGCTCCATGCCGATAAACCGACCGATACCGTGGTGCTCATGCACGACCAGATCACCCGGTGTCAGGTCGGTATACGACTTCACCTTATCACGGTTGGACTTCTTGACCTGCGTTTTCTTCCGCCGGGCAAGAACCTGTCCCTCGGTCATGACAACAAGACCGAGATCGGGATACTCAAAGCCGGCGGACAGCGTGCCCTCCATGATGTTGACACAGCCGCCCTTGGGCAGCAGATCGCTGATTTTTACGTTGAGACCGGTGTCGGTCAGCGCGTCCAGCATGTTCTGGCAGCGCAGCGCACTGCCGCACACGACCGCCACCGCGCGTCCCTGCTCGGTATAGCTGCGGATATCGGCAGACGCCATGTCGAGGTTGCCGCCGTAGGCGTTCATCTGGTTGGCGATAAAGTTTTCCAGATGCTGCGGTGTCAACTCGGCTACATTGTTGAGAAAGCTGTCCAGGCGCAAAATCTGGCGCTTCACGCCGCATACGCCGACAAAATCCAGCGCATATTCTCCCAGATTCGGCGGCATTTCGCCGCGCTCGAGCAGAGCAGTTACGTCGTCGGCTACACGCGCGTGGAAATCGCGCACCGCGTCGCGCAGACGGGGCGTGTCCTCGATGATGACGATGGCATTTTCGGGCAGATAGTCGAACGCGGTCGCCATTTCGGGATAAATGAGCGGCATATACTTGTCCGCTGCGGGCAGCGAACCGGTCTCGCGCAGACGTTCTGCGTCCCGTTCAAGGTTAGTCTGCAAATCCGCGTGCTGCTTCTTCCGGCGGGTCGAGGTGAGTGCCAGAACAGCCTTTGCCAGTCCTGCCGCACCGCCCTTCGCCAGTGCAGGAATGGATTCCATGCACGGCAGACAGCGCAGGCACTCGCACTGCTCCAACCGGCGCTGACTGCCGACGTCGAACGTGGAGATTGAGTCAATCTCATCGTCCCAGAATTCCACGCGGTACGGGTGCTCCGCCTGCGGCGGAAACACATCGAGGATGCCGCCGCGAATGGAAAACTGACCGGTGCCTTCGACCTGTACGCAGCGCTCGTAGCCTGCGCGCGTGAGCGACTGTGCCAGCTCATCCAGCGGCGCGGTTTCACCGGTGGCCAGCGACACGATTACCGCCTTGAGCGCCTCCGGCGGCATGGTGCGCTGGGCTGCCGCCTGCACGGACGCGACCGCAAAATGCGCTTCCGTCAGCTCGTCCAGTGCTGCCAGACGGCGCTGCTCGTAGCCGCGCGACACACCGACTACATCCGCCATCACCAGCTCACGAGAGGGCAGCTGCACAATGTCACGCTCGGAAAAACCGCGCAAATCAGCGGCAAATCGATTCGCAGTGTTGTCGTCGTCGGTCAAAACCAGTACCGGACGATCTGTATCCAGTCCTAACGCCGCCGCCAGATGCGCCTTGTGGATGGCTGATAAGCCCACCGCCAGCACCGGAGTTTTGCCCTCATCAACAGCTTGTTTTAACTGTTTGTATTCTTTTAGGAAAGTTATACTTTTTGTAATTTCATTCAAGAGGTTCACCTCCCTTTCATAATGGAAAATGAAGGAGTCCGCCTGTAAAGGCGGTTATTGAATCATCGCGCAAAGCGCGATACCAGCGCAGCGCGACTGAAGTCTGCGCAAGGATAGCGCTAATTCTCAATTCTCCATTATTCATTCTTAATTATTGAGACACCAAAAGGGCAGATTTCTCAATCTGCCCTAATGTTATGCGTATTTTTTGCGAAATATGCGTGTTAGTCTGCCTTGTGGCAGGTCTCGCAGTCTGCATCGCAGCCGAGAATCTCAGACGGATCCTTGCCCAGACGCTTGTAATAGTCGGAAATTGCAGAGCGCAGCGCTTCCTCTGCCAGCACGGAGCAGTGCATCTTTACCGGCGGCAGACCGTCCAGAGCCTCAGCAACGGCCTTGTTGGTCAGCTTGAGCGCTTCCTCCAGGCTCTTTCCCTTTACCATCTCGGTAGCCATCGAGCTGGTTGCGATTGCTGCACCGCAGCCGAAGGTCTTGAACTTAACATCCTCGATGATGCCGTCGTCCGACACCTTGAGGTAAATCTTCATAATATCGCCGCACTTTGCGTTGCCGACCTCGCCGACACCGTTTGCGTCCTCAATCTCGCCAACATTGCGCGGATGCGTAAAGTGGTCGAGCACCTTTTCACTGTACTGCATAAAATCTATCTCCTTTTTGTCCAATCAAATGAATATATTGCAGGAAAATCAATCGTAGGGCGCGACGACCCCGGCGCGCCGAGTCGTCGCGCCCTACGGGATACGTTTCCGCTTATCTTAATGTGCGTGCAGCTCGGTTGCAGCGGTCAGGTTAGGATGACCGTTCTCCCAAACCGGGCTCATCGAGCGCAGGGTCTTAACAACATCGGTGACCGTCTCGATGATATAATCAACGTCCTCCTCGGTGTTCTGCTCGCCAAGGGTCAGGCGCAGAGAGCCGTGCGCGATCTCGTGCGGCAGACCGATCGCCATCAGAACGTGAGACGGATCGAGCGAACCGGTGGAGCATGCCGAACCGGTGGAACCGCATACGCCTGCGTTATCCAGTCGCAGGATCAGACCCTCGCCCTCAATCGCCTCAAAGACGAACGAAGCGGTGCCCGGCAGACGGTTTACCGGATCGCCGGTATAGTGGGAGTACGGAATGTTTTCCATAATGCCCTTAACGAGCTTGTCCGTCAGCTTCTTGACGTAGCCCATCTTCTCATCCAGACCTTCAACGGCCTCCTTCATCGCTGCTGCCAGACCGATGCAGCCTGCGGTGTTCTCGGTGCCGGAAACCAGACCGCGCTCCTGACCGCCGCCGTATACCAGCGGCTCAAGGGTGATGCCCTTCTTCACATACAGCACGCCGGTGCCGCGCGGACCGCGGAACTTATGACCGGACAGGGACAGCATGTCGATGCCCATCTCCTGCACGTCGATGTGCATATGGCCGACAGCCTGAACCGCGTCGGTGTGGAACTTTGCGCCAACCGAATGCGCCAGCTCGGCAATCTGCTTGATCGGCTGAATCGTGCCGATCTCGTTGTTTGCCGCCATAACGGAAACCAGTGCGGTGTCCTCGGACAGTTCTGCTTTAAGCTGTTCAAGGTCTACACGGCCTTCCTTATCCACATTCAGATAGGTAACGCGGTAGCCTTCCTTCTCAAGCGCCTCACAGGTGTACAGCACTGCATGATGCTCGATCTTGGAGGTGATGATGTGCTTGCGGCCCTTGGAGGACGGACCGTGCATAAAGCCGCGAATCGCAAGGTTGTCCGCCTGCGAACCGCCGCCGGTGAATACGATCTCACCCGGTGCATAGTCGTTCTTCTCGTTTACCGGCTCTGCCGCGTTCAGGCACTTGCCGACAACGGTACGCGCATCGTTGAGCGCTTCCTTTGCCGCACGGCCGATGCGGTACAGCGAAGACGGGTTGCCGTAGTTCTCGGTCAGCCACGGCTTCATAGCGTTGAACGCAGTTTCGGACATCGGGGTCGTCGCCGCGTTATCCGCATATACGAATCTCTTTTCCATAGTATATCTGCCTTTCTTTGTCCAAAAAGGTTGTCTTAAACACAAGCTGAACAGGCGGTTTTCGATGCGCGAAAACCCGAGTAAAATGATAGGTTCAGCGGGTACTACTAATATACACCCGAAACGGGTATTTTAGCAAGTGAAAAACTGACGAAACAGCAAGCATATCCTGCTGCATTTTGCATTAGTTTGTGCATTTTGTGTAGTTTTATAAGGAAGTTAGCTGTGTTTTACCGGTGCGTGTGTGTATCGAGGCGCTTTTTCAGCCGTTCGAGCACCTCAGTGTAACGCTCGGAGCGGGCGGTCGGGTTGCCGCGCAGCAGGCTCTTGCGGGTGCGGCCGAGTGCGGCTGCCCGCTCGTCAAAGCGGCGCTGCAGCTCGTCGAGCTTAGCCTGCAGCTGCTCGCGTGCAGCTGCGGTCTGCGCCCTACGCTCATCGGAGCGCATCTCATGCACGGCGGCAAGCTGTTCCTTCGCATCGTCCATTTTTTCGGAGAGCTGCGCTTTTGCGTCGGCAAGCTGTTCCTTCGCATCATCTATTTTCTCGGAGAACTGCGCCTTCGCCTCGCCCACCTTCTCGGTGAACTCGCCGTGTGCTTCCTCCACGCGGTAGGACAGGTTGGTCAGACCGACAAGTGCAGTCTCGGACAGCTGCTGACGCAGCTCGGCTCCCTGCTCGCGCAGACGGTCGAGTTCCTCGAGCACCTTGGCAAGATCGAGTGCGCTGCGTACGGATACGATCACATCGCTGATAAATGCCGCCGAAAACAGAACGTCGATCACGATCAGTCCGATAAACGGCAGACCGAGCACCAGCTTTTCAATCGGCGGATGAATGACGCTCGTCAGGATCAGGCCGAGAAAGCCCCAGCACAGTGACGAGCGCAGGCAGACATAGCCCTGAAACTGGAATCTCTGCTTGGAGTAATCCCAGTATTTTACCTTGAATATCTTTTCCATCACCACGCCGACGATGTATTCAAACACGGTCGCCGCGATCATGCTCGCCAGATACAGCCACACCGGATGCTGTTTTAACGGCAGCGAAACATGCAGCAGGATCACGGCGCCGAAGCCGTAAATCGGCAGCATGGGGCCGCGCAGGAAGCCGCGGTTTACCAGTCTGCGCTGTCCTACCGAAACCACGGTGGACTCAAAGCACCAGCCGAGCATACAGTACAGGTAGAAAACCAGCAGCCACTGGGCGGCGGAATAACTGTAATACACGCTCTCACCCCTCACGATTCGGATTTCGCATTTATCTATTTTATCGAATTTTTTGACTTTTTGCAAGGGGAACGATATAATAGAATCATACTATTTTAATAGGAAGGGCAGGAACGCCTAATGCTGAATTTTAATCTGCACACCACGACTGAGATTGTATTTGGTAAAGATATTGAGGAACAGATCGGCCCGCGTCTGAAAGAGCTGGGGGTGCACCGCATTTTAGTGCACTTCGGCGGCTCGAGCGCACGCACGACCGGTCTGCTGGACCGTGTGGAAAAGAGCCTGTTTACGGCGGGTCTTGCCTTTGTTGAACTGGGCGGTGTATCGCCGAACCCGAAGGTATCGCTTGTCCGCAAGGGCATTGCACTGGCAGAGCGAGAGGGCATCGACTTTGTACTGGCAGTCGGCGGTGGCTCGGTAATCGACTCGGCGAAGGCCATCGCCATGGGCGTTGCCACCAAAACCGATCCGTGGCAGTTTGCATCCACCGGCACAAAGCCGGATACCACGCTGCCGGTCGGCACTGTGCTGACGCTGGCAGCCTCCGGCTCGGAAAGCAGCAACTCCTGCGTACTCACCAACGAGGAGACCAAGGAGAAGCGCGGTATCACGAGCGAGACCAACCGTCCGCGCATCAGCTTCCTTGATCCGGAGAACACCTATACTGTGTCCAAATTCCAGACCGGCTGCGGCATTGTGGACATCATGATGCACACGCTCGAGCGTTACCTCACGCCGGAAGGCGGCGAAAGCGACATTACCGACCGCATTGCCGAAGGTCTGCTCATTGCCGTGCGCGATGCCGGCCGCCGGGCAATCGCCAATCCGCGCGATTATGAGGCGCGTGCGTCCCTGATGTGGGCCGGCAGCGTTTCGCATAACGATTACACCGGCTGCGGCCGCAAGCGCCTGTTCCCGGTGCATAAGCTTGAGCATGAGCTGTCCGCGTTCCGCGATGAGATTGCACACGGTGCCGGTCTGTCCGTGCTGTTCCCGGCCTGGGCGCTGTACGAGATGAAGAACGACTTTCCGCGCTTTGCTCAGCTGGCGAACCGCGTATTTGGCGTGGAGATGGATTTCCACCATCCTGAGCGCACCGCACGCGAAGGCATCCTGACCATGAAGCGCTTCTTTGAGGAGATCGGCATGCCGACGCATCTGTCGCAGCTTGGCATCAAGCCGGAGAATTACGCACAGCTGGCCGCAAATACCGTCCGCACGGTCAAGGGTCCGGTCAAGAGCTATTCCGCACTTGATGAACAGGCTATCATCGAGATTTATAAGCTGGCGGAGTAAAACCGCCTGTGACAAAGGCAGTGCAATAAGCGTAACAGCTGCAAAGGGAAGGCTGTGCAGCAGCCACCCCCTGTATCTCATCGCTATCGAGACCAAATGAAAGCAGGGATTTTATGCAAATTGTAGATACCGGCGTACTGACCCCGTCCTTCATGGACTTCTCACTGCCGTCCGAATTTGCGAAAAGCGCGCTGTATTACTGCCCGCAGTTCGGTCAGTTCATCTGCAACAGCGATTACCGGATCGAACGAAACGGCATTGACCAATACCTGCTGATCTACATCAACAGCGGCTCGCTCTGCATCCGCACAGACGGTATGACCGCTGAGGCGCACGAGGGCGAAATAGCACTGTTCGACTGCCGCAAGCCGCACTGCTACTGGTGTCCGGACAAGGTTGACTTCTACTGGTTTCACTTCAACGGTGCAAGCAGCAAGCAGTACACCGAATATCTGACCGAGCGCTTTGGCCTTGTGCACGAAAAGCAGCCGATGCTGTCGCTCAAGGACCAGTTCCGCACGGTTGTGCACTCGGCGCAGTACGGCATGAGCACGCAGTTTGCCTCCATGAACGAGCACCAGATTTCCATTGCCGTCCACAGCATTCTGGGCGGTCTGGCATCGCAGACCGTGCGAACCACCGTCATCAGCGAGCTGCTTGCACCGGCACTGGCGTATATTCACGGTCATTTTGCCGATGACATTTCGCTGAACGACCTTGCCGAGATGTGCGGCATCAGCAAATCCCACTTTATCCGCAGCTTCAAGCGATACGTCGGCTGTACGCCGCATGAGTATCTGCTGCAATACCGTCTGCGTCAGTCCAAGCGTCTGCTGCTGTCCAGTGACCTGACCGTTGAGCAGATTGCCGAGGACTGCGGCTTCAACAGTGCGTCGCACTTTGCGCGGGCATTCCGGCAGGAAACCGATATCTCACCGACGGCGTTCCGGTCAATTTCCTTCTAAACGCACAAAAAAGACAGACCGCAAAACGGTCTGTCTTTTCTTCTTGTAAATCGTAATTCCGGCTGTCCGCAATGTGCTTCGTGTGGCAGCACGCATTCAATCGAATTTGCGAAGCAAATTCATAAAAAGGCGGGGCGTGTACGCGCAGCGCGACCGAGAAGTCGCGCAAGGATAGCGCCTGCCTTTTTATACAAGGGACGAAAAAATGTGTCCGCAGGACGCGGTTTTTCGTCGAAATTCGATTGAAACCGTGGTTTCAATCGAGGCGAAGCCTTTAGCCGCCCAGACCCAGAGGAGAGAACAGCACATAAATGCCTGCCAGCAGGATGAACGTAACTGCAATGACCGGCTTGCGGTACTTCCACGGGGTCATATCAACAACCTCAAGTTCAGGCAGTACATATGCTTCCTTGCGCGGTGCAGCCTTGGTCAGAATCGCCATCAGGATCAGGTCAATTACGAATGCGCCTACTTCAAAGTACAGGAAGTGGAACGTCAGAAGGTTCATCATCAGGCCATAGCATACGATATGGACAATGATGGCAGCCTTCGGTGCGAAGCTCGGCATGCGCGGAGCCAGAATACCCATAACGACAATCGCCAGAACCGACACGCCGTAGTAACCCCACATCTGATTGAGGAAGGTGCTGATGCCAGCCGGCAGATACAGCAGAAACGGTGCGATAATAATGGATGCCAGACACAGCACGATGCCGAAACGCTTTGCCATGGTGATCAGCTGCGCGTCCGTGCGCTTCTTCTTGGAGATAACCGGAAGGATGTCCAGGGTGAACAGCGTCATGGAGCTGTTCAGTACCGAGTTAAAGGAGGACAGGATCGCACCGAACATGACTGCTGCAAAGAAGCCCAGTACCGGAGTCGGCAGGATGTCCTTGATCAGAGACGGGTACGCCATATCGAAGTCGGTCAGTACACCGCCGTCACGGATGAACTGGATAACGCCGGGCGCTACCAGAAAGATCGGGCAGAATACGCAGGTAAGACCGGTCAGCAGAGAGCCCTTCTGTGCTTCCTTCAGGTTCTTAGCGCCGAATACGCGCTGCATGATGGACTGGTTGGTGCACCAGTAAGAGATGTGGTTGATACCACAGCCAAGTACGATCATCGGCCACGGAATGTACGGCGGCTGTGCGTCAGCAGGCTGGATCACATTCAGGTGCTCCGGAGAGGATGTAGCGAAAATGCGGATGCCTTCTGCGATGCTGCCGTCGCCCAGTGCGATAAACGCCAGAACCGGGATCAGGATGACCGCGCCGATGATAAAGATGATGCCGTTCAGAGAGTCCGATACGGCTACGGCCTTCAGACCGCCGAAGATTGCATAGATACCGCCGATTATGCCGAGTGCAACGCACATTACGGTGGTTGCCATGAAACGGTTGCCGCCCATCAGTGCGGTAATGCCGAAGATACGCTCCATCGCTACCGAGCCTGCGTACAGCACCAGCGGCAGCATGGTTACAATATAAGCGACAAGGAAAATGAACGATACAATGACGCGGGTTGCGCGGTCAAAGCGGCTTTCCAGAAATTCCGGAATGGTGGAAATGCCGAGCTTGAAATACTTCGGGATGAAAAACAGCGCCATCAGCGTCAATGCGATCGGGCACATGGTCTCCCAGCCCATTGCAGTCATGCCGGCTGCATAGCCCTGACCGTTGCGGCCTACCAGCTGCTCCGCGGACAGGTTGGTCATCATCAGAGAACCAAAGATAACCAGACCGCTCAGGCTTCGGCCTCCAAGAAAGTAACCGTCTTTGCTGGTCTCGTCCGTTCCCCTGGTTTTCAGCCAGCTTACAAATGCCACCGCTGCACAAATGAACCCAGTGTAAATACCATTTTTTAAAACCCCTCTTGTTTGCTGTGTAAATACGCTGCCACGGGTGTTTGCAGCAGCGTGTCCCTCTTTTTCTCTGCAGCCTGCAGGATAATCTGTACAGAATTGCTAATTTTGTCTATCTCATCCAACTTCATTCCATAGCAATGCCCCCTGATCCTGCTTGGGCAGGAGCAGGGGGCACCACCATATAGAGAAATAGAATGAGAGAAAGGATCTTTGAAATTTGCGTTTATCCATTACGGATTGGCAGAACGTTGGAGCGTTTTCCTGCCGATCCGGAGAGAGGATCTTACGCGTGAACATTATCGCACAATCTGCGTTTGTACGGAATGCAGTTTTTGTTTTATTAGTGGAGCTGCGTCTTCAGGGTATCCAGGCGCTCCTGCGCGTTGTCCGGGGTAACTACGTCAGAACCGGAGTCAACGAACTCGTCAACGGTCTCGCCGTCCAGAACCTGAACCATGGTCTCAACAGCCTTGTAGCCCATCTCGTAAGCCATCTGGGCGACAGACATCGTCATCTGGCCGGCCAGGATTGCTTCACAAGCAGCGCGGTCACCGTTGAAGCCGAGGAAGATGGTGTTCTTGTATGCGTCATGGCCCTGCGCTGCACGGGCTGCTGCCATAGCCATATCGTCGTTGTTTGCGCAAATGATTGCGATGCCTTCCGGATGTGTCTGCATGATAGCTTCCATAGCGGTGGTAGCGCGATCAGCAGTTGCGTCTGCGTACTGTACTTCGTCGCTCAGGAAGGTGCCGCCCGCTTCTTCAACGCCAGCCTTGTAACCGTTCATGCGAGCGGTGTTGGTCTGGTCGCCCTGTACGCCTGCGATCTCAATGCACTTGATATCGGTCCAGCCGGCAGCCTTGGCAGCCTCTACAGCAGCCTCGCCGCCCTTCTTGGCAGCAGCTTCGTTACCGGTACCTACGAAGGACTTAACCTCCGGTGCCGTGAAATTGGTGTCGATAGCAACAATCGGCAGCTTGGTGCCGCTGACGAGCTGCGCCGCGGTATCCGACTGCAGCGGAGAGATAATAACGCCGTCATAGCTGCCGGAGCTGAGGTCGGTCTCGATCATGTTCTGCATTTCATCGAAAGCGGTCTCAGAGCTTGGACCCTTAACCTCTACCGTAACCTTGTCCGAATGCTCGGAAGCATAGTCCTCTGCGCCCGACTTTACATACTGCCAGTACTCGGCAGCCAGGGTCTTCAGGATAACGCTGACCTTGTAGCTGCCGCTGGAAGCGGATGCGCCACCGTCATTACTGCTGCCATCGGTCGAGGCAGAATTGCCGCCGCCGCATGCGATCATCGACAATGCCATCGCTCCTGCCAGCAACATCGCTAACACTCTCTTCTTGTTCATAATTTTTCTCCTCTCTTTTTTCCGGGCCCTGCTCTCTCAGCGCCCTTTTACGCTTGTGTATTTCACACTTGCGTGTACTCTTTATCAGCAGTCCCTCTTGATTTTCTGTTGGATGAAATTCAAGAGGGACCGGATAACAAAATAATGAAAACGGGAATGGTGTAGATGCGATTGTCAAATGGGTATGTGATTACTATTTCATTAGAAGCCTGCCTTGCGCAGGTTCTCACGACCGATGGAAGCCTTCTCCAGCGGTACGTCGAAGGACTTAACCGGGAACAGATCCTGCTCTACGACGCACCAGCCGTCGTAGCCGCACTCGTCGAGTGCCTTATGCATTGCAGTGAAGTCGATGCTGCCCTTGCCCGGCTCAACCATGATATCCTCGGTTACAGCCTTGGCAAAAGACCACTTGTTTTCGTCCATCTTTGCCTTGACTGCCAGATCGCAGTCCTTGAAATGGATGTACGGGATACGCTTCGCCCACTTCTTGTAGAAGGAGATCGGCTCGCCGCCGCCGTATACATGGTGGCCGGTGTCGAAGCACAGATCTACATTGGTGTCGTTCAGGAAGCGCTCGATCTGCTCCTCAGTCTGAACGTGGCTGTCAACATGCGGGTGGAACAGACCGATAAAGCCGTTCGCTGCGCAGCGGTCCGCGCACTTTTGCACGTTCTTGCAGTAGGTAGCCCACTCCTCGTCGGTCAGCTCCGGGTTCATCTCCAGCTCGCCGGTAGCGAGGTTAGTGTACATCGGAGGCAGCAGAACGATATACTTTGCGCTCGGGAAAGCCTTCAGCAGCTTGGAGATATCGTCGATGTCCTTGAGCATGCCTTCAACAGCCGCGTCATCAAGGAAGTTGCCGCCCTCGGTGGCGCCTACCAGAGTCAGGCCGCGCGCGTCCATAGCGTTCTTGAGCACCTTGGGATCGTCGTTCGGCATGTAGCCCCACGGACCAATCTCGCAGCCCTCGTAGCCGGCAACCTTCATTTCGTCCAGACAGCGCCACCACTGGGGCTGCTTTGCATTGTTCGGATCACTTGCCGGGAACCATACACCCCAGGAGTCCGGTGCAATACCAATCTTGATAGCCATAATTTTATCCTCCCTGTCAAATTATTCAGGAAACTGTCAGCCTTTCCGGTCTCGGCGGAATCACTCCCGCCGGAGACCGTTTCGGCATTATGTTTTAATTGATGTAAACGGGCAACTTACTTAACGTCAACCCACTATCCTGTTCCCGCACCAGAGAAAATAATAAAAAAGAGGTGCACCGAAGTGCACCTCTGAGGCTGAAACAGTATGCGGTTTTATTTTGCCTTTACCGCGCCGTCCTTGATGAGATCCCAGTTCTTCTTGAGATAATCATAGCCGGAGTAAATGGTAACCAGCGTTACCACCCAGCCGACGATGGTCAGCAGCAGCGGCATACCATTCGCATGAGGGATGAACATAACAGCGGTAACACCATCGCCGTCCGCGAAGGCGATACCGTTTGCCAGCGCACCCATGATGATATAATACAGATAAATGACGATGATGCCGCCAATCTGCACACAGGTCTTGACCTTGCCCGTCCACGTTGCAGCCATAACAACGCCCTTATTGGCTGCAACCACGCGCAGAGACGTGATGATCAGCTCACGCGCGAGGATAACGCAGACCATCCAGCCTGCCATCGCCTTCTGCTCTACGAACAGGATGAGCGCGGACGCTACGAGCAGCTTATCGGCCAGCGGATCGACAAATTTGCCGAAATCCGTCACCTGATTGTACTTTCGCGCCACATAGCCGTCCAGAAAATCCGTGAACGATGCCACGCAGAACAGCACGAGCGCGATGACCGTGCTGGTCGGGAACGCGGCGAGATACCGGGTCTCATCGATGATCAGCATGGGCTGCGCCGCAAAATAGATGAAAAACGGAATCATCGCAATGCGGGTCAGCGTGATTTTATTTGCGGTTGTCATAGGAAATTATGCCTCCTTCTGACGGACACCGAGTAGGTCGGGTCCAAGGCTTTCGGTGATGAGAACGGACACGAACTCGCCTTCCGCCGGTTCGTTATCCGCCGCGTCAAAGTAGACGTGGCCGTCTACCTCGACCGAATCCGCGTAGGTACGGCCATACCACAGGCCCTGCTCCTCGTCAAAGCCCTCGCAGAGCACCTGCATGACCTCACCGTGGCGGGAGGTATTGTAGTCATCGAGCACACCGGACTGCAGCTCTTCGACGATCAGACGGCGGTTCTGCTTGGTCTCGTCGTCGATCTGGTCGGGCAGCTCTGCGGCCTCCGTGCCTTCCTCCGGCGAATACTCGAACACACCGACACGCTCAATGCCGACATTCTGCAGGAACTCACACAGCTCGGCAAACTCGTCCTCGGTCTCGCCCGGCAGACCGACGATCAGGCTTGTACGCAGCACAAGGCCCGGAATACGCTCGCGCATATCCTCAATCAGCCTGGTAAATTCCGCGCCGTCACCCGGACGGTGCATTGCACGCAGAATGCGCTTAGAGACATGCTGCAGCGGAATATCCAGATATTTTACGATTTTCGGCTCATCCGCAATCACGTCGATCAGCTCGTCCGTAATCTGGTCGGGATAGAGATAGTGCAGACGAATCCAGGTAAAGTCCATCTTGCACAGCTCGCGGAGCAGCTCGGGCAGCAGGCGCTTATGCTCGGGCAGGTCCATACCGTACTTGGTGATGTCCTGCGCGATGACGATCAGCTCCTTAACGCCTGCGTCAGAGAGTGCACGCGCTTCCTCGAGCAGCGATGCCATCTCACGGCTGCGGTAACGTCCGCGCAGCTTGGGGATGATGCAGTATGCACAGGTGTTCGAGCAGCCCTCCGCAATCTTAAAGTATGCGGTGTAGGACGGTGTCAGGCGATCGCGGCTGCCGTCGAGTGCAGCAGAGGTCATATCGGCCATGTACGCCGCCTGCTGCCCCTTGAGCGCCGCATTGGCCGCGTCCACGATGTCATCATAGCTGCCCGTTCCGCAGAATACGTCGATCTCGGGCAGCTCAGCGCGCATCTCGTCAGCATAGCGCTGCACCAGACAGCCGGTCACGACCAGACCCTTCATATTGCCGGTCTGCTTGTTCTGGGCGGTCTCCAGAATGGTTTCGATGGCCTCAGTCTTAGCGGCTTCGATGAAGCCGCAGGTGTTGACAACGCCAACGTCTGCTTCGGTCATATCCTCGGTGATCTCCCAGCCTGCGTCCCGCAGCCGGGCCAGCATGTGCTCGCTGTCCACGAGGTTTTTCGCGCAGCCGAGCGAAATAAGTCCTAATTTCGGCATGAGATTCTCCTTCTTGTCCACATTATTATTCTATTTTATTATACCGCACAATTTCGGGTTTGTCACCACTGACTGACGGAAATTTTGGCATAGAAAAAGACGCAGAGCAAACGCTCTGCGTCTTTGGAATTGCTTGATTGCAAGCAGTTGGTTCGGTAAGGAAACCTTACTTCAGCTCAACCTTAGCGCCAGCAGCCTCGAGCTTCTCCTTAATCTCGTTAGCCTCAGCCTCCGGAGCAGCCTCCTTGATGGTCTGCGGAGCGGAGTCAACCTTCTCCTTAGCTTCCTTCAGGCCCAGGCCGGTGATCTCGCGAACAGCCTTGATAACGTTGATCTTGGAAGAGCCAGCGTCAACCAGAACTACGTCGAAGTCGGTCTTAGCGTCAGCAGCAGCTGCGCCGTCGCCGCCTGCTACAGCACCTGCAACAGCTACCGGCGTAGCGGATACGCCAAATTCTTCCTCGAGAGCCTTTACCAGCTCAGAGAGCTCCATAACCTTGAGCTCTTTTACAGCTTCCATAATCTCAGCGATAGTCATGGGATTAAACCTCCAATTTTAGATAATTTTTAAGTTAAAATGTGTTCCTGACCGAATAAATCAGCCAGTGCGGGGAAATTACTCAGCAGCTTCTTCTGCTGCAGCTTCCTTCGGGGCTACCAGTTCAGCAACCTTCATTTCCTCATTGCCCTCTGCCTTCTTAACGATAGCATCGCAAGCAATAGCGAGCTGCATAATGGGGTAGTTGAAGCTGTACAGTACCTGAGCGATAAGGGTTTCCTTGCTCGGCATAGCAGCCAGCTTCTTGACCTCGTCCTCACCGATGGCCTTACCTTCCAGGTAACCAGCCTTCAGGGTGAAGTTCTCGTGGGTCTTAGCAAAGTCAGCCAGGATCTTCGCCGGAGCGACAACGTCGTCGGTGGTGGAGATTGCCAGAGCGGTGGTACCGTGCAGGCACGCATCCAGCTCGTCAAAACCCAGTTCCTTAGCTGCAAAGCGGATCAGAGTGTTCTTGATGACAGCATACTCAACGCCAGCTTCACGGAGCTGCTTGCGGAGCTTGGTATCATCCTCTACGTTGATGCCCTTGTAGTCGACCAGTACACCTGCCGGAGAATTCTTGATCTTCTCTACCAGGGAAGCGACCAGAGCCTTCTTCTCTTCCAGAATCTTTGCGTTCGGCATCATTTTCACCTCCTGTAAAATAAAAGTACCCTCCCGGTGCAAAGACACAGGGAGGGTACACAGAAAACATAATCAAATATGATAATAAACATGTCTGTGTTGACCTCGGCGGGCGGCGAACAAATCGCCATTTAAGCCTTGCGGCGCCAGCTGTCTTTGACCAAGCTCATTTAGTATAACGCATATAGAGCAGGTTGTCAACACTTTTTTTCAAAAAAACTAAAAATTAAGGCAACACCGCACAATTAAAGCTGCGGCGCTTTGCGGAAATTTTATGTCCTGACTTTGTTGCGATTTCACGGCAATACATCAAGTATTACCGCAAAACCGCGCCTTGTCAGCACGCAAAATTTGCTCGCAAATCGCTCTTGTTCAATTATGCGGTATTGCCTTAAAAATCAGTCATTGATCGGACCGTCATTCCGCTCATCAATATTAACATACTCGATATTCTTCGCAACAGGCTTATACGCCGGACGGATGATCTTACCGCCGGTGGTAACTTCCTCAAGGCGATGTGCCATCCAGCCGACGATACGCGCAGTAGCGAACAGCGGCGTATACAGCGACTTGGGCAGTCCGAGCATTTTGTAAACAAAGCCGGAGTACATATCGACATTTGCGCACATCGGCTTGTCGCTGCCCTTGATTTCGGCAAAGACACCCGGCGTCAGTTTTTCTACCAGCTCGATCAAATCCATCTCATCTGAATAGCCGGTCTTTTCCGCCAGCGGACGAGCAGCCTTTTTCAGTGCAACGGCACGCGGGTCGCTCAAGGTGTAAATTGCATGACCCATGCCGTAGATCAGACCGGAGCCGTCGCCTGCTTCCTTATTCAGAATCTTGCGCAGGTAATTGCCGACCTCGGTCTCGTCCTTCCAGTTGTGGATATTCTCCTTCATCTCCTCAAACTGCTTAACGACGCGCAGGTTCGCACCGCCGTGGCGCGGGCCCTTCAGCGAGGAAACCGCAGCCGCGATCGCCGAATAGGTATCCGTACCGGACGAAGAAGTAACACGCACGGTGAAAGACGAGTTGTTACCGCCGCCATGCTCGGCGTGCAGGATCAGACAGCGGTCGAGCAGCTTAGCCTCGTCATCGTTGAATTCGCCGGTCGGACGGATGAGGTGCAGAATATTCTCTGCAGTCGAACGGTTCGGATCCGGCACATGCAGGAACATGGAATCGTTATCAAAGTAGCGGCGTTTTGCCTGATACGCATGCGAAATGATAACCGGGAACTTGGCCATCAGGCTGATGCCCTGACGCATAATGTTCTCGACCGTGGTTTCATCCGGGTTCGCATCATAGGAATACAGTGCCAGCGTTGCGCTTGCCAGCTTGTTCATGATGTCGCGGCTCGGCGCACGCATGATCATATCCTCGGTGAAGTTGTCCGGCAGGGCACGCTCCAGACCGATGGTGTGCTGAAATTCCGCCAGCTGACGGCGGCTCGGCAGCTTGCCGCACATAAGCAGATAACCGATCTCCTCAAAGCCGAAGCGGTTTTCCTGCTCCAGACCGTGAATCAGATCGTATACATTATATCCGCGATAGGTCAGGCGGCCTTCGATTGGCTCACGCTCGCCCTCGTTCAGAATATAGCCGTGTACGTTGCCCAGATGCGATGCGCCGACCAGAACACCGGTACCGTCTGCGTTACGCAAGCCGCGCTTGATGCGGTAGCGCGTAAACAGATCAGGTGGGAGCTGGTTGTGCATACGAAAGCTCTCACTCAGTTCATGCAAAAGTTCTTCCTTTACATAATCAGGCTGAATCGTCATTCCGCCTTCTCCTTTCCGTCCCAATAAATCAGATGATGAATATATTGTACCGCAATCCTGCAAAAATGTCAATCAACGACACTTGTATAAACCGATAAAAACCGCTTTTTCGCAGGTTTTCCGCTTGTCCATCCTGATATCACGCAAGTTTTTTGTGCGCGGCGTGCAAAGATTTTATCAATTTGAAGTGAAAAAGTCACCAGCAGCGTTCCTTAGTACTGGTTGACCGGCACATGCGGGCTGCGTCAGCAAGGTGCCCTGCCAGTGCAGAAAATACGCAAAAAGTCCCCTATTCGCACACGAACAGAGGACTTTTTCTATCAAATAGTCGAGATTCGCAATTTAATTGCGGCTCCACTGCGTGCCCTGGCGGGTATCCTTAATGGTAACGCCCATATCAGCCAGTACACCGCGGATGCGGTCTGCCTCAGCGAAGTTCTTCTCCTTCTTGGCTGCGGCGCGCTGCGCGATCAGCTCCCCGATCTTCTCGGCATCCGGATCAGCCGCATCGTCGCGGTTCTGCACCAGATTGAGCACACCGGTCAGCTCCATGAACAGGTCATGCGCTGCGGTCAGGAATGCCTTAGTTGCGTCCTGATGCGAGCCGTTGTACGCGTTGATCTCGCGGGTCAGCTCGAAGATGGCGGACAGTGCGTCTGCGGTGTTCAGGTCGTCGTCCATTGCGTCGATGAACTTCTGCTTGTAGCCCTTCAGAGCCTCCAGCTTCTCGGTCTCCTCGGCGGTCATGGTGTCGCCGGATGCCTTCTCGATGCGGAACTCCATATTATTGCGGGCCTCGTACAGACGGGCAAGGGAGGCCTTGTTCATCTCAAGCGACTCAGCGGAGTAGTTAAGCGGAGTGCGGTAGTGCGCGCTCAGCATGAACATGCGGATGGTCTCATAGCCGAACTGCTTTGCTGCGTCGCGGACCATGAAGAAGTTGCCCTTGGACTTGGACATTTTCTCATTGTCGATGGTCAGGAAGCCGTTGTGCAGCCAATAATGCGCAAAGGTGCAGCCGTTTGCACACTCGGACTGTGCGATCTCGTTCTCGTGATGCGGGAAAATCAGATCAAGACCGCCGGAATGGATGTCGATGGTCTTGCCGAGGTACTTGTTCGCCATAGCCGAGCACTCAATATGCCAGCCCGGACGGCCCTTGCTGCCCCACGGCGTATCCCAAGCCGGCTCACCCGGCTTTGCAGCCTTCCAGACCGCGAAGTCCATCGGATCTTCCTTTACCTCGCCGACCGAGATGCGGGCACCGGCCTGCAGCTCCTCCATCGGCTGGTGGCACAGCTTGCCATACTCGGGGAAGGACTTGGTGCGGAAGTATACGTCGCCGTTCTCAGCAACGTAAGCGTGGCCATTCTCGATCAGGCGCTCAACAATATCAATAATAGCGTCCATGGTCTCGGTCGCACGCGGGTGCACGGTCGCCTTCTTGACGCCCAGACCCTGTGCATCAACGAAATATTCCTTAATATAACGCTCAGCGATGGTGTTGAAGTCCACGCCTTCCTCGTTCGCCTTGTTGATTACCTTGTCGTCAATGTCGGTGAAGTTCTGAACGAACTCAACCTTGTAGCCGCGGTACTCGAAGTAACGGCGCAGCAGATCGAAAATGATGAACGGACGTGCGTTGCCGACATGGAAATAGTTGTATACCGTCGGACCGCAGGAATACATCTTTACCTCGCCCGGCGTGATCGGAACGAATTCCTCCTTCTGACGGGTCAGCGTGTTGTAGAGTTTCATGATTTTTATCTCCTTTTGATGGTTTTCAGGAAAGCTATGCGGAGTTTCGGGAATAAAAAAGCCTCCCAAGGGATATTCTTCCCTCGGGAGGCGTACAAACGCGGTTCCACTCCGATTTTTCGCTCGTGCAGTGCGGTAACGGGCACTTTCCGCAGGGCGTTTGACCCTGTTGCTCGGCAGGCGCACTTCACCGTTTCCCGCGCAAAGCCCTTTCAGCCGAGGAGCTTCTCTCTTTCGCGCAAGGCGAGCCGGTTACTTTTCCTGCGTCATCGCATAAATAACGATTATAGTGATTTTATTATAACCATTTTATGAGGAGAAGTCAAGCCGACTGGTGCAGACCACAGCTTTCCGCAAAATTAAATACACCGCAGAGAGCACCATCTTGACGAACAGCGCTTTCCGCGGTATACTATGGATATACAGGGACGCTGTCTATGCAGTCAGCCCCTTATCGAATCAAAAGTTTTATGCTAATGACCGTTCGGGGACCAGCCGAGCGGTCATCGCGCTTTTACGAAGAAAATGTACAGTACAATGACCGCACAAATAAAAAGCTGAAGTGCTTTCTTCTTCATCTGCGCCCACCTCCTTTCCACCGCAGACCGCGGGGAAAGAAAGGGCTGACCGCCATACAAAAACAGCGTGTATATATCCTTAAACAACAGTATAGCAGATTAAGGCGTATTTTGTCTATGCGCTGTATGACTATAAAAACACCGCAGCGTGCACGATTTTAACAGTTCGTGCACCTGCGGTATATTTTTACACATGATGAAACGCAGTCAGAAAATCATACGCATCGAGCAGATTGCCGATATGAAAATCCATAACCTGTGCATCCACCGGCGAGCACCGGCAGTAATCCTTAAGGTTTTCCGGTGCGGTAAGGCCGTGCGCGGTCAGCCGCTCTATGCTTTTCTCACCCGGTGCCGGATTGGAGTCCATATTGCACAGCGCCGCCAGCTCACCGCACATTTTAGCAAGCAGCTGCTCACAGCCGCGCAGATAAGCCGCCTCCTGCCGTCGGGCCGCCACGCGGACTGCATGCTGCCACAGCGCCACCGGCTGCTTCTCGAAAATACGCAGCTCGGACGCAAGCGAGGTCATTTTCTCAGTCAGCGGCGTCAGATCCGGATAACGATGCTCGAGCACACGCGACTGCAGCAGCGGCAGAAACATTTTCTGAATCTCATCCATCGTATTGATGATCTTCTGGCGGTTGTTATACGGCCGAATCACCACATTGACGAGCAGCGCCACCACCAGACCGACCAGCGTATCCGTGAAGCGGTGGAAGCCATACACGATTGAATCTCCGCCGGTATACAGGCACACATCCGCAAACACGATGCTCGCCAGCGGAATCGCAAAATTCAGCTTGAGACCGATACACAGCGAAATCACACACAGAACGCCGAGCGCCATCCACACGAAAAACGTTGGATTGGGCAGCACGGTAACAAACACACATGCGATCAGATAGCCGAGAAATGTACCCGCTATCTGATTGAGGCTCTCCTTGAGCGAATCCACCCAGGTACGGCTCATCACCGAGATTGCACCGATGGCTGCAAAAATAGGCAGGCTGGAACCCAGCACCATCGCCAGTGCAAGCGCCAGACCGACCGATACCGCAGTCTTGATGGCGCGCTGACCTACCCGAAACCGTTTGATAAACTGCAACGTCCTATCCCCTTTACCCCTGAATACCGTATGTTTTTAAGTGTACCACATTCTATCGGTAAAAGCCAACACAATCCTGTCACACAAAGAAAAAGGCTTCCCGGCCATCTGTTCCGGGAAGCCTTTATAAATTCGGTTTGATTACCGCTTACTTAGCAGTGCGCTCTGCCTTGCGAGCCTTAGCGAAAGAACGGCTGTTATCCAGCTCCATCATGCGTGCGCTTACCAGACCATTAAAGAAACCCTTCATCATGATATATACAACTCCTTAAAAGTTAATGACTAAATTGCGTTTTTGTGTTTGGATCATTTCCTGATCACAGGTATTATAATACACGATAACCGCCTCTGTTACAAGAGCTATATTTTATGAATCTTTACTAATCGAAGCATTATCTTTTTGTGCATATTTAACATCATCTATTTACGAAGTGTACAAAATAAACCATTCACGCTTGTACGCTTTATATAACAAAGCTGGCAAATCCTCCAAATCAAACATCCTCCCCTCGAATTTCCCTGCTTTTGTGCGAGCCGAATCTGCGTATCACCTTGACTTTTATGGCATTTCCCTATACTATTATATGATAAAAATTTATTTGCTACAATATATAGCGCGACCCCAAACCGAGCCTGACCCGCTCGGTTTGGGGCTGCTACCTGTTTGGGGAGAGTGATGAGGATTGAATCAAAATCTGGTTGATCTGCAAAACCTGAAAAAAGAATTTGACGGAACGCCTGTGCTGCGCGGCATTTCGCTGTCCATCAAGCGCCGCGAGTTTGTGACCCTGCTCGGTCCGTCCGGCTGCGGCAAAACGACCACACTGCGCATCATCGGCGGCTTTGAGCAGCCGGATTCCGGCGATGTATTCTTCGACGGCAAGCGCCTGAACGATGTTCCGCCGTATCAGCGCGAGATCAACACCGTATTCCAGCGCTATGCGCTGTTCCCGCACCTGAACGTAGCGGAAAATATCGCGTTCGGCCTGCACATCAAAAAGCTGGACCGCGCAGATATCAAGCGCAAGACCACCGAAATGCTCGAGCTGGTCGGCCTGCGCGGCTTTGAGAACCGCGATGTGACCAGCCTTTCCGGCGGCCAGCAGCAGCGTGTCGCCATCGCGCGTGCGCTGGTGTGCGAACCGCGTGTGCTGCTGCTCGACGAGCCGCTCGGCGCGCTCGACCTCAAGCTGCGCAAGGACATGCAGATCGAGCTGAAGCGCATTCAGCAGCGTACCGGCATCACCTTTATCTACGTCACCCACGACCAGGAAGAGGCGCTGACGATGAGTGACCGCGTGGTTGTCATGAACCACGGCGTTATCCAGCAGGTCGGCAGCCCGACCGATATCTACAACGAGCCGGTCAACGCCTTTGTTGCGGATTTCATCGGAGAATCCAACATCATCCCGGGCGTGATGCTCGAGGACTGCAAGGTCGAGTTCTGCGGCCGCACGTTCGAGTGCGTGGACAAGGGCTTCGGCCGGAATACGCCGGTCGATGTCGTTATCCGTCCGGAGGATCTTAAAATCGTTTACGCCGGTGACGGTCTGCTGCAGGGCGTTGTTGAGTCCATCGTATTCAAGGGCGTGCACTATGAAATGATGGTGCGTACCCAGTATTTCACCTTTATGGTGCATTCCACCATGGCGGAGTCGGTCGGCAAGACGGTCGGTCTGTCCGTCATTCCGTTTGACATCCACATCATGCACAAGAGTGCGGAGGCGGAAGCGTGAAAAAGTCCTTTGCCTATCCCTACGGCGTATGGCTCGCCGTATTTATCCTTGCACCGATTCTGATGGTCGTGGTCTACGCATTCCACAATGCGGACGGCGGCTTTACCCTGCATAATTTCAGCTATCTGCCCGGCTACCTGCCGATTTTCGGACGGTCGTTCTGGCTGGCGTTTCTCTCAACGGTGGTGTGCCTCGTGCTCGGCTACCCGATGGCGTATCTGATGAGCCGCCTGTCCGCCAGCAAGCAGAGTCTGTGCATGATGCTGATTATGCTGCCGATGTGGATAAACTTTCTGCTCCGCACCTACGCATGGATGTCCATTCTAGAAAACAACGGCTTCATCAACCAGTTTTTCCGTTCCATTGGCTTAATATCCTTCCTGCAGAGCCATTTCGGCTATTCGCTGGATTATATCCCGCTTATCAACACGCAGGGCGCTATCGTGCTCGGCATGGTGTACAACTTTCTGCCGTTCATGGTGCTGCCCATCTATACCGTTCTCATCAAGCTCGACCGCAAGCTGATCGAAGCCGCGCAGGACCTCGGCGCGCCGACCCATCTGGTATTCCGCCGCGTCATCTTCCCGCTGAGCATTCCCGGTGTGATTTCCGGCATTACAATGGTATTTGTGCCGTCTGTCTCCACCTTCGTTATTTCGCAGATGCTCGGCAGCGGCAAGAATCTTCTCGTCGGTGACCTTATCGACCTGCAATTCATGGGCGGTGCGTACAACCCGCATCTCGGCTCGGCCATCGCACTCGTGATGATCATCCTCATCTTCATCTGCATGTGGATCATGAACAAGTTCGATGACGGCTCCTCCGAGGAAGGAGGTCTGCTGCTGTGAAAAAGTTTTTCAAGAACTTCTATCTGCTGCTGATCTTCCTGTTCCTGTACGCGCCTATCGTTGTGCTGATGATCTTTTCGTTCAACGATTCCAAGTCGCGCCGCCTGTGGAACGGCTTTACCACCCGCTGGTATGTCGAGCTGTTCCGCGATGCGGATATTCTCCATTCACTGTATGTCACGCTGCTCGTGGCTGTTGCTGCTGCCGCGATTGCAACCGTGCTCGGCACGATCGCCGCCATCGGCATTCACAACATGGGCCGCAGAGCCAAGGCGGCTTACCTGACCGTCAACAACATCCCGATGTCCTCGTCGGATACCATCATGGGCGTAACGTTCATGCTGCTGTTCGCCGCCATCGGTCTGGACAAGGGCTACCTGACCCTTATCCTCGCGCACGTTACGTTCTGCACGCCGTATGTCGTGCTCAACGTCATGCCCAAGCTGCGCCAGCTGGATAAAAACGCCTATGAGGCCGCGCTCGACCTCGGCGCTACACCGCATCAGGCGCTCCGCAAGGTCATCCTGCCGGAGATTATGCCGGGCATCGTCACGGGCGCTATCATGGCGTTCACCATGTCAATCGACGATTTTGTGGTCTCCTACTTTACCGCCGGCACGACCAGTCAGCCGCTGTCAGTCGTTATCTACTCCATGACCCGCCACCGCATGACGCCGAAGATCAACGCCATCTCGACCATTCTGTTTTTGATCGTGCTGGTGCTGCTTATCGTCATCAATATGCGCCAGTCCCGCGACGAGAAACGCCGCGAAGCCGCCCGCCGGAAAGGAGCGATGCAGCCGTGAAAAAACGCATGCTTTCCCTGCTGCTGTGCGGCGCGATGTGCGCCGGACTGCTCTCCGGCTGCGGCAATGCATCCTCGGCGGAGGTGCTCAACGTGTATAACTGGGGCGAGTACATCGACACCGACCTCATCGACCAGTTCGAGGAGGAAACCGGCATCAAGGTCATTTACAACACCTTTGATTCCAATGAAAACCTGTATTCGCGCATCCAGACCACGAGCTACGATGTCATTATCCCGTCCGACTACGCGATTTCGCGCTTTATCGACGAGGATATGCTTCAGCCGCTCAACTACGACCATATTCCGAATATGAAGCTGATCGATGAGAAATACACCCATCTAGACTTCGATCCGGAGCAGAAGTATTCCGTGCCCTACACCTGGGGCGTGGTCGGCATCGTGTACAACACCAAGTACGTTGATAAAGCGGATATTGGCTCGTGGGATTTGCTGTGGAATCCCAAGTACACAAACCGCACCGCGATGTTCAACAACTCGCGTGATGCGCTCGGCATTGCGCTGATGTACCTCGGCTATTCGCTCAACACCACCGATAAGGCTGAGCTTCGGCAGGCAGCCGACCTCATTATCGCCGGGAAGCCGGTGTATCAGGGCATCTGGATGGACCAGATTCTCGAAAAGCTGCCGAGTGAGGAAATTGTGGCCGCACCGTACTATAATGGCGATGCCGTCACGATGATAGACGAAAATCCCGACCTCGCATTCTACGTTCCGAAGGAAGGCACCAACCTGTTTGTAGATGCCATGTGTATCCCGAAGAACGCGAAGAACGTTTCGGGCGCGGAAAAGTTCATCAACTTCATGTGCTCGACCGAGGCGGCGATGGCAAACTGGGAGTATATCGGCTATTCCAGTCCGCAGACCGAGGTCTATAACGAACTGGACGAGGAAATCACCAGCGACCCGCTGTATTTCCCGGATATTACGCAGTATCCGACTGAGGCGTATACCAATCTGCCGACGGAAATCAACCAGTACTATAATGATTTGTGGGTTGATATCTTAACGTGAGAAAAAGAGTGAAGATATTGTAACCGATGGGTTCACATCCAAGGCAAACCATCGGATAATCTCCACTCTTCACTCTCAGCCCTCCACGCTGTCCCCAACTTTACAGCAAAAAAGAACGTATCCAATCGGATACGTTCTTTTTTGCACTTACTTTTGCTCCATCGCTGCCATCGCAATCTTTTCCGGCGTGATGGGAAGCTCATAGAACCGCTTGCCTACGGCATTTCGGATTGCATCCGAAATCGCCGGCAGCGGTGTGTTGATAACAACCTCGCCGATGGATTTCGCACCGAACGGGCCTTCGCCCTCGTAGCTGTTCTCGAACTCCACGCGGATCTTGCCGATATCCACGCGTGCGGGAATCTTATACTGGAAAAGCGAATTCTCCATCGGATAGCCGCGGTCATCATAGGTGACGCTCTCGGTCAGCGTCATGCCGATGCCCTGCGCAATGCCGCCCTCGGCCTGCACGCGCGTCAGGTTCGGGTTGATGGGTGTACCGCAGTCCACTGCCGCAGCGTAATCCAGCAGGGTCACCTCGCCGGTTTCGGTATCCACCTCGATTTCAGCCGCACCGACCATATACGGCGGAGGCGAAATCTCGGACGAATGCGTAACCGTCGCCTGCAGCTCGATGCTGTTGCCGTTCATGGAAGCCGTCGCAATATCACTCAGGTTAATGGTCTTGCCTGCATTTTCGCCTTCCTCCACGCGGACTTCCTTTCCGTCAAAGCTGACCTGCGTCTTATCGCAGCCGAGCAGCTTTGCGCCGAGCGCACAGATTTTGCCGCGCAGCTCAAGCGCACACTTCTCTGTCGCCTTGCCGGTGACGTAGGTCGTGCTCGATGCATACGAGCCGGAATCATACGGCGACCAGTCGGTGTCCGCACTCAGCGTGGTGATGTTGTCAAGCGGACACTCAAGCACCTCTGCCGCAATCTGTGCGAGCGTGGTATCGCAGCCTGTGCCCATATCCGCCGCGCCGATGAGCAGCGTGTAGAAGCCCTCATCGTTGACCTTGAGCGTCGCACTGCCGACGTCCATGCTCGTAATGCCCGAGCCCTGCATTGCCATACCCATGCCGACCGCACGAATCTTGCCGTTTCCCATATCCCGGCACGGATACTTGTTATCCCAGTCGATCATGTCGTGCACGCGCGCCAGACAGCGGTCGAGCGCACAGCTTGTGTTCAGCTGGCCGTAGTACGCGGGCATGATCTCGCCCTCGTGCGTAATATTCATCTCTCGGATTTTGAACGGGTCCATGCCGAGAATGTTCGCCAGCTCGTTCACCGCGCTCTCCACCGCGAACAGGCCCTGCGTCGCGCCATAGCCGCGGTACGCGCCCGCCGACATGTGATTGGTGTACACAACGTCACTCGTAAAGCGGAACGCCTCGGCCTTGCCATACAGCGGAATCGACTTATGACCGGACAGACCAACCGTTGTCGGGCCGTGTTCACCATACGCGCCGGTGTTGGACAGCGTGTGCAGGTCGATGCCGCGCACGATGCCGTCCTTGTTTGCGCCCAGGCGGACGTGCATTTCCATCTCGTGACGCGGCGAGGAGGCAATCTGACTCTCCACGCGGCTGAAGATGATCTTGGACGGCTTCTTTGTCATCCAGGTGACAAACGCCGGATACACCGCGCTGACTGCGGTCTGCTTGGCGCCGAAGCCGCCGCCGATACGCGGCTTGGTGACGCGCACCTTGCTTTTCGGAATATGCAGTGCGTTCGCCACAATACGGCGGGTATGGAACACGATCTGCGTTGAGCTGATGATATGCAGGCGGCCATAGGTGTCGATCTCGCAGTAGGTGCGGAAGGTTTCCATCATCGCCTGCTGGCATGCCTGCGTGTGGTACACGCGGTCGATAACAACATCGCAGTCCGCGAGGACCGCATCAATATCGCCGTTGCCGCACTCGTCATGCGCGCACAGGTTGCGCCTGTTGTCCGCGCCGACCGGCGCAAGGCTCTCCCAGTTGTCCTCCGGATGCACGAGCACCGGATTGTCCTTTGCCGTGTGGAAATCGAGCACCGGCTCGAGCACCTCGTACTCCACCTTGACCAGCTTCATTGCCTTATCCACGCATTTTTCGTCCGCACCGGCAAGGATGGCAACCACATCACCGACAAAGCGCACATGACGGTCGATAACAAGGCGGTCATACGGGCTGGCCTCCGGATAGGTCTGACCGGCCTGCGTATAGCGGCGGCCGTCCTGGTCTACGTCCTCCCATGTGAAGATGGCCTCCATGCCGGGGACTTTCATCGCGGCGGTCTTGTTGATAGACTTGACGATGGCGTTCGCGTGCGGCGAGCGCAGCAGCTTGACGCACAGGCAGTCGCGCGGCGTTACATCGTCCACATACACCGGCTGACCGGTCACAAGCTGCATTGCATCCTTTTTACGGAGCGGCTGATTGACTACCTTCACTGTGCGTCCTCCTCTCTCTGCTTTTTCCAGTCGAGATATGCGCGGATACCGCGCAGCTGTCCCTCATACCCCGAGCAGCGGCACAGGTTGCCCGCCAGATATTCCTTGATCTCCTCGTCGGTCGGGTCCTGCTTTTCGCGGAACAGCGCTATGGCGTTCATCATAAAGCCGGGATTGCAGAAGCCGCACTGCTCCGCACCCTGATCCGCGATGAACGCGCCGAATTCGGCGGCTTCGCCCTGCAAGCCCTCCAAGGTCGTGATCGTATGTCCGCTTGCACGCGCTGCCAGCACCGAGCAGGACAGCACCGGCTTTTCGTCCATAAATACGGTGCACAGACCGCAGTTCGCAGTCTCACAGCCGCGCTTGACGCTCAGGCAGCCATGCCCCCGCACAAAGTCGATGAGCAGCGTGTCCGCCGCCACATCGTCTGCTACTTTCTTTCCATTCAATGTCATTGTGATCAGCATATCCGTTCCCCCTTACTCTGCATCGAGCGCCTGTGCCGCACGGCGCACCAGCACACCCGCGAGGTGTCTGCGATATTCCGCACTGCCGCGCAGACTGCTGCCGGTCTTGATTTCCGCCCGAACGGCTTCCGCCATCTGCTCTGCCGTTCTATCCACAGGCTGTGCATAAATCTGTGCGCGTGCCGGACGGGCACCGATGGCGAACCGGTAGCCGTTTTCGTCCTTGACGGACGCACAGGTCAGCACCGGAATATCGGTCTGGCTGATGCGCACAGACTGGTAATTGAACTTCGCCTTTCGCTTGGGAACGATCACGCGCACCAGAATATCGCGGTCCTTGGGTCTTTCGGCGTACTCGGAAAGCGGCACAATGCCGCCCTTGTACAGCTCTACCTGTGCATCCAGCACAAGGAACATGGTCAGCACATCAGAAAAGCCGAATCGGCTGTACAGGCTGCCGCCGACCGTCGCAAGATTGCGCAGCTGCACGCCGACAATATGGCGCACAGACTCGCGCATCGCACCGTTCGTGTAGGCTGCCAGTCCTTCGTGCAGCTCCAGCGCGCGCAGCGAGGCCATCGCACCGATCCGGAACTCAGTGTCGGTCTCCTCGATAGTGTCCAGTCCCAGACCGGACAGGTCGATTGCCGTGCCGACATTCAGCGTCTCCATTTTGAGCCAGATCATGCCGCCGATCACGCGGTTGGACTTTTTCTGGTTGAGCGTATACGCTTCCTCGAGTGACTCGGCTTTTTTGTATTCCCGTATCGTCAACATACGTTATATCCTCTCTCTTTCAGGGGAATGTGTTATCTTTTCAGTATACTACTTTTATTTTACCACAAAATCTGCTATAATGCCGTTGTGAATATCAAAATACAACGGAAAAGAAAAAGTTGTGGGAAAGGAGCCGCCATGCAGCCAAATATCCGCGTGATGCTGTTCGATGAGAACGGCGAACGCTTTTTCGGTGAGGGACCGTGCCGCCTGCTGCATGCCATCGAGCAGACCGGGTCGCTTCGCGCCGCCGCGCAATCCATGCAGATGGCATACACCAAGGCGCTCGGACTCGTCCGCCACGCCGAACAGGTGCTTGGGTTTGCGCTCACCGAGCGCAAAATCGGCGGCAAAGGCGGCGGCGGCAGCGTACTTACCGATGAAGCAAAGGAGTTTCTCTATCGCTATGAGCAGTATCGTGACGCCTGCAAACAGGCAGGAAAACAGCTCTACCCGCAGTTTTTCCCCGACGAAAAGTGAAATCGGATGTGTGATCATGGCATCCGGACTGGCAAAACGGTTTGGCTCCAACAAGCTGCTCGCCGAATTTGACCGAAAACCACTGCTCTGCCGTGCGTTTGCCGTGACAGAGGGGCTGCACCGCGTGGTCGTTACCCGCTCGACCGAGGTGCAGGCATTGTGTGAAAAATGCGGCATTCCTGTCCTGCATCATGCCCTTCCCTTTCGCAGCGACACCGTGCGGTTGGGACTGGAGTACCTGCTGCCGCGGTTTCCGTCCATGTCCGGCTGCATGTTTCTGCCGGGCGATCAGCCGCTGCTGACGAGGAAAACGCTCTGCGGTATGGCTGCGGCATTCTGCGCGGAACCGAGGAAACGATCACGGATTTTTCGCCTGTGCGAACCGCAAAGCGGTACGCCGGGCAGTCCCGTGCTGTTCGGCGCGGATTATTTTGAGGAATTGCGTTCTCTTCCCGAAGGCAAGGGCGGCGGCGTAGTTGTCAAACGGCATGCGGAACAGGTTGCGCTGTTTCCCGCAAAGCATCCGGCTGAATTGATGGACGCGGATACGCCGGAAATGCTGGAAAAATTGCGAAAGATCTTTCTTACAGACAAATTCTATTCATCAACCTAAACCGCAGGGGGCATAGTATGCGCCGAGGTCGTCGCACCCTACAGTATCATTTTACGCCTCTCTCAATCGGAATGGCGAATGGTTGACCGTTACGATCATTTTCCATCCTCAATTCTCCATTTGCAGTTAAAAACCCCGGAAAGAGCTTCTTTCCGGGGTTTCAGTCTGTCAAAAAAGTATTATTTTAATATTTACGCTTCGTGCGGCAGCACGCATAAAATAGAATTTGCGAAGCAAATTCATAAATTCCGGGAGCATGTATCTCGGAATTTATACAAGGGAAGAAAAAATGTGCCCGTCAGGGCGCGGTTTTTCTTCGGAATTCGCTCGAAAGCGTGGTTTCGAGCGAGAGACTGCTCGGAAAACGTTAGTTTTTCGACAGTCTCAAACCCCGGAAAGAACTTCTTTCCGGGGTTTTGCATTATGCTTCGGTTTTCTTATCCTTCGGGAGCACGATATTCAGCAGAATCGCAACAAACGCTGCCGGTACAATACCGGAACCGCCGAAAATCAGCTGAACCGCCTGCGGCGCCTGTGCCAGAATGGTCATATTGGCACCCATGCCATAGCCGACACCCAGAGCAACCGACACGATGGTCAGGTTGCGCGGCGTCATCTCCTCCTTGGTGATCAGCTGGATACCGCTGATCACGATGGACGAGAACATCATAACAGCCGCACCGCCGAGCACGGACTGCGGCATAATGGACACGATCGCGCCCAGCTTCGGAATCAGACCGCACAGAATGAGGAAGATCGCGCCGACGGCCAGTGCGCCTCGGTTGACAACCTTGGTCATGGTAACAAGGCCTACGTTCTGGCTGAACGAGGTATTCGGCAGTACGCCGAACAGCGCCGCAAACGACGAACCGATACCGTCGCAGGCTACGCCGCCGGACAGCTCCTTGTCGGTTGCCTCACGGCCCATGCCGCCTTCCATAACGCCCGAAATATCGCCGACGGTCTCGACTGCGGTAACAATAAACATAACCAGCACCGGCAGGATGGCGCGCAGATCAAACACCGGCTTTACCGGCATCAGCTTCGGGATGGCAAACCAGCCGGCCTGTGCTACCTTGTCCCAGTTGAGTACCCATGCCTTGGTGAATTCTACACCGTCCGCATCAACTGCGGTGGTCGGCAGAACAAAACCCATGATGATTGCCGCAATGTAGCCTGCAATAATGCCGACAAAGATCGCGGACGAGCCAAGGAAGCCCTTGCAGCCGTGCTTGACGACCAGAATAACCACCAGCACGAACAGCGCCAGCAGCAGATTTTCCATCGAGCCGAAATCCTTCGCGGAGTTGCCGCCGCCGAAGGAATTGATGCCGACCGAGATCAGCGACAGACCGATACTCAGCACGACCGTGCCGGTAACGACCGCCGGGAAGAACTTGCGCAGCGGCTTGAGGAAAAAGCCAAGTACCGTCTCAAACAGGCCGCCGAGAATGGACGCACCCATAATCGCGCCATACGCAATCACACCGCCGCCCATGGTAGCCGCAACGCTGTTGAACACGCCGATAAAGCCCGAGCTTGTACCCATGATGATCGGCACCTTGCCGCCGATCGGGCCGATGGAAAACAGCTGCACCAGCGTTACCACGCCGGCCACGAACATCGCGTTCTGCAGAACGCTTACCTGCAGGTCCGCGAACTCGCCGCCTGCAATGCCGCACGCACCCATGATGATGAGCAGCGGCGTCAGGTTGCCGACGAACATCGCAAAAACGTGCTGCAGTCCCAGCGGAATCTTGCGCGACAAAGGCATTTTTGCCTCAAAATCGTGCGCTGCGTCCATAGAAATTTTCTCTTGCATACCCACACTCCTTTGTGTTGTCCTGTAAAGTGCCGTGCCATTCATTCCCCTTAGCAAAACACTTTCTGATTTCATGCAAATAAATTATAACAAAAACAAATTCCTATGTAAATGGATTGCGCGGGCAGACGCAGGATTTTGGAGGTATGCGCAAAAATTTACGTTCTGCGACCTGTTTCCTTAACAATTTCCCGAATCCGCGCAAAAGGAAAGGAACAACGCACACAGGCATTGTCCCTTTTCGTATCGTTTCGAATTTCTGATTAACCCAGTCTTTCCTTGCGCTCGCGTCCGTCTCTCAGCAGAATGGTCAGTTCCTCGCGGTCTCCTGCACGGATAGCCTTGCGGTATTCGTCAAGGTGCTTGATGACCTCGTCAATCTCCTGCGCGAGCGGCTCTGCGTTGCACAAGAACAGCTCGCTCCACATGGTCTCATTCAGCTTGGCAACACGCGTCAGATCCTTGTAGCTGCCCGCCGAATAGCCGTTGTGCTTGTCCGCCTCCGGACTTTTGATGTACGCCGAGGAAACCACATGCGCCAGCTGCGAGGTAAACGCGATCATGTGATCGTGCTGCTGCGCGGTACAGCGCACGGTCTGACCGAAGCCAAGCGACATGAAGTACGCTTCCAGCTGCTCAAGCACACGCTCGGTGCTGCTCTTGGTCGGCACAAAGATCATGCTCGCACCGTCAAACAGGGTCGGCAGCGAATAATCCAGACCGGAGAACTCACGGCCCGCCATCGGGTGACCGCCGACGTAGTGCACACCGGCGTCAAGCGCGGCCTGTTCCAGATGATCGACCATAAACTGCTTGACGCCGACCATATCAACGATCACGCAGCCCTTTTTCATCTTCGGCATGTTCTCGAGCAGCCAGTCTACCGTTGCCTGCGGATACAGACCGATGATAACAAGGTCAGCCTCCTTATACAGCGCTTCGGTCGCAATCGCGTCAATCGAGCCGTCAGCCAGTGCCTGCTCCGCGGTTGCACGCGTGCGGTTCCAGCCCAAAACGCGGCTGAGCGTGCGCGCCTTGATGGTTTTCGCCATCGAGCCGCCCATCAGGCCCAGACCGGCGATGAGTACGGTATCAAACATGAATGGGTTCCCCCTGTCTTTTGTTTTTTATTCAGTTAAAGTTTATAACGGCAGACAGGGTTTGTCAATGAAAAACCGACTGCCTTTGCAGCCGGTTGTCATTTCATTATTTCTTCGGTCTTGGATTAACGCTGCAAATCCGGTGCCACAGCGGTGTCACTCTGCACACGATAAAAACGAGCAGTGCACCCGCCAGATTGAGGATAAGATCATCCACATCGCACGAGCCCGTTCCGGTGTACACCTGCAGCACCTCCACCGCCGTAATGCTCAGCGTGAGCGATGCCGTGAAAAAGAAAATGCTTCTCTGCCAGCGGAACAGTGCGGGCAGAAATACGCCCATCGGCGCAAACGCAATCAGGTTGCCTGCCAGATTGAGCACCACAAGCCGCAGTGAGATATTGTCGTATCCGTAGGCTAACAGGTAATTTTTCACCGTGCGGAGCGGCTCCAGATTTACCATATCGAGCGAGGTATGACCAAATCCGCGGCCGAATGCGTTATCGAAAAACAGCACATTCAGCAGCACCCATATGTAGTACAGAAACAGCACCAGCATGTACAGCCGCCGCCGTGTCGGACGCGTATTGTCCGGCACGCCGCAGAACAGCGCAGCACGCAAAAGCACCGCAAAAATCGCTGCAAACATGAATTTCTGCTCGGGTGCAACGGTGATTCCGGGTGCTAACTCATAATAGATGTTGAAGCACAGAAATACCGCTGTCAGCAGTACCGCTATGCCGCGAATTAAATTCTTCAAAAGGAGATTCTCCTTTGTATTGGAATATCATAGGGCGGGAGTACCCGCCCTATGTCAAAAATTCTGTTATAGGCTCTCCGCTTCCCTGAGCCACAGCGCGGACACTGCATCCGACGGCATACGCCAGTCGCCGCGCGGCGAAAGCGTTACGGTGCCGACCTTCGGGCCGTCCGGCAGGCAGGAGCGCTTGAACTGCTGCGTAAAGAAACGGCGCATAAAGGTCGTCAGCCACTTCTTGATGGTCGCGTCGTCATACACGCCCTCGAAGGTCTTGTGTGCGGCACGGAAGATCTTGCGCGGCGGATAGCCGAAACGCAGCATGTAATACAGGAAAAAGTCGTGCAGCTCGTACGGGCCGACCAGATCCTCGGTCTTCTGGCTGATTTCGCCGTCCTTAGGCGGCAGCAGCTCGGGCGATACCGGGGTATCGAGCACATCCTGCAGCACATCGGACAGCTCGCCGAGCGTGCGGTCTGCCTCATAGGCAACAAGGTAGCGCACCAGCGTTTTCGGGATAGAGCCGTTCACGCCGTACATACTCATATGGTCGCCGTTGTAGGTCGCCCAGCCGAGCGCCAGCTCGGACAGGTCGCCCGTACCGACAACCATGCCGCCGTTCTTGTTGGCGAGGTTCATCAGCACCAGCGTGCGCATGCGCGCCTGACCGTTTTCAAAGGTAACGGAAAGATCGTCCTTGGACTGACCGATGTCCATGAAATGCTGATCGACCGCCGCCTTGATGTCCACGGTCTTGAGTGTAACGCCGTAGGCTTCCGCCAGCTTTTCTGCGTTGCCCTTGGTACGGGCAGTTGTGCCGAAGCACGGCATGGTGACAGCCAGAATGCCCTTGCGGTCGAGCTCCAGCATATCGAATGCGTGTACGAGCACGATAAGCGCGAGCGTGGAATCCAGTCCGCCGGACAGACCAACAACCGCCGTTTTCGCGTGCGTATGGCGCAGACGGGTGGCAAGGCCGGTCGCCTGCAGCGTCAGGATCTCCTCGCAGCGTTCATCGCGGAGCGCCTTGTTCGCCGGAACGAACGGCGTGCGCGGGAACGTGCGGTCGGCAAGGTCGTTCTCCACCGGCTCGAGCGAGAACGAGAACACGCTGCCCTCGATAGACTCGAATGTGTTCATGCGCTGACGCTCGTGCGCCAGACGCTGGAGGTCGATATCCGCGTAAATGATGCCCTGCGAGAACATTTTGCTCTCGGACAGCAGCGCACCGTTCTCCGCGATGAGGTCGTGACCCGCGAAAACAAGGTCCTGCGTGGACTCACCGAAGCCGGCGTCCGCATACAGGTACGCGCACAGCAGTCGTCCGGACTGCTGACGAACAAGGTCGCGGCGATATCCCGCCTTGCCGATGATCTCATCCGATGCGGACAGGTTGACGATAATGTGCGCGCCCATCTGCGCCAGCGTGGTAGACGGCGGATTCGGCACCCACAGATCCTCGCAGATTTCCACGCCGAAGGTGAACAGCGGCTGCTCGTCGCACTGAAAAATGCTGTCGGTCACAATCGGTACATAGCGCGGCTCACCGGCTGTATCAGTAAGCGTTACGCTCTCGATCGAACCCAACGCATCTGCCGATACGAAATGGCGCTGCTCGTAGAACTCGGAGTAGTTCGGAAGATGGGTTTTCGGCACGAACGCCAGCACGTCACCGGCATTGACGACAGCGGCCACGTTGTACAGCTTGCCGCGCACGCGCAGCGGCAGACCGACTACGATGACAGCCGCAAGCTCTGCGGTCTCGCGGCAGACCGTGCTCAACGCATCCAGTGCACCTTCGAGCAGGGTCTCCTGCAAAAACAGGTCGCCGCAGGTATAGCCGGTCAGGCACAGCTCAGGGAACGTGATGAGCTTCGCGCCTTTGACAGCGGCCTCCTTGGCCAGCTTTACGATCTCAGAGGTATTATATGCGCAGTCCGCAGCGTGCAGATCAGGCGTTGCCGCGGCAATTTTGATAAATCCATCTCGCATCGGTGATGCTCCTTCCAGTGGAATAGTCCAGATAAAGTTAGTATACCTCTTTTTGTACCTTTGTGCAAGAGCGGCTATACCAGACATAGGTATAAACCGCGTGCCTATCGTTTGAACCGGCGGGCTGAGGGTAGCCCGCCGTATGCCCCATCTGCACATTGTGTATCCGTAGGGGCGAGCATTGCTCGCCCAGGCAACGTTGAATCACACGAGTCTTGGGCGCACACTGTGCGTCCCTACGATATAACCTCTGCAAACCATACACAATCTGTCCTGCAAAATGACGAAATGGAGAATGAACCCGCCACGTTCATTCTCCATTTTCAATGACTTACCGATCGACAACCGGAATCTCGGACTCATCCTTTTCATCCAGATGCTTCAGATAATGCTTTGTCTCTGCCGCGATCACGCCGGAGAGCAGCAGCACAGCGATCAGGTTCGGGATGGCCATGAAGGCATTGAGTACGTCCGCAATGGTCCACACAAGGTCGAGCGCAAGCACGGGTGCGCACACAACGACCGCGATAAACAGCACCTTATACGGCAGAATTGCCTTTTTGCCGAGCAGATACTCAGCGGCACGCTCGCCGTAGTACGACCATCCGAGGATGGTGGAGTACGCGAACGTAACGATGCTGACCATCAAAATCAGCGGACCGATATACGGAATCTGTGCGAATGCCGCCGTGGTCATCTGACCGCCGTTTGCCATGTTTTCCACGCTGACCGCCGGATTTTTCATCATCGAGGAGACGAGCACCAGACCGGTCATCAGGCACACGACAACCGTCGTCCAGAAGGTGCCGGTCGCAGAAACGAGCGCCTGCCGCACCGGATTGCGCGTCTGTGCCGCGCTAGCAACCAGCGGTGCAGAACCCATGCCGGACTCATTCGAGAACAGTCCGCGTGCCACGCCGTACTGCAGCGCCAGACGGATACCGCCGCCGACCAGTCCGCCGGTCACGGCGCCCGGCTTGAACGCCAGCACGAAAATAGCCTTGAGAGCCGGCAGCAGAAAATCGTAGTTGGCGCACAGAATAACGATGCAGCCGACCACATAGAACAGCGCCATCAGCGGCACCAGTTTTTCGCACACAACTGCAATGGATTCAATGCCGCCAATAATGATAATCGCGGTGATAATGCCGAAAACAATGCCGATTGCGATACGCGGCAGGCTGATGGGAAGGTTAGTCTCCAGCACCTCGGCAATCGCGTTGATCTGCGTGCCGCAGCCGATGCCGAATGAGGCGAGCATGGCGAACAGCGCAAACAGCACCGCCATCACCTTGCCGAACTTCTTCCACTTGAGGCCGCGCTCAAGCGCGTACATCGCACCGCCCATCATGCGGCCATCCGCGGTCTGCACGCGGTACTTGACCGCGATCAGGCTCTCCGCGTACTTGGTGGCAATGCCGAACACGCCGGTCAGCCAGCACCACAGCACAGCACCCGGTCCGCCGAGATAGATGGCCGTGCCGACACCGATGATGTTGCCCGTGCCGATGGTCGATGCGAGTGCGGTCGTCAGCGCCTGAAACTGACTGACGTCACCCGGCGAATCCGGGTCCTTTGTCACCGACAGGCGGATGCCGGTGAAGGTTTTGCGCTGGATGAAGCCCGTGCGGAACGTCATAAAAATATGCGTACCGCACAGCAGCACCAGCATGGGCAGCCCCCAGATCCAGCTGTCGATTTTGTTCATTAATGCAACAAATACTTCCATGTATCCGATTCCTTCCTCACTTTTCTTCTCTTTCGGACAAGAGAAGGCGCTTACCCCCATTTTGTTCGGATAAGCGTCGCAGATTTATATTATATCGAATTTTCCGAAAATATGCAAGCATATTCGAGCGTATTCGACACTTTTCCGGCATTTGACGGGATATTGCGCGTTCTCTTATCGTATGCTATAATCGTATCGAATCAAAAACTATCGAGGTGTTCTCTATGAACTCTGTGAATTATAAACGACTGGAAAAGAGCCTGACCGATGTCATTCAGGAGGCACAGATCAAGATTGGCTACGACCACCACCCGATCACGCTATATTATCCCACGGAATCCGTGGCGCGTCTGCTCGGCACACCGGAGGAGGACGCGGACAGCACCGAGCATGCGCTCGCTTCCCTTTCCGCGCACACCGCCGGCACGCTCGGCGCAATCGAAGTCACCCGCGATGCCAAGCGCTTCTGCTTCCACATTTCCGCGGAAGGCACACAGTATGTGCATGAACAGCTGCCGGAACCCGCGTTTCTGCGTGCATTTCTACAGGTAATGCGCGGTCTGACGGTCAGCTTTGACGATATTCTTGCGGTGTTCCATCAGTTTTCCGACAAGGTACACTGTGAGAAGCTCGAGGGCAACGAGGAGTTTGACTACCTCGTGTACTTCGAGGACGGCACACCGGACAGCTACCGCTACTGCATCAAGCTGGATGATGACGGTGATGCCGTCTATCACCGCTTTACGCCAGAGGATTATGCGGCGTTTGGGTTCTAAACCTCACGCAGACATGAAAAAAGGACGCTCCTTGAGCGTCCTTTCTGTTTTTGCGGTTTTACTGAGCAGACTCGGTAGTAGCCGTCTGCGCCTCGTCCGTCGAGGACTGGCTGTCGGTTGCGGACTGGTCTTCGCTCTGCGCGTCCTCAGTCTGCGCATTACCGTCATCATCCGATGTATCGCTGTTCAGAACAGTCTGCACGTCAGCCGGCAGATAGTCCTTAGTGTTATCATAGGTGATCTCATCGTAAGCATCGGTGGTCTGAATGTCAGCCTCGTCGATCCACTGCTGCATCATCTCGTCGATCGAGCCGGCAGTGCCCTTTTCGGAAGCAACCGCTGCGATGATCGCGTCGCGCATGTTCTCGAACTCATCCTGATTCAGCTCACAGCGCTTGATGATATGGTAGCCGTACTGGCTCTTGACCAGGCCGGAAACTTCACCTTCCTGCAGAGCCTTGGCAGCGTTGTAGAACTCGTCTACCATCTGACCCTCGGTGAAGGTATAGCCCTTGGCATACTGTGCTTCGCCTGCATCCTCGTTCTTCTCGGTCAGCAGCGCGTCAAAGTCCTCGCCGTTGTTCAGACGATCCAGAACAGCCTGTGCTTCCTTCTTTGCTTCCTCATCTGTGCGAGTGGTCTCGCCGGTGGACGGATTCTTAGTCAGAATGAGGATGTGCTTTGCAGTGATGTAGTTGTCATCAAAATACTTCTGCAGCTCGTCATCGCTCGGAACACTTACGCCGTTCTCGCCGAAGTAGTAATCCTTCAGCACCTGTGCGCATGCGCTGACATACTGGTAGTTATTGTAGTTGTCCATGTCAAAGCCGATCGAAGCCAGGCGCTGCAGATAAGCGTCCTCGCCGCCGAGCTGCTCCGCATTCTGCTTGTTTGCCGTAACAATGTTCTTCTTCTGGCTGTACGACAGGGACAGGCCCAGCTCATCCATCTTCTGCTTAACGATATGGATCAGAGCGACCTGCTGCTTTGCGGACTCCTTTGCGGCATCGCCGAATGTAGATGCCATATTCTTCTCAGAGAGACCGTACATAGCGTACATCTGCTGATAATTGATGATCTGGCTCATCATATAGCTTGCATACTCATCTGCGTGGATTTCCTCGCCGTTGACCGTCATAACGACCGGTGCATCGCTTTTCAGCTCCTGATAATCCACCACAAAGGTGGATGCGCCGTATGCGGTTGCGCTCATAACGACAGCCAGCATAACGACCAGCGCAACGATGCGCTGCACTAACTTGCTCATATTACTATGCTCCCTTTTCTGTATTTTACGAACGCTATCAGTATAACACTATTTCGGAACAGGCACAAGCGAAAACACAGAAACATCACAAATTTCGCTGCCCGCTGGGGACGCTGCCCGCTGGGGCACAAGGATGGACACCAAGGTTTCCACCCTTGTGAATCCCGCTTCCTTTATTCCTAATCTGGCGCAGACCGGAGACCGGCGACCGCTTCGAGAAGGAGAACGGCAGTCGGGTTACTCTTGCGTATCTTTCGTGAAATATTCGCGGCTCACAGATAGCTTACTGCTACACAGGCGGTTTACTCTCCGCAGGCGCGACACGAGGTGAATTGCCCGAAAGGCAAGAGAAGGTCCCCTGGGGGATACCCGTGTCGCGCAACTCATTGGCCTGGCAGCTACAGACAGCACCTGCGAATTTCATCTGATGATAAATGTTATACCGTAGGGTGCGCCGACTCGGCGCACCTTTTCTAACGAGAAAACACCCGTAAAATGCAAAAATGGAGAATGAAAACCATCTGGTCAATTCTCTATTTTCCATTCTCAATTACTGCAAACAAAAAGAGAACCGCTTCCGCGGTTCTCTCAGCTTGTCGAAAAAGCAATATTCGATTTTTATGCTTCGTGCGGCAGCACGCATTCAATCGAATTTGCTTTGCAAATTCATAAATTCCGGGAGCATGGTCCAGACCACCCTCTCTTGCCGCTATGCGGCAATTCACCTTGTGTATCTCGGAATTTATACAAGGGAAGAAAAAATGTGCCCGCAGGGCGCGGTTTTTCTTCGGTTTCGCTAGAAAGCGTGGTTTCGAGCGAGAGGCTGCTCGGAAAACGATAGTTTTTCGACAGCCTCAGAGAACCGCTTCCGCGGTTCTCTTTGCTCATTTCGCGTCAAACCCTTGACAGATAACCTCAAACAGCTCATTGATACGCTCATAGCGTCCCTTGAGGTACAGCCAGCCGAACAGCGCCTCGAGTGCGGTCGCGTAGGCATACTCTGCCACGGAGGCCGACTTCGGCACGGATTTCGGCTTTGCGTTGCGTCCGTGACGCAGAACGGTCTGCTCGTCTTCATCGAGCATAGGCTGAATGCGCTTTACCGCTTCCGCCTGCGCGGACGCACGAACGAGCTGGATCGTACGGCTGTGCAGGTTTTTCGCGGTCTGAGTGCCGCCGCACGCCAGATGCGTGCGCACGAGTATCTCATAAACAGCGTCGCCCACATGGGCGAGTGCAAGACTCGTCATGCGGGCGATCGCAGCGTCATCCAGCACAGGGTGCAGATGATCGGTCATTACTTGTCCTCAGCAGCCTTTGCTTCAGCGGCCTGCTTTGCAGCCTCAGCCTTAGCCTTGGCAGCAGCAGCCTGCTTAGCCTGCATTTCCTTGAACTTGGCCTTCTCTTCCTCGGTCGGAACCGGCTCGATGCAGCCCTTCGGGCAAACCTTGGTGCACATCTTGCAGTTCTTGCACTTGTCGTAGTCGATCTTGGCAACGCCGTCTACTACGTGAATTGCATCGAACTTACAGGTCTTCTCGCACATCTTACAGCCGATACAGCCGTTGGAGCAAACCTTCATAACCTCCGGGCCCTTGTCCTTGTTCACGCAGTTAACGTGAACCTTCTTGACCTCGGATACCAGGTTAATGATCTTCTTCGGGCAGGTGGAAACACACTTGCCGCAGGCAACACACTTGTCGGTATCAACCTTTGCAACGCCGTCCACAATGTGGATTGCGTCAAACGCACAGGCCTTTACGCAGGAGCCGAGGCCCATGCAGCCAAAGGAGCAAGCCTTCGGGCCGCTTGCTACACGCATTGCAGCGTTGCAGTCCTGCAGACCCTCGTAGTTTGCCTTGTCCTTTGCGTTGCAGCCGCCGTTGCAGTAAACGTGTGCAACCTGACGGTCGCCGGCAGCAACCTCAACGCCGAGTACCTTTGCGACCTTCTCAGCCGCAGCAGCACCGCCGACCGGGCAGCCGTTTACCGGCGCACGGCCCTCTACGATTGCAGCAGCCAGACCATCACAGCCCGGAAAACCGCAGCCGCCGCAGTTAGCGCCCGGCAGGCACTCGCGTACCAGCGGGATGCGCTCGTCAACCTCTACAGCGAAAACCTTAGCGGCAACGCCGAGCAGGATTGCGAAAACGATACCCATGATGAACAGTACCGCTACCGCGTAAATAACATTTTGCATATCCATTTCTTGTGTCCTCCCTTACCAAATCGACAGGCCGGAGAAGCCCATGAAGGACATAGCCAGCAGCGCTGCTGCAACCAGCGAGATCGGGAAGCCTTCAAAGCACTTCGGGCACTTGGAAGTAGCGTCCAGACGCTCACGGATGGAAGCGAACAGCACGATTGCCAGCGTGTAGCCGACACCGGCTGCAACGCCGTATACCAGAGAGCCGATGAAAGAATAGCTGTTGGAAATGTTGGTCTTAGCAGCACCGAGCACCGCACAGTTGGTGGTGATCAGCGGCAGGAAGATACCGAGCGCAGAGTACAGCGACGGCATAGCCTTCTTCATGAACATCTCGACGAACTGAACCAGCGTTGCAATTACGAGAATGAACGCGATGGTCTGCATGTAGCCCAGACCCAGGGGTTCGAGAATGAAGTACTGTACAGCCCAGGATGCTGCGGAAGCGATCGCCATAACGAAGATAACCGCCATGCCCATGCCGAGCGCGGTGTCGGTCTTCTTGGATACGCCGAAGAACGAGCAGCAGCCGAGGAACTGAACGAGAATGTAGTTGTTGACCAGGATTGCCGCGATTGCGAGCGACAGGATATCGGTCAAACCCATAGAGGCAGGTAAATTAAACACTTACTTGTCCTCCTTTCGAGCCATGATCTTCTGGATCGCAGCCAGGATGAAGCCCATCATGAGGAAGCCGCCGGCCGGCAGGATCATCATGACCATCGGGTTGGAGTTGAAGAACGGAACTGCGATGCCGTTAACGCCGTTAACGTAACCGGACAGGATGGTGCCTGCGCCGAGCAGCTCACGGAAGAAGCCCATGAGTACCAGAGCGAAGGTGAAGCCCAGACCCATTACAACACCGTCGAGTGCGGACGGCAGAACCTTGTTCTTGGAAGCATACGCCTCGGCACGGCCGAGGATGATGCAGTTTACTACGATCAGCGGCAGGAACAGACCAAGGGACGATGCCAGCGACGGCAGGAATGCCTGCATGGACAGGTCGATCATGGTTACGAAGGTTGCGATGATCGTGATAAATGCTGCGATGCGGATCTTATCCGGGATAATTCTGCGCATCGCGGAAATAACGATATTGGAGCAGATGAGAACGACGGTAGCCGCCGCGCCCATGCCAATCGCATTCTGCAGAGAAGTAGTGGTTGCCAGCGTCGGGCAAAGACCGATCGTCTGCATGAAAACCGGGTTATCGAGGATAACGCCCGATTTCAGCTGTTCAGAAAATTTCATTTGGCTTTTCCTCCTTAACCCAGAGTAGCGACATATGCTGCCGCAGTATTAACGCCGTCGGTTACAGCACGGGAGGTGATGGTAGCGCCGGTGATCGCATTGATCGTGCCGCCGTCCTTGGTCACCTTGAGCTGACCGTCAGCAGTCTGACCTGCAAACTGGGTGATCCAGTTCGGGTCTGCCTGGCTCTTCGCACCGAGGCCCGGGGTCTCAGCGTGAGAGGTTACCTTTGCGCCTGCAACGGTGCCGTCCGCGTTGATGCCGACGATCATCGTCAGGTTGCCGCCGAAGCCCTTCGGCTCTACCTGTACGCAGTAGCCGATCTCTTCGCCGTCCTTGGTTGCCTTGTAAACGCCGTCGATCTGAGCAGCGGTACGGCCTGCCGGCAGGGTTACGCCAGCGGCTGCAACGTCCTCAGCGGACAGTGCGGTGTCGAGATCCTCGAAATCAGCGTCCGGGATGATCTCTGCCATTGCTGCGTTGCGGGTTTCGATACCGTTCTGGGTGATCTTATCCGCGGTTACACCGTTGATAACGCCCAGCAGCAGTGCACAGATGAACGTGATGAGGCCCAGTACGACGACAAGCTGTACGATGCCGCCTTCCTTTTTGCTGTTATCCATGATTTACTGCGCCTCCTTCTTAGCCTTGTCAAGCTGATAGCCGAACTTGCGCGGATGGGTCTTCTTGTCGATTGCCCAAACCAGCGTGTTCATGATCAGGATGGAGTAGGATACGCCCTCCGGCAGACCGCCGAAGTAGCGGATGAATACCGTCAGCAGACCGCAGCCAATGCCGAAGATAATCTGGCCCTTCGGGGTAACCGGGCTGGTAACGTAGTCGGTAGCCATGAAGATCGCGCCGAGCATCAGGCCGCCGGACAGTACCTGGCTGAGCATCCACTGTACGCGGGAAACATCGCCGGACAGCGGGAACAGGAAGGTGATGACAGCAACAGTAAGGATGTAAGCTGCCGGAATGTTGATGGTGATAACCTTGCGCCACAGCAGGTAAACGCCGCCTGCCAGCAGAGCCAGCGCGGAGGTCTCACCGATAACGCCGCCGGTCTGGCCGAGCAGCATCTCCAGCAGGCCGGTGTCAGCCGGTACAGCACCGGTCTTGAGGGTAGCCAGCGGAGTTGCGGTGGAAATCGCATCGGTAACGGTTACGTTGCCGAACAGCGGCAGGTTTGCATGCGGAGCAGTCCAGGTGGTCATGAAACCGGCCCAGGATGCCATCATGAACGCACGGGCACCGAGTGCCGGGTTCATAAAGTTCTTGCCGATACCGCCGAACAGCATCTTAACAACGATGATGCCGAACAGAGCACCGAAAGCGCTCAGCCACAGCGGAGCTGCAACCGGAATGTTGAATGCGATAAGTACGCCCGTAACCAGGCAGGACAGGTCGCCTACGGTGTTCGGGTGATGAACGATTTTGTTGTAAATGGTCTCAAACACAAGGCTTGCCACCATTGCAATAACAACATGGATCAGCGCACGAGCGCCGAAGGTGTAAACTGCAACCGCCAGTGCCGGAACAAGTGCGATGAGCACATCGAGCATAAGGCTCCGGGTGTCATCATCCGCCTTGATATGCGGCGAGGAGGTTACGACTACTTTGCTAAGATCATAAGCCATTTTCGTTTTCCTCCTTACTTGTTCTCTGCGGACTTTTCAGCCTCTGCCTTTGCAGCAGCCTCCGCCTCGGCCTTTTTCTTCTCAGCCTCAGCCTTGGCGCGCTCTGCAGCACGCTTAGCCTGGATCTTGCCCTTGGTCAGACGGAACTGTGCAACCAGCGGGATACGAGCCGGGCAGACATAAGCGCAGGAGCCGCACTCGATGCAGTCCATCATGCCGCAGTCAACGGCGTTGTCCAGATCCTCCTGCTTGCCGTATACATTCATGTAGATCGGCAGGAGGTGCATCGGGCAGGCGTTGATGCACTTGCCGCAGCGGATACACTGGGGATCCTTAACGCGCTTATCCTCATTGCCTGCAAAGGCGAGGAATGCGTTGGTGCCCTTGACAACCGGGGCATCCAGAGAGAACTGGGCGTTGCCCATCATCGGGCCGCCGGCAAGGAGCTTGTTCGGAGCTTCCTTGAAGCCGCCGCAGGCATCGATCAGCTTTTCGATCGGGGTGCCGATGCGTGCTTCGAGGTTCTTCGGCTCAGCAACAGCGGAACCGGAGATGGTAACGATACGGCGGATCACCGGCATGCCGGTGGTGAAGCGGCGGTAAACCGCACCTGCGGTATCTACGTTGAATACCGCGCAGCCGGCGTCTGCCGGCAGCTTGCCGGACGGAACTTCACGGCCGGTGCAGGCATTGATCAGCTGCTTCTCAGCGCCCTGCGGGTACTTGCAGGTCAGCGGATACAGCTTGAGGCGGGAATCGTCCGCGATCAGCTCCTCGATCTTGGCGAAGGTATCCTTCTTGTTTTCCTCGATTGCAATGATTGCGGTCTGTACGCCCATGATGTCGGCCAGCATCTTCAGGCCGCCGATGGTCTCTTCCGGACGCTCGAGCAGCAGGCGATGGTCGGACGTGATGTACGGCTCACACTCTGCAGCGTTGATGATGACCGTGTCGCACTTGCCGATACCGGACTGGATCTTGACATGGGTCGGGAAGGTTGCACCGCCATGGCCGACGATACCGGCAGAACGGATGCACTCGATACGCTCCTCATTGCTCATGGAAGCGAAGTCGTAGGGATGCACGGACTCGTGCTTGCGGTCCTCGCCATCATTTTCAATTACGATGGACAGAACCTTGCTGCCGTTCGGATGCAGGCGAGGCTCGATTGCCTTTACCTTACCGGAAACGGTAGCATGGACAGGAGCGCTGACAAAGCCGCCGGCTTCCGCGATAGGCTGTCCCAGGTCCACGGTGTCGCCAACCGAAACGATCGGCTTTGCCGGTGCGCCGATGTGCATGGAAACCGGCAGGATTACCTCATCGGGCAATGCCAGCTTCTCGATCGGCTTGGTGTTTGTCGCGGATTTATAGCCCGGGTCTGCGTGAGTACCCGGGTGTATGCCGCCACGGAACGAATACGCCATTTCTTTCACCTCTCTAATATTTTGCGCAAGAAGAACCGGACGCGCGCCCGGCTTCCTCTTCTTCAGAAATTGGCTGGCTACGCATGAAGCATAGCCTTACAGTATAGATTATACTGGTTTTTGTACAGTATTGGCAAGACCAAAAGCAAAAAAAAATCGAATAAAATACAGGGAAACTTTGTACATCTTGTTAAGTCTATCATTTTTATCCGCTTTTTCTTTGTGAATAACGCTCGGGTTCGGTCAGTTTAGACGGATGCAGGTATTCCCTTTCCGGCTTGCATTTTTCGCAAAACCGGCTGAAATGCGCGCAAAATGCGAAGTTTTGCCCTCTGCCTTTTGTGCACATTTTTCGTATACCGCTATTGACTTTCCCTTTCTTCGGTTATAATATGAATACATGAACATATGAGCAATCGTTCATATATCATTGACTATCACCGACAGGAGGCGATCCGAAATGGCAGACGAACACAAGCATGAGGATACCTTATTAAATGAAGAAGTGCATGAGCACGAACATCATCATCACGAACACGATGAAGATGAATGCGATTGCGGCTGCGGACACCATCACCACCACAATGAGGATGAGGAGCACGAGCATCACCACCATCACCACGATGACGATGACTGCGACTGCGGCTGCGGACATCATCATCATCACGATGAGGATGAACATGAGCACCACCATCATCATGACGATGACTGCGGCTGCGGCTGCGGACATCATCACCATCACGACGAGGATGAGGAGCACGAGCATCACCATCATCATGACGACGATGACTGCGACTGCGGCTGCGGACACCATCATCACCATGACGAGGATGAGGAGCACGAGCACCACCATCACGAGCACGCCGCCGGCGCGCACAGCGTCAAGCGCGTGTACACGCTGCAGAATGTCGGCTGCGCACACTGCGCGGCAAAAATGGAGCAGCGCATCAGCGAACTCGAGGGCGTGGAGGACTGCGTTCTCGTATTTGAGACCAAGCAGCTGCGCGTAACCGGCGAAAATCCGGATGCGCTCTTGCCTGAAATCCGCAAAATCTGCTCCGGCATTGAGAGTGAAGCCAAGGTCATCGCACCCAAGCCCAAGCACTACGGCAAGGACGGTCAGCGCGTCTACACGCTCGAAAACCTCGGCTGCGCACACTGTGCCGCCAAAATGCAGCACCAGATCAGCCAGCTGGACGGTATCGATGACTGCGTACTGGTTTATGAGACCAAGCAGCTCCGCGTAAAGGGTGACAATCCGGACGCGCTGCTGCCCGAAATCCGCAAAATCTGCTCGAATATCGAGAGCGAGGTCAAGGTCATCGCGCCCGAGGAGGAAAAAGAGGACAAAGGCGGCAGCCATCCGCTTGCGGAAATGCTGATCGGCGCGGGTCTGTTTATCGCAGGCGTACTGGTTCCGATTACGGCGGTCAAGATCATTCTGCTGCTGGCAGCATACCTGCTGCTCGGACGCCATGTCCTGCTGACAGCTGCGAAGAACATCGGCCGCGGTCAGGTATTTGACGAAAACTTCCTGATGGCCGTTGCAACCATCGGTGCATGGGCGGTCGGCTCGTTCGACGAGGCTGTCGGCGTTATGCTGTTCTATCGAGTCGGCGAATACTTTGAGGATCGTGCGGTTGACCGTTCGCGCAAGCAGATCATGGACGCGATCGACCTGCGTCCCGAGACGGTAAATCTGGTCAAGGACAACGGCAAAATCAAGGTTATTCCCGCTGAGGACGCACAGGAGGGCGACATTGTTCTGGTGCGCCCGGGCGACCGCGTTCCGCTGGACGGCGAGGTTGTCGAAGGCGAAAGCCGTCTGGATACCTCGGCTGTTACCGGTGAGCCGGTTCCGGTTCGTGTCGCTGCCGGCGACAAGGCAACCTCCGGCTGTGTCAACACCGACGGCGCGATCAAGCTGCGTGTCACCCACATTCTCGCTGAGAGCATGGTACAGCGCATTCTCGACAGCGTGGAGAACGCAGCGGCTCGCAAGCCGAAGATCGACCGCTTTATCACCCGTTTTTCCCGCGTTTACACCCCGGCAGTCGTTGCGATCGCTCTGCTGACCGCCATTATCCCGAGCCTTGTTACCGGCGAGTGGCACAAGTGGGTCTACACCGCGATGACCTTCCTTGTAATTTCCTGCCCGTGTGCACTGGTGCTCAGCGTACCGCTGACCTACTTCTCCGGCATCGGCGCAGGCTCCAGGCGCGGTATCCTGTTCAAGGGCGGCGCTTCTCTGGAAGCACTGAATAACGTTAAGACCATTGTTATGGATAAGACCGGCACCATCACCAAGGGCAACTTTGTAGTACAGAAGGTCGTTCCGGCGCAGGGCGTTCCGCTCGATGAGAATGAGCTTCTGTGGCTGGCTGCCGCCTGTGAAGGCGCTTCCACCCACCCAATCGCCAAGTCCATCATCAACTCCTACGAGGAGCGCAAAGCGTCCGCGGCAAAGGCCGGCGACTTTTCTCTTGTTGCCGTTGGTGCAACGGTTGAGAACATCCGCGAACAGGCCGGCGAAGGCGTTTTCGCCGAGCTTGAAGGCAAAACTATACTCTGCGGCAACGTAAAGCTGATGGAGCGCAATCATATCGACCTTTCCGGCTACCACGGCACCCCGGGCAGCACGGAAGTGCTGCTGGCGATGGACGGTCACTTCCTCGGTCATGTTGACATTTCCGATACCATCAAGGCAGATGCCAACTCCGCAATCAGCCGCATGAAGGCTCAGGGACTCACCACCGCCATGCTGACCGGTGACGGTCAGGCCAGTGCGGACGCGGTTGCACAGGAAGTCGGCATTGACGAAGTGCGTGCCCGCCTGCTCCCGCAGGATAAGCTTTCGGCGCTGACCGATATCCGCGAGAAGCGCGGTGCGGTTATGTTCGTCGGTGACGGCATCAACGATGCTCCCGTACTCGCCGGTGCAGATGTCGGCGCGGCAATGGGCAGCGGCGCAGACGCGGCAATCGAGGCTGCAGACGTGGTGTTCATGAACGCCGACCTGGCCTCCATCCCGATCTCGATCAAGATCGCCCGCAAGGCGAATATCGTCTCCAAGGAGAACATCGTGTTTGCACTCGCGATCAAGATTCTTATTATGCTCCTCGGCCTGTTCGGCATCGCATCCATGTGGCTGGCCGTATTCGCTGATACCGGCGTGGCTATGCTGTGCGTGCTCAATTCGATCCGCATGCTGTATATGAAGACCGAATAATGCATACTCTTTGCACATTTTATATAGAAAGACTCCCGTCCGATTGGAACGGGAGTCTTTTGTATACCATATCGTCTGTGCCGATACGCAGGGTTTTCGCCTGAGAGGCGAACGGAAAACCACCGTTTACACCCGGCAAGCAAACTCATTTGTGGAAAACATACTCTTTTCTGAAAGTCCTCGGCGCCATACCCACCGCCTTGGAAAACTGCGCATTGAAATGGCTCGGGTTGTCATACCCCACCTGCGATGCAATCCGTGTTACCGGCAAATCAGTTGTGATGAGCAGCGTCTGCGCTTCGCCAATCCTGCGGCGCAGAACATACTGCAGCGGCGAATATCCGGTCACTTCCTTGCAGATATGCGCCAGATAGTACGGACTGACGTGCAGCGCATCCGCCATCTGCTGCAGAGAAAATTCGTCCGCAAAATGCTTGTCGATGTAGTCCTTGATACGCTGTGCAAAGGCGTTGCCGCTGTGCGTACTGCCCTCGGCTGCGGTCGCGCGGAACTGCTGCACGAGCGTCAGGATCGCAAGCAGAAGATGATGCGCACCGTCGTCGTTGCCCTCGGTCAGCTCATCATAAAGCACGTCGTACAGATGCTCCAGCCGCACGGTCTGCGGCTCGGTCAGGCGGCACACCGGACACGAATCCTCCGCGATCAGCGTATTTTCGCGCAGTCCGGGCACAGCCAGTCCGCCAAGCGCCAGACTTGAGGTTGCTACCGGACGATCCGGTCCGGACGGCTCATCGTGCACGACGCGGCTGTTGAAGATGAACAGATCGCCGCGGCGTGCCTCATACGGCGTGCCGCCGACAAAATAGCGGCTCTCGCCGCCTCGCACGAGTACAATTTCCACTAAATCATCATGCGCATGCATAACACGCGGATGCGCCGACGCCTTCTCGTCCGTGCGGCTGACCGAAAACAGACGCGGCATCTGCGTCAGGCCGAATGGCGCTTCATATTCCTTTTTCACAAAGCATTGAATCATAAAAACGCTCCTTTTTCCTCAATTCCGCGGCAAAAGCGCCTTTCTGCGACGGAGATAGTATCCGCGAAAAAACAGCCGGTCGGGATAGCAATCCGGATACCAACCTCACCGACCGGCCCCGCCAGCGCAAACCAGATCAAACCTTTGGCGATACTGCCTTTTGTCAGATCGCGGTACATAGAATCACCTGCATACTAAGATAAATTTATTATAGCGCTCCTGCGGTGAAAACTCAATGCAGCGCTTCGCCCGCTGCAGCCCGGCAGGGCTGCGGATAAAAGAAAGCCTGCCACTACGGTGACAGGCTTTCTCTATGCTGATTTTATCGAATCGGCAGCATCTTGCCGGTCTCGAAGGACTCCTTGCAGCGGTAAGCAGCCTCGGAAACGGCGGTGCCGTCATAAACGGTGAGGTCAGCCGGCTTGGTGTTGTCGCGGACATGGCCGGTGAAGGCAACCATCTCGGCTACGAAAGCCTCGTGCCAGCGGCTCATGAAGTCCGGATAATACTCCTCGCGGGAGCCGTGCTCATCCACGATATTCAGCAGGTTCTTTGCGCCGACGTTTGCAATGCGCAGCGTGCCGTGGGTGCCAATGATCTCGGTCTCGACATTGCAGCCTGCGGCATGGGTGCGGTTGGTGAACATAAAGCCCATTGCGCCGTTCTCCATCTGGATGGTAGCAGCTGCGTTGTCCGCATCGTTCAGCTCCTTGTACAGATCGAACTCGAATACGCCGCCGATTGCCCATACATTCTTGACATCCGAGCCGGTGAACCAACGGATGAGGTCGATATCATGCACGCACATATCGAGGTACTGACCGCCGGAGTGCGGTGCAAACTTGAGGGTGGACTCGATAGTGGAGCGCGGGTCCTGCGTGTAGGAGCGAACCAGAACAACCTTGCCGATATCGCCGTTGTCGATCTTGCGCTTCGCCTCGGCGTAGGACTTGTCAAAGCGGCGCATGAAACCAAGCTGGAAGATCAGGTCGGGATGTGCTTCGATGACCTTCTCGGCAGCCTTGCACTGTGCAACATCCGTGCCAAGCGGCTTCTCGCAGAACACATGCTTGCCGTGGTTCATGGCAATTTCAATCTGCTGGCAGTGCAGGAAGGACGGGGAAACGATAACGATCGCGTCCAGCTCCGGATTCTTGCACATTTCCTCAAAATCGGTGTAAGTATTCGGCACGCCGAGCTCTGCCGCAACTTCCTTTACGCGGTTCGCATCTACGTCGCAGATGGCTGCCAGCTCACAGCCCGGAATCTGCGTTGCAAGGTTCTTTGCGTGCTCATAACCCAGACGACCCAGACCTACCGAACCAACCTTAACAGTTTTCATGGTATATTCTCTCCTTTTATATGTAACTCTCACTCTTACGCGGCGGTTTTGCCGCTCTCCATTTGATGATTCTATTGTAGCGTTTCGGGGGCTGAAAAAACAGAGCATTCTTGCGAAAAGAACGCCCCTATTCGCGGGATATGAGCGGGGCTCTCAGGCAAACTTTCAAATTCTTGCGGTCGATGCAAAAAGGCAGACCCAACGGTCTGCCTTTACGCTTACGTTGTTCAGCTGACATGAATGACGGCCACCGGACAGCCGCCTGCAGCCTCCTGCGCACCCGCCTGCTCCTCTGCGGTTTCCGGCTGATGATGGACTTCGGCAAGGCCGTCCTCCGCCATGTGGAACACGGAAGGACAGGTTCCTTCACACAGGCCGCAGGAAATACAGCCGCCTCGTTCGATTGTAATGTGCATACCGATACACTCCTTTCGGAGATTCAGTTTGCCCCGTTTCCGATGATTTATGCGTTCCTGCGCGCGAGACAGCGATGGCGGATACCGCCGAAGCCTCCTGCAGCTACGGCGCAGTCCTTCACGGTGATGGTCTGTCCCGGCCGGGCAAACTGCTCCACCCGATATACCTTATCTATATTCAGCGAACCGAAATTGATGATACGCATAGCTTCGCTCTCCTTCTCTTTTTCTGTCAGTATAGCATATCCATCCTCCAGCTGCCACTGCAAGCAGCTTTTATTGGTATTTTCTCCAAAATCACTGAGTTGCAATTGACTTATCCGCCCAAAAGTTCTATTATTTTTTATATGTTTTTACAAGAAAGGGAGGGGACTTTTTTGAGTCGTTTATCCATTGAAACGCCGGGCAAGGCTGAGACCGTCATTGCCGGCTTGTACCGCGATATCGAGCGGCGCATCAGCGCCAGTCCTCCGGGTCTGTGTCCGGTGGATATGTCGCTGTCGTTCCTGCGTCTGTGCCATGCACAGACCTGCGGCAAATGTGTTCCGTGCCGCATCGGTCTGGGACAGCTGACCACTCTGCTCGAGCAGGTGCTGGACTCCACCGCAACACCGGAGACCATTGACCTGATCGAGAAAACCGCCCGTGTCATTCAGGATACGGCGGACTGCGCCATCGGCTATGAGGCTGCCCGCATGGTTCTGCAGGGCGTGCAGGGCTTCCGCGATGACTACCTCTCCCATGTGGAAAGCGGCCGCTGTCTGTTCGGCTGGGATCATCCGGTACCGTGTGTAGCACTGTGCCCTGCCGGTGTGGATATTCCGGGCTACATTGCACTCGTGCGTGCCGGCCGCTACAACGACGCCGTGCGCCTGATCCGCAAGGACAACCCCTTCCCGACCGTATGCGGCTATGTCTGCGAGCACCCGTGCGAAGCACACTGCCGCCGCAGCATGGTGGACGATGCGGTCAACATCTGCGGCATCAAGCGCTTCGCGTGCGACCACGCGGACAACACCACGCCGCCGGATTCCGCACCCTCGACCGGCAAGCGAATCGGCATCATCGGCGGCGGACCGGGTGGTCTGTCGGCAGCGTATTTCCTGTCGCTGATGGGTCATCAGGTCGTAGTCTATGACCAGCGTCCCAAGCTCGGCGGTATGCTGCGCTACGGCATTCCGGATTATCGTCTGCCGCAGGACAAGCTGGATGCGGATATCGACTTCATCCTGTCCACCGGCATTGAGGTGCACACCGGCGTTTCCATCGGCCGCGATATTTCGTTCGCTGAGATTGAGAACCAGTACGACGCGGTTTACATCTCCATCGGTGCGCATAACGACAAGAAGATCGGCATTCCCGGCGAGGACGCAGTCGGCGTACACTCCGCGGTGCAGCTGCTCCGCGACATCGGCGAGGGCCGCGTGCCGGACTTCAAGGGCAAGCGCGTCTGCGTCATCGGCGGCGGCAACGTGTCGATGGATGCAACCCGAACCGCAATCCGTCTCGGTGCCTCCGCAGTAACGTGCGTCTACCGCCGACGCGTGACCGATATGACCGCACTCGCAGAGGAGATCGAAGAAGCACAGAGCGAAGGCTGCCAGATTCTCTCACTGCAGGCGCCCGATCACATTGAGACCGATGAAACGGGCCGCGTTACCGCTCTGTGGACACGTCCGCAGGTCATCGGTGCCTACGGCAAGGACGGTCGTCCGCGTCCCTATGATGCCGATCAGCCGCTGCTCCGCACACCGTGCGATGTCGTTATCGTAGCCATCGGCCAGTCCATCGACGCAAAGCCGTTCGAGCAGATCGCTCCGGTCGTGCGCGGCAAGATTCAGGCCGAATCCGACGCATTTGTGCCGAACACCCCGCATGTATTCGCGGGCGGCGATGCCGTTACCGGTCCGGCGACCGTTATCCGCGCGGTAGCCGCCGGCAAGGTGGCTGCAGCCAACATTGACGCGCACCTCGGCTTCCGTCACGTTATCAAGAGCAATGTTGAGATTCCGGCACCGCATCTGACCAATATGCCGGCCTGCGGCCGCATCGAGCTGCGCAGCAGACCCGCCGAGGAGTGCGTCGGCAACTTTGATCTGGTAAAGTGCGGCATGACCGAGCAGGAGGTTCATCAGGAGACCTCCCGCTGTCTGCGCTGTGATCACTTCGGCTACGGTATTTTCAAGGGAGGGCGTTCTTCTAAATGGTAAATCTGACGATCAATTCTATTCCGGTGACTGTACCGGAAGGCACCACCATTCTGGATGCCGCCGCCTCTGTCGATATCGAAATCCCCAGCCTGTGCTACTTAAAAGAGCTGAACGAAATCTCCGCCTGCCGCGTCTGCTGTGTTGAGGTAGAGGGCGAGGGCAAGCTGGTTCCCTCGTGCAACAACGTTGTGCGTGAAGGCATGGTCATCCACACCAATTCTCCGCGTGCACTTGAGGCGCGCCGTGTCAATATGGAGCTTATCCTCTCGCAGCACGACAACAAGTGCGCGACCTGCATCCGCTCGGGCACCTGCCAGCTGCAGAAGATCGCAAACGATATGGGCATTCTGGGTGTTTCCTACCCCACCGACCTCGCACACGGCAAAAAGGCCGACTGGACGACCACGTTCCCGCTCTACCGCGATGTAAATAAGTGCATCAAGTGCATGCGCTGCATTCAGGTATGCGACAAGGTGCAGTCGCTGTCCGTCTGGGATATCAGCGGCTCTGGTGCGCGCACCACCATTGATGTTTCGGAAAACCGCGTAATCAAGCAGGCGGACTGCTCGCTGTGCGGTCAGTGCATTACGCACTGCCCGACCGGCGCTCTGCGCGAGCGCGATGACACGCAGAAGGCGTATGCTGCGCTCGGTGATCCGGACCGCGTGACCATTGTGCAGATTGCTCCGGCCGTGCGTGCTGCATGGGGCGAAGCCTTCGGCATGCCGACCGGCAAGGCAACTGTCGGTCAGCTGGTGTCCGTTCTGCGCAAGCTGGGCGCGGATTATGTGTTCGACACCACGTTTTCCGCCGATCTGACCATCATGGAGGAGGGCACCGAGCTGCTCCAGCGTCTGCAGGCGGGCGATCTGGACAATCAGCCCATGTTTACCTCGTGCTGTCCGGGCTGGGTGCGCTTTTTGAAGTCGCAGTTCCCGGAAATGACCGGTCGCCTGTCCACCGCCAAGTCGCCGCAGCAGATGTTCGGCGCGGTCGGCAAGACCTGGCTGGCACACAACCTCGGCGTGGATGCGGACAAAATTTACAGCATCTCCATCATGCCGTGCATCGCAAAAAAGGCCGAGCGCGAGCTGCCGAGCATGGATTCGGCCGGTCACGGCAGCGATGTCGATCTGGTCATCACCACCCGAGAGCTGGCGCGCATGGCGCGTGCCGAGCACCTTGATGTGGAAAACATCGCGGAATCCGCGTTTGATTCTCCGCTGGGTGACGGCACCGGCGCAGGCGTTATTTTCGGCGCGACCGGCGGCGTCATGGAGGCTGCGCTGCGTTCGGCGTACTTCCTCACCACCGGCGAAAATCCGTCGCCGGATGCGTTCCGCGAGGTACGTGACGACGGCACGATCTCTCCGCTGCCGTGGCGCGAAGCGACGTTCGAGCTGGCAGGCCGGACTGTGCGCTGCGCGGTAGCGAGCGGACTGGGCAACGCACGTCAGCTTCTGCGCTCGCTGCAGCGCCGTGAGGTACACTATGAGTTTGTGGAGATCATGGCATGCCCGGGCGGCTGTGCCGGCGGCGGCGGTCAGCCGGTGGACGGCACCGACCGCGAAAAGGCCGCCGACCGCGGCAAGGTTCTGTTCCGACTCGATCAGAATGCACCGCTGCGTTTTTCGCATGAAAATCCGGCGGTTCAGGCACTGTACCGCGAGTATCTGGATGAGCCGTGCTCGCACAGAGCGGAGGAGCTGCTGCATTGCGACCATTTCGCCTGGCAGATGCCGCAGAATCCGCGATAAAAGCCGGTTCTGCAATCCCGTAGGGCGGACTGCCCTCAGCCCGCCTCATTTGGCGGAGTTCTTATCGCATAACGACAAAAACACCCCGAACAAGCAAAAAAGACGCTGTATCAGCTTGATACAGCGTCTTTTTTGCGTTATTCGATATTCTGTGCGCAGATAATGGAAATTTCCGACCCCTTATTACTGTTTTCCGGCTGAATATTCTTCTGCAGCAGGTCTGCGAGCAGACGCAGCGGCTGGCTGCCCTGCCGGAACATATCCTGTGTGATGGTCAGATCAAGCGAGCCGTCGAGCAGCATTTGCTTGCGGCGCAACGACATATCATGTGCGATCACACGCACCTGCTGATCCATGCCTGCAGCTTTGAGCGCGTCCACGCAGCCGGTAACGCTGCGGTTTGCCATATAGATGGCCGCCGGCGGATTGTCCGACTGCAGTGCTGCCGTGACGCGGTTATAGGTCAAACGGTAGTCGTTATAGGTCTCCTCAATCTCGATCTGCGAGGAAGAGAAGCCCTTTTTCTTCAGATGCTCGCAGAAGCCGTCTAAACGGGTGCGGTGGCCGTCGTACTCCAGATTGCCCGCCATCGCCAGCACACGCGCGTTTTTCGGCACGCACTTGCTGAGCAGCTCGGCGGCGATACGGCCGCTTTGTGCGTAATTTTGACCCACAAAGCACAAACGGCGGCTGTTCGGCAGATCCGAGTTGAACGTGATGCACGGAATGCCCTGTTCGGCCAATTCTCCGATGCGTGCTTCGATCGAAATATCATTTAATGCACACAGTGCGATGCCCTGCGCGCCCCAGTTTACCAGCTCGTCCAACAGTTCGATGGTCTCGCGCGGAATATCTGTATCACAAGTGCACACACGCACCTCAACATCGCGCTTTTCCAGCTCAGAACGCGCAGCCTGAATGCCTCTCGGGACGTCCTCGTGGAACGGTCCGCTCCAGTTTGGCAAAAGCACACCCAAACGCACAGGTTTGAGCGGCAGCTTTGCCTCTGCGGCCTGCCGATGCGCCTCCTTCGGAGAAAGATAACCGGTCTCCTGAATGGCATTCAGCACGCGCGCACGCACATCCGCGCGCACATACGAACGATTATTTAATACACGGTCTACCGTGCCGCGGGAGACGCCCGCAAGCTCGGCAACCGTTTGAATGGTTGGTCTTTTGTTCATAATCCTTCACCTTTTCGTAATTGCTCTTTATACTATCCTGCATCTCTCTGCGATGTTTCTTTTCTCTGTGCTTATTATACCATATTTCTGTGCTTTGTGAAGACGCAATCTGTGCTTTCCTTCTTTCTGTGCATTTGCACATACAGTTTTCGGTACGAATTTCCCGATATATCCGGTGTTTTATGCTCTATTTTTCATTTTTTCAAAACCATGTGCGATATTCTGTGTTTTTCACAGAATGTGTGCTTTGTGCGACATATACAATTGCACACACCAAACCTTGTGACCACCCTCGCTTTCCACATATTTGTTTTGTATTTCTCAGTTTATACGCATTTACACGCATTTTATCCATTTATTTTGACGTTATTTCCATTTTAACGATTTTCACACCGGCAAATTACCTGTTGACACTCCCGTACCCGCTCGCTATAATAAGCACATAAACAGCACAGAGCACACAATCGCACAGTGCTGAAAGAGAGGCAAGAGAAGAAAAACGAGAAAAGAAAGGGAGACACACTATGAAAAAGAGACTGTTAGCAGCCCTGCTCACCAGCGCCCTCGCACTCAGCCTGACCGCTTGCGGCGGCGGCACCGATTCTTCCGCAGCCGACGGCGGCGACACCGCCTCCACCCATGACGGCCCGTACAAGATCAGCATGGTGCTCAAGACCAACGCTGCCGAGTTCTGGAACATTGTTCAGGCAGGCGCTGAGGCATATGAGGATGAGCACCCGGATCAGGTCAGCCTGGACATCAAGGGCCCTCCGGCTGAGACCTACTACGAGGAGCAGCTCAACACCATCCAGACCGACCTTGCGGTTGAGTCCTACGATGGCTACCTGATCGCTCCGCTGCAGTCCGAGGCTGTTGCAACCGCTATCGCAAACACCGACAAGCCGGTCGTAGCATACGATACCCGCATTGATTCCGATAAGTGCCTCGCATTCGTCGGCACCGGCAACAAGGAAGCAGCCAAGGAAGGCGGCAAGGCCGCTGTTGAAGCTGCAAAGGCAGCCGGCTGGACCGATATCAAGTGCATCGAGATCGCAGGCGTTCAGGGTGACGCAACCAACACCGCCCGCATGGAAGGCTACCGCGAAGGCGTAAACGAAGCTGGCGGCGAGTTCCTTGATAACGAAACCCAGTACGCTAACGCAACCGCTGACCTCGCTGTAACCGCGATGGAAGGCATCATGAGCAAGTATCCGGAAGGCGTTGCCATCATCTGCTCCAACAACGACGATATGGCGCTGGCAGCTGCCCGTACCGCAAAGGACAATCCGAACTATGCAAAAACCATCTTCCTCGGCTTTGACGGCCAGAAGTCCGCAGTAGAAGCCGTTCTGAACGGCGAGCTGACCATGACCGCTGCACAGAACAACTTCGACATCGGCTACAAGGCAGTTGAGACCATCGTGAAGATCCTGAACGGCGAGGAGTACGGCGACGTAGACACCGGCACCGAGATCATCACCAAGGACAACGCACAGGCTCGTCTGGACAACTTCGCAAACTGGCTGAAATAATTCCTTGAAATGCACGCATTTCAAGGAGATGGGAAACACCGCGGCTTTGCCGCGGATGATTCCCGGGCGAAAATCAGCGCGTCGCACAGCGGCACACCGATTTTCTTACTTGTAAAAAAACGCAGATACATGCTCCGCGTTTTTTTGTGAAGGCAACGCCTTCACGATTTAATACCGCCTGCGGCGGAAACTATGTATGGAAACGCGCTCCAACGCTTCATACAAACCTCTCTTTTTATTCCAAATGTTCATTTAAGGAGGAACACCCATGAAAGTAGGTATTATCGGTGCGGGTCGTATCGGTAAGGTACACGCAAAGAACATTTCCATGTTCGTACCGGAGATGGAGATCAAGACCATCGCTGACCCGTTTATGAATGAGCAGACCGAGGCATTTGCCAAGTCCTGCGGCATTCCGAACACCACCAAGGACGCAAACGACATTCTGAACGATCCCGAGATCGAGGCAGTGCTCATCTGCTCCTCTACCGACACCCATTCCAAGTACATCATCGAGGCTGCTCACGCAGGCAAGAACATCTTCTGCGAGAAGCCGATTGATTATGATCTGGAGAAGGTTCACGCTGCCATCAACGCAGCCAAGGAATCCGGCGTAAAGCTGCAGATCGGTTTCTGCCGCCGCTTCGACCACAACCACCGCGCAGTTTACGACATGGTTCGTGACGGCAAGGTCGGCAAGGTCAACATCATCAAGATCTCCTCCCGCGATCCGGAGCCGCCTCCGGTATCCTATGTCAAGGTTTCCGGCGGTATCTTCTACGATATGATGATCCATGACTTCGATATGGCCCGCTTCCTCGCAGGCAGCGAAGTTACCGAGGTAAATGCAGTTGGTTCCGTTCTGGTCGATCCGGGCATCGGTGAGGCCGGCGACGTTGATACCGCGCTCGTTACCCTCAAGTTCGCAAACGGCGCGATCGGCGTGATCGACAACAGCCGCAAGGCAGTTTACGGTTACGACCAGCGCGTTGAGGTATTCGGCTCCGAAGGCTGTGCCGAGGACCAGAACGACACCCCGAACACCGCTGTTCTGTCCACCGCAGACGGCGCGGTACACGGCGTAGCCTACAAGGTAATGTGGGACCGCTACACCGGCGCATTCGTTGCAGAAATGCAGGCATTCGCAGATGCCGTTATCAATGACAAGGAGACTCCGGTTACCGGCGAGGACGGTCTGTATCCGGTACTGATGGCAGCTGCTGCTACCAAGTCTCTGCATGAGGGCCGTCCGGTCAAGATCTCCGAGATCGAGGCTTAATCACAGCTTCATTTTCACACCACGCACACAGTCTAAGCAATGTGCTAAAACCGTTGGTGCGCTATGCACCAACGGTTTTTTTCTACAAATTGAGGGAGTTAGAACAGAGAAAATGATATTCACTTGCGTAACCTTTGTATTTTTTACGATTTTAGTTGCGGTCATCTCCTACGTCAAGACCAAGGGCGATGACCAGACCACCGCCGACGGCTATTTTCTGGCAGGACGCGGTCTACCGGGCATTGTCATTGCAGGCTCGCTGCTGCTGACCAACCTCTCCGCAGAGCAGCTTGTCGGTACGAACGGACAGACCTGGGCGATCGGCATGAGCCCGATGGCATTCGAGGTCATGGCAGCCACCGCGCTGATCGTGCTGGCGCTGTTTGCCGCGCCGCGCTATCTCAAAAGCGGCATCACCACCATCCCGCAGCTGCTCGGCGAGCGCTACGACCGACCCACCAAGCTGTGGTTCTCCATCGCGTACATTATTCTGTACCTGTTCGTGCAGATTCCGGTCATTCTGTACTCCGGTTCGCTGGTATTTGAAAACATTTTCAACCTGTCCGGCACGCTCGGCATTACTAAGTTCCAGTCTATTGTTATTCTCTGCATTCTGATCACCATCATCGGTTCGATCTACGCCATCTTCGGCGGTTTGAAAGCGGTTGCGGTATCGGATACCATCAACGGCGTCGGTCTGCTGATCGGCGGACTGATGATCCCGTTCCTCGCGCTCAACGTGCTCGGTCATGCCTCCGGCAGCGACAGCGGCGTTGCCATCATGGACGGCGTGCGCTACCTGATCCACAACCACGCCGATATGCTCAACTCCATCGCACCCGCGCAGAGCGAAGCACCGGCGGTTCCGTGGCCGACCGTGTTCCTCGGTCTGGTATTCCTCGGCTTCCAGTCCTGGTGCACGCATCAGTCGTTCATCCAGCGCGTGCTCGCTGCTGAAAACCTCAAGGAAGCGCAGAAGGGCGCACTCTACTGCGCATTCCTGAAAATCCTCGGCTTTATGTTCCTCGCTCTGCCGGGTGTTATCGCTTACGCGATCTTCAACATCGAGGGCACGCAGGTTTCCATGATGGACGACGCATATCCGGCACTGATCACCCGCGTTGTACCGCAGCCGATCATGGGCTTCTTCGCCGCTGTTATGTTCGGCGCGATCCTGTCCTCGTTCAACTCGGTGCTCAACTCGGTAAACACCATGTTCACGATGGACATCTACAAGGAATTCATCAACAAGAACGCCAGCGATAAAAAGCTGGTCTCGGTCGGCAAGAATATCGGCATTGTGTTCGCAATCTTCTCGATGATCGTCGGTCCGATGGTCTACTTCTTCCCTGCCGGACTCAAGACCTTCCTCGATTCGTTCGTTATGCTGGTCGGTCTGCCGGTCCTGTCCGGTGTATTCGGCGGCTTCTTCTTCAACTGCCTGCCGAAGTACAGCGCACGCTTCATCATGGTATTCCACATCATCTGCTATGGCGGCTTCATGCTCCTGTCTCCCAGCTATTCGCTGTTCGGCGGCAACGAGGGCACCGTGCACTATCTGTACGCTGTATCCGTTCTGTGGCCGCTTGAAATGCTGATCATGTACCTCATGCACCGTCACAATAAACGCAAGGGTGCTGAGGTTTGGGTACAGGAGGACGTCGGCGCGGTAGACCTGACGCCGTGGAAGTACCGCAATATCGTCAGCGTGATCGTTATCGTGTGCGTTGTGCTGGTTTATCTGGCATTCTCGCCGCTCGGAATCGGCGCGTAACCCGTTTTAATTTTTACAGAACAGCGTATTGCATATCCGATACGCTTGATGTATCATCAAATCACAAGAGTATAGCAATTCAGATAAATAATGCGACAAAAGTAGCGGATGCAGCGCGTAAAGGGTAAGGAAGTTTTGCGCAGCTATGCTGTCGCATAGCAAGCGAAAGTGACGATGCTATTTGCGTGCTGTGTGCGCGCACTTGTTGCAGTATTTGTCTGAATTGCTATGATTGAAACAAGAAAATTTGGAGGTAATTTATTATGGCACTGAGAAAATGCGCTTGCATCGATACCCTTTACACCGAGCTGGACTGGCTCGACCGTTTCCAGGCTGCAAAGAACGACGGCTTTGAGGCCGTAGAGTTCTGGGACTGGCGTATCCGCGATCTGGATGCGACCCGCGAGGCTGCTGAGAAGGCCGGCATTGCAATTTCCGGCTTCAACGGTGATGCGGACTACTCGCTCGTAGACCCGACCCACAAGCAGAAGTATCTGGACTACCTGAAGGAGTCCATCGCGGCGGCTAAGAAGGTTGGCGCAGCCAGCGTTACCATCCACTCCAACGCACTGGGTGATGGCGGCATTGTAGTAAACCACTACGATAACCTTTCCCACACCGTAAAGCTGTGCTCGATGTACGACACGCTGCTCGCCTGCGCTGAGCTGGCCGAGAAGGAAGAGATCAACCTCAACCTCGAGGCGCTGAACATCACCACCGACCACGTCGGCAACTTCCTCGCTACCACCCAGATGGGCGCTGAAATCGTTCGTCTGATCGGCTCTCCGCGTCTCAAGCTGCTGTATGATGTATACCACATGCAGATCAACGAGGGCTGCATCTGCGATACCATCTCCAACTACGGCGACACCTTCGGCCACATTCACGTTGCTGATGCTCCGGGCCGTCATGAGCCGGGCACCGGTGAGATCAACTATAAGAAGGTTATCCGTCACCTCGAGGAGTGCGGCTACACCGGCCGTGTCGGCTATGAGCTGTTCCCGCTGACCGATACCGCAGCTGCCGTTAAGGCCATCATGGAAAACGCCTAAATCTCTCTTTCCTTCAAGTCCCTGTGCTGTATGGTACAGGGACTTCTGTTATACTATGAGGCAGGCATATCGAACCCGCAAATCAAAATCTTCAACCGCATCCTGCATTTCCATGCTATAATAAAACTGCAAAGATAAAAACGCAACATGCACTCCGTGCACCAGAGCCGGTAGGTAGCCCGGCCGTCCTGCTTTTGCAGGGTAAGTAACCTGCCCCTCCGGGTTGTCCATTCTTTGTTCATTTATTTTTCAGGAGGGAAAAACAATGGACAAAGTAATTGGCAAACTGACCGTATTTTTTGAGGACCCGTTCTGGGTCGGTGTATTCGAGCGGATCGAAAACGGCAGGTTATCCGCGGCAAAGGTAACCTTCGGCGCAGAGCCAAAGGAGCCGGAGCTGCTGATTTACCTGCTGCGGCACTACTACCGATTGCAATTCAGTCCGGCTGTTGAGACTGCCATAAAGCCTGCACACCGCAATCCCAAACGGGCACAGCGGGAAGCCGGACGGCAGACCGCGCCAATCGGCATCGGCACCAAATCGCAGCAGGCGCTGCAGCTCCAGCAGGAGCAGAACAAGCAGGCGCGCAAGCGCCGAAGCCGTGCGCGCAAACAAGCCGAGGCCAAACGGCTTTATACACTCAAACAGCAGCAAAAACGCGAAAAGCACAAAGGACATTAGTCCTTTGTGCTTTTTCATTCCGCTTAGAGAAAACCAAGCAAATGCTGCATTGCAATGCTGACGCACGCAATAGCGACCCAGCAGCAGAAGCCCATGAAAATCGGCTTGCCGCCGGTCTTGACCAGCTTTACGATATTGGTATTCATGCCGATAGCCGCCATTGCCATGACGATAAAGAACTTGGACAGCGTCTTGAGCGGCGTAAACACGCCTGCCGGTACGCCGACCGTGGTGCACACCGTGGTGATGATGGACGCGAGCACGAAGTACAGGATAAACATCGGGAACGCGCGCTTGAGCGAGAAGGCTTCGCCGCCCCTGCTCTGCTCGGTCTTGGCCTTGTGGGTGCGCCACAGCGCCAGCACGAGCGTGATCGGGATGATCGCCAGCGTGCGCGTCAGCTTGACGATGGTGGCAATTTCCAGCGTATTGCTGCCGTGAATGCCGTCCCACGCGGAAGCGGCTGCCGTTACGGACGAGGTATCGTTGACCGCCGTGCCCGCAAACAGGCCGAAACCGTGGTCGGTCATGCCGAGCATGCCGCCGAGCGTCGGGAAGGTCAGCGCCGCGATGACGTTGAACAGAAAAATGACCGAGATGGCCTGTGCGATCTCCTCATCGTCCGCGCCGATGACCGGAGCGGTTGCCGCGATTGCCGAGCCGCCGCAGATGGACGAGCCGACACCGACCAGCGTCGAGATGTTGGACGGTACCTTCATTGCCTTGCACAGCACGAACGACACGATCAGCGAGGTGCCGATCGTCGAAACGATGATGGGCAGCGACTGTGCGCCGACCTTGGCAATCTCGGACAGGTTAAGACCGAAGCCGAGCAGGATAACCGCGTACTGCAGCACCTTTTTCGAGGTAAAGCCGATGCCCGGCTGCACCTTGGTCTTGTCCTTCCAGAACAGTGTGAGCACCATGCCGATCAGGATGGAGAATACCGGTCCGCCGACAACCGGCACCGCCTGTCCCAGCAGCCATGCCGGAATCGCAATGCACAGGCACAGCAGCAGTCCGGCGCCGTTTTTCTTGATGAAATCCATTGTTTGACCCCCTTATTAAACCGAATATCAGTATACACTATCTCGGCGGCGCAGTTCAATACTTAGTTCGGCAAAGTGCAAAAGAAATCAGCCTGTACGCTGTGTATAGGCTGATTCAGAGGGTTTCAGCAGATTTTAGAATTCATACGGCGGATTTCCGGAGAAATCAGCGATACTGCCGTGTGCATCCTCGAGATAGAACACCTCGAAGATCGGGTTGGTCGCCTCGCCGTACTGGCTCTTGACGATCGGATTTGCGATGCACATCTCCTTGGCAGCCATGTTGTTCTCGAAAACAGCCTTGCCGTGCAGGCGAATCCATGCGTACTTCGGGCTGGAAACCGAGATTTCGATCTCCGGGTTGCTCTGCATATCCTTGTAAACGTCCTTAGTGTTGTTCGTGCAGAACCACAGCTTGCCGTCCATCTCACCCGAAAACATGAACGGGCGGCACTTTGCCTTGCCGTCACGGCCTACGGTTGCCAGATACTGTACCGGATTCGCCTGCAGAAATTCTACGACCTTGCTCATGATAAATACCTCCATGAAAATTTTATTTTCTTTTTCTATATTGGGATTGCTTTTCCCTTTCGGTGATTCTATAATAAAGCCGTAGTGCCAATCTGTAAAGTAAGCACAATATTGTGGTGTAGTTACCCAAAAGATACTATTGGCGCAAATCGCGTTAACAAGGAGGTTTTTCTCATGGAACTGACCGAATCGACCGCAAAAAAGGAGCTGCCCGCCTGCCCTGTCGAGACCACACTGACGCTCATCAGCGATAAATGGAAGGTGCTCATCCTGCGTGACCTGATGAACGGCACCCTGCGTTTCGGCGAACTGAAAAAGTCCATCGGGCACGTCACACAGAAGGTTCTGACCGCACAGCTGCGCCAGATGGAGCAGAGCGGCCTGCTGACGCGCAAGGTCTACGCCGAGGTGCCGCCGCGCGTGGAATACACGCTGACCGAACTCGGGTACAGCCTGAAACCCGTGATGGACGCCCTGTGGAAATGGGGAGAAAATTATCAGGCGCAGTGCCGTTAATCCGGCTTTCTATCCGTAAAAACAACTTTCAGGAGGAAAATCATGCCTCATATTTTAATGATCGCCACCGGCGGCACGATTGCGTGCTGCGAGACCGCACACGGTCTTTCCCCCGCTCTGGACAGCGCCGCACTGCTCGGCGCACTGCCTGAACTGTCTGCGCTGTGCACAGTCGAAACGCTCGATCTCATGCAGCTGGACTCGACCGACGTGACCGCCGCCGACCGTCAGCGCATGGCCCAGGCGGTCTGGCAAAACCGCGAGAAATTCGACGGCTTTGTGCTCACGCACGGCACGGATACGCTCGCATACACCGCTGCGCTGCTCACCCACCTGCTGCCGCATTTCGATAAGCCGCTCGTGCTGACCGGCTCCATGCTGCCGATGGGCGTGCCGGACTCGGATGCGCCGCGCAATCTGCTGGATGCATTCCGCACTGCGGCAGACGGACGCGCAGGCGTGTACGCCGTGATGAACGGTCAAATTCTGCACGGCAGCCACGTTTTCAAGCAGCATTCGACTGAGATTGACGCATTTCTCTCGGCAAATGCCGCACCGGCAGGCGAAATCCGTGAGAGTGAAGTACACTGGAACACACCTGCGCCTGTACCCTCCGGTGAACCGAAACTCGTAGAACAAATCGACACCCACATCCTTCCGGTGCGCCTGACCCCCGATCTCGACCCGTCATTCTTCTCCGTGCTGCTCGGCTACCCCAAGGTCGTACTCGAAGCCTTCGGTGCAGGCGGCGTACCCGCCCGTCTGGAATCCGCCGTGCGCGACCTGATCCAAAGCGGTACGCGCGTGTATATCACCACGCAGTGCCCGGAAGGCGGCGTGCACCTGCACAAATACGAGGTTGGACGCCGTGCCGAAGCACTCGGTGCGATTTCTCTCGGCAGCCGTACCTTCGAGGACGCGCTCGGCGCACTCATGTGCGGTGAATTGTAAGATGTTCTGCCCGCAAAGTACAATAGAGTCAGAATAGCCAGCCGTATAGAAGGACTTCGCCTGTCTAACGGGGCAGCCTGTCCGAAATCACACAAAAATCCCGCCTTCTCACGCGAGAAAGCGGGATTTTTCTTTACTGTGCATTCTCCTTACTGAACGGCAGAATGTGCATCCGATACTTATGCTTATCGACCAGCAGCGTGCGGTCAGCGATCGGCATGATATCCGAAACCTTATCCGGCGGGGTGCAGATGATCGCCTGCAGACCCATTTTGCGCAGCAGACGCACGCTTTCGATGATGCGTTCGCTGTCCATTTTGTTGAACGCCTCATCGAACACGACCAAACGCACGGTGTTGCCAAAGCTGGACGTATCGCTCACGCGATACAGCTGTGCAAACGACGCCAGAACCGCGATATAGAACGGCGTCTGCGTCTCGCCGCCCGACTTAGTGTTGAGCGTCTGCGACAGCAGCTGCTTGGAGCCGTTCTGATCGGTGGTCTCCAGATCGAACTTCAGATAGGTGCGGAAGTCGGTGTACCGCTCGATGTTCTCCTGCAGCTCACTCTGCTTGCGGGCGTTGAGCTGGGTATCGTCTGCCATGGTGATCTGGCTGAACAGCTTGTCGATCAGCGGACCGTATTTCTCCTGAAACTGTGCGGAAAACAGCGTAATATCGCCTTCCATCAGCTCCGGCGCCATAATCATGTCGTAATATTCGGCGTAATCCGGATTGCGGTCCACGCGGAACTGGTAGCTGTCCGTGCCGAACTGCGCCTGCCGCAGTGCCCGATTGAGGTTCTTGACCTGATCCTGCACCTGCTCGATGCTGCTTTTCAGCCTGGACAGGAAGTCGTTCTGGAACTGCTCCATCGCACTCTCGCGTGCGGCACGGATTTTGGTGCGGTACTGCGGCAGCTCGCTTTCCTCGAGCACACGGCGTTCCGCATCGAACTCCGCATTGTCATCTGCCTCCACGCGGAACGAGCACGGCCCAAACCTCTCGACATATTCTCGGCGCGCCCGCAGGAGTGCCGCGCGGGCGTTCTCCATCTCGTTGACAACCTGTGCATGGTGGCTGCTGAAATTGCGGTACACGATATCCGGCCGGTGCAGACGCTCCAGCTCCTGCCGGTAGCGCGGCAGACCGATATCGTCGCGGTAGGTCTCCGAGAAGGTTTCCGCCAGCCTGCGCTCCATTTCGGTGCGGCTGCGGTACTGCTCGGGCAGGATTTCCTCGTCCAGCTGACGAATACGCTCCTCCAGCCTTGCCTTGTGTGCGATCTGCACCTCGCGCTGATGACTCAGCGCCGCAATCTCGTCGCTGATCTCGACAATCAGCTGCTTCTGCTGATCCAGCCACAGCAGGTCGAGATGGGAAACCTGCTCGTCGATCGCGTTGATCTCCTCCTCCAGTTCCGCGCGGTACAGAAAATCCGCCTGCCGCTGCGGTACGATGTTTCGCACATAATATGGTGTCAGCATGGGCGCTTTCTGCTGAGAAACTGCCTGCCAGATGGGTTTCCGGTGCGAAATCTCGGTCTGCAGGCCAGCGGCCTCCTCCTCCAGACGAGCGATACGCAGCGTGACCGCATGACGGCCGATGAACGCATCCTCCATACGGTCTCTGCGAAGCGCACGCGCCACATAGCCCTGATACAGCATACCCTCATCTGTGATAGCGGTTCGATGCCCGCGCAGCTGCTCAACCGTGTCACAGCACATCACGCGTCCGAGCAGATAATCCATGTAGGTTCGCGCAAGTGCGTTCCCAGTCTCCACCTTTTCCGCGAGACTGCCGCTCTGCGGGTCGATATGCTCACGCTCGCGCAGCGTGCCGATATCGACCAGACCGTAGGCGTTCAGGCTCTTTTCCCACTTGAGTTTGTTGTAAATACGCAAAGCCTGCTCGTAATATGCCGGTTCAACCAGAAAATAAAACTTCTGGTTGTTGAGATAGCCTTCCACGGCACCGCGCCAGCGCTCATCTTCAATTTCCAGCACATCCGCGAGAATATCTACCGCAACCGGCGCTCCCGCCTGCTGCTCCAGTTCCTCCGCCAACTTGGCACGGAACGGCAACAGTCCGCGCGGATAGTCCTTGATGTTCCTGCGCAGATCGGCAAGTGCAGTCTGCTTTTCGGTCAGCTGATGCTGCAGCTCTGCAACCTTATCGCCAAGCTGATGCGCCGCCTTCGCCAGCGCGTCCGACAGGGCCGCTGCCGCCTGCCGGGCGTCCTCGAATACGGTCTGCTCCTGACCGAAGATCGCGCATTCGCCGCTCGACAGCCGTGCGTAGGTGCGCTGCACCTGCTCTGCCGCCTGCTGCACCGGAACGAGCACATCCTCGGCGTCCCATGCAAGCGCGGTCTCGCACAGGTGCGTCAGCCGCAGCGCCTCCCGCTTGATCTCGAGTGCGTCGCGCTCCATCTCCTGCACCAGCTTGCTCTGCTCGGTCAGCAGCGACTGCTTCTGGTTGCCCAGCCGCTCGCGCTCCTGATAGGTGTCGCTCTGCGCATAATCGCGGTCCAGCTGACGGCGGCGTTCCTCCTTCGCCTGCACCTGCCCGGCCAAATCCTCTATCGCGGTGTCCGCCGCGGTCAGCTCGGACAGGCAGTTTCGCTTTTCCTGCTCGCGGCTGTCGATCTGCGCCTGCATGTCCTCCTTCTGCGCCCACTGCACAAGGAAGGACTGCACGCGCCAGCGGTCCACCGAGCGCGTCATTTCGCGGTACAGAGTGCTGATCTCCTGCAGCGCGGTCAGCTTTTCCTCCTGCTGCTGCGCCAGCTGCTCGTGCCGCTTGTAGTTGCGGATGTTCTGCTGCATGGCTTCGATGTCCGGCTTATCCGGAATATCGCAGATATTTTCGGTGATAAACTGCTGAATATCCACGATTGGACGGAACGACACCGCCTTTTTCATCATGCGGAGCACCTGCTCGTTGTGCACGTTCCACCGCGAGAGCATATTGCGGCGGTACTCCCACTGGGTATCGTACACCTCGGCGCGGGAGAAATTCTGCTTGAGGAATTTGCGCAGATCGTGAATATCCATCGCCTCGCCGTCCTCGACAAAGCAGTTTTCCGGCAGTTTTCCGACATAGATAAAGAAATGATCGTGGCGGCTGCCGTCACTGCGGCAGTCGAACATCACGCCGCACACGAAACTATTGTGTTCCACATCGTCCTCAAACTCGCAGACAATATAGGTCGAAAAGTCCTTGCCTCGGCGGGAATACGGGTTATTCTCGTCCATATCGGCACGCAGATAGCCGTCCAGCGTGCGCTGTGAGCGCTCATTCGCCGCCAGATTGAAGTTGCGCGCATTGGTCTCACCAAGCAGAACGATCTGCAGCGCATCAATTACCGTGGACTTGCCGGCGCCGTTTTTGCCGGTCAGGAAGTTCACGTCACCGACCTCGATGACCTCCTTGCTGAAATACAGCCAGTTAATCAGCAGAATCTTCTTCAGTTTCTTCATCGGCGGTCTCCTCCTTTCGCAGCACGGCTGCGACCTCATTCAATCGTTCGCTCGAAACGGCAGTCTGAATGGTCGGCAGGATGGCAAATCTGCAGTCAGCCTGATTAAATTTTCCCTCGATGCGCTGCAGAATCGAGTGGTTTTCAAACACGGTCAGCGCCCGCTTGACCTCCTCCATATTCGGCTTAGCCGGCAGGATGGCGTAGTCGGTTACGACCTTTTCGAGCACCTCGCGCACGGTGCAGAGCGCGTCCTGCTCGAGTCCCAGGCGCTCCTGGCTTTCGTCGTACAGCATGCGCAGGGCAAGCAGAATCGCGGTTTCGCGCTTGGACAGGATGCACCTGTTGGCTTCATCCGTGTTCAGTACATAAAAGTAGCCGTTTATGTCGTCGCGCCGCAAATCCCAGTCGAGCAGGCTGAGATACTCGCGCACGGACTCATAATGAATGGATAAAAAAGTGTAGTCCGGGTTGCTCACCCGTCCCCTGCCCGGACGGTACAGCGTGCGCACCACATAGGTGCGGCTGAGCAGCTGATTGCACACCGCTTTGAACTGCTCCAGCTCCTTTGCGGTAGCGGTATTCAGAAATTCCAAATTCATTCGTTGTTCTCCTTCCGGCTGATCTGCAGTTCCGGAATAGCATAGCCGTTTTCCCGGCGTTCGCCGTCCAGCTCCTGCACCGTGAAATCCGCCGAGCGGTCGCTGCCGGTCAGCACCGCCAGCAGGCTCATCACATAGTCCTTATCATTCTTGAGCGGAATATCCTCCGAGCGGCACACATCGCTTTCACCGAGCCAGCCCTGCACATACGCCGCGATGGCGCCGCGGCCATACTCCGAGCGCAAAAGTGCAGCCGCCTTTGCGGCGGCTGCCGTATCCGCTTCGGTTTCCTGCACGAGCACAGGCGCGGCCTTTGTCCGCTTGCCCGGACGCTTGCGGTACCACAGGCTGCTCTCGGACAGGCAGGTCTGCTCATACAGCCGGAACACCGGCTGAATCGTGTCCACCAGATCGGCGGCACGCCGGTTGCGCGACAGCGCGGTCAGCACCGTGTGCAGATTGCCGCGGATATTCTGATCTCGGTTGGTCAGGTTTTCGATCTTCTGCGTAGCCGCACGCGTGTAGCGGCGCACCTGTGCATCGATCTCATCCAGATAATCGCGCTCGAGATTGTCGTAGCACTCCTGTATCCAGTAAATTTTGCGAAGAAGATCGGCGCGGCAGTTCTCCGGCGTGTCCCCTCGGCGGTCAGCCAAAGCGGCATTCGCCATGGCGATGAGCAGATCATCGTTCTCCGCCCAGTCTGTCAGCACATTTTGTATCGGCACACGGTATTTCGGCACGGAATCCTTGATCTTGAGCGGACGGATGTACGCCTCCATCACCTTCTGCCCGAAATCATCAAAGTGCGATGCGAGCACTTCCCCGATATTGTGCATGTCGATCTGCATCTGAAAATAATGCTTGACGTTGTGATATACCATCTGCAGCAGGTTGATAAGCGCGCGCGTGTTGTCATATGCGCCGTAGACAGCAGCCATTTTGTCATACACGCTGTCCGACTCATGCGCGACCTTGAGCGTGGAATAAGTGCCGAACACATATGAATAGCCGCGTGCAGGCGTGTCCTCGCGCAGCGCGTGGAACAGCTCGAGCAGACGGCTGCTGTAGCCCGGAACCGTAATGTATTCCCGAAAATCTGTGCCGCGCTCCTTTTCAAACCAGCCCTTGCTGCCCAGCTTGCGGATGAGGAAACGGGCACGGCCGGAAATATCGCGCAGCTCATCCTCGTCGATGTCCTCGCCCTCGAAAGTAGCCTCGGCCAGCTGCTGCTCCAGTCTGCTCCGCAGCATGGAATACAGCATATCCTCGGGCAGCTTCAGCTTTTCGCGGTACGCCGTGTACAGCACATCGAGCGCATCCGCGTACAGCGCACGGTTCGGTGACGCCAGCGGTGAAAACAGCTCGTCCGGCACGGCTTCAAAAAATTTCATGTCCTCTATCCTCCTCTGCGGCGCAAAACGATAGATTCGGCACGCAAATTGCTTTTCTATACAAAAATATTATACAATTTTCGAGGAAAAATTACAATGATGAAATCCGTTTCCCGCGTATTGCACCGCTGTCCGCCGCATGATAAGATAATGCCGTAGCTCTCATGCAAGGAGAATCATCGTTTCATGGCACAGACCAAACACAAGGGCGGTCTGGCGGACAAGCTGATTTTATTCGCGCTGCCGCTTGGTGTGGCCGGTGTGCCGATTGCGACCGTTATCTCCAATGTGCTGAGCACAGGCATGGTTCTCACTCACCTTGCCCGCCGGAATGACGATTTTGCGTTACAATTAAGGCAACACCCGACAGGAATATCCTATCGGGTGTTTTTCTATGTCTAAGAGAGATTTTATCGCGGGTTTGGTGCTGAACACGCGGATATCCATCCGTTCACCTTTCGGGGCAGCGCGCCAAGTCTGAGACGCCCCCTTCTTCTCAACGGCAGCACTGCGAATCGGCTTGTCTACGTTCTTTTCTCCGAAAGTCATGGTAAATTTTTCTCTGCCGTTCCCTATATGGAAGCGGTCGCCGGTCTCTGACCTGCGCCAGACTAAGAAATAAAGGGTGGAAACCTTGGTATCCACCCTTGTGCCCCTGCCGGGCAGGCAAGAGACCGCGATACCTTATCGCATAATAAGATACACCGTATAGACAGCATACATTGCCACCATGGCGATACCCGGCACACGTCCGAGCTTGCCCTTGCGCGCCGGCAGATAAAATACCGCGCTGATGGCAATCAGGAACAGACAGTCAACGATAGAGGTCGCCTGTACCGGAATCGGCGTGATAACCGACGAAACGCCGAGAATCAGGAAAATATTAAACAGGTTTGAGCCGATAACATTGCCCATTGCAATGTCGTTCTGTCCCTTGCGTGCAGCCACGATGGAAGTAACAAGCTCAGGCAGACTGGTGCCCATGGCCACAATGGTCAGACCGATGAGCGTTTCACTCAGGCCGAACATACGAGCAATGCCGGTCGCGCCGTTTACGGCCAGCTGACCGCCGATCACGATGCACGCCAGACCGAGCAGGATATTCACCCAGATCATCGCAGCGGACATGGGTGCTTCCGCTTCCTCGACCTCAGCTTCTGCAGCTGCGGCAGCAAGCTGCTCGCGGTTCTGCAGTGCGGTGCGGATCTGGTGCGTCAGAATGAATGCGAATATAATCAGCAGTACAACGCCTTCCCAACGGGCGATGGTCAGGTCGGGTGCGATGGCGCCCAACAGCAGCACAGACGCGAGAATGGACAGCGGCCAGTCACGGCGGAGCAGCGTCTTATCCATCACAAGCGGACAGACAGCGGCGGACAGACCGGCCACCACCAGCAGATTAAAAATGTTCGAGCCGACAACATTGCCGACCGCAATCTCGTTTGCACCGCGCAGGGCTGCGGTGACACTGACCGCCAGCTCCGGCATGGACGTGCCGAACGCAACGATGGTCAGGCCGATCAGCAGCGGTGATACGCCCAGCTTGCGCGCCAGTGCGGATGCACCCGCAACAAACTTATCCGCACCCCAGATCATAAGTGCAAAGCCGATCACCAGAAATACAAATGACAGCATACCGTTTCCTCCTTCGTTTCCGGAAAATCTCGGGCAGCACCGCTCTATTACGGCAATGCCCTTATCCCCAACAGTGTACATGCTTACGCGGGAGTTTTCGCTCGATTTCCGGCTGCAGAGCACAAAAAAAGACTTTTACCGCATACTGCGGTAAAAGTCTTGCTGCTTACGGCTCGGTACGGATTGACTTTTCGTCAATCGGGCTTGTCGGCACCGACCACGCGCTCTCGCGTGAGCTACTCCCTTTTACAGTAACTATCATATGGGAAAAAAAGCGATTAGTCAAGCCGAACTTGTGGAAATGTACACAATCTTTACGGGACAACCCCTTATAGCAGTTCAGACAAATACTGCAACAAGTGCGCGCATACAGCACGCAAATAGCATCGTCAATTTCATTCGCCATGCGCCCAGCATGGCTTCATAAAATTTCCTTGCTCTTTGCGCGCTTTATACGCTACTTTTGCCGCATTATTTATCTAAACTGCTATAATTCACGAAAAAATCTTTACAAGTCCCTCGTGAACCTATATACTATAAGGTACTGAAATTTTGAACAATCTGAAAGTGAAGGAGCATTTTCATGCTGGAATTTGAGGAATACAAGGTCAAGCTGAACAACCTCAAGCCCGAGCTTGAGGAGCTGTACACCTCGCTCGGTCTGGAGCAGGCGAAGCGTGAGGTAGAGGAGCTGGAGATCAAGTCCTCTCAGCCGGGTTTCTGGGATAATCCGGAGGAGAGCCAGAAGATCGTCTCCCGCATGGGCTCGCTCAAGGGCAAGGTTGAAGCGTACAACAAGATGACCGAGCTGTGCGATGACCTGCTCACCATCTGCGAAATGGCGATTGAAGAAAACGACGAATCCATGCTTGAGGAGCTGGAAAGCGGCTACAAGGAGCTGGAAGACGGCATTGCCGAGCAGAAGCTGCGCACGCTGCTGACCGGCGAGTACGACAGCCACAACGCGCTCGTATCCTTCCACGCCGGTGCCGGCGGCACCGAGGCACAGGACTGGTGCGCGATGCTGTACCGCATGTACACCCGCTGGGCAGAGCGTCACGGCTTTACCTATAAGATCATGGACTACCAGGATGGCGATACCGCGGGTATCAAGTCCGCCGATATTCTCATTGAGGGTGAAAACGCCTACGGCTTCCTCAAGGGTGAAAACGGCGTACATCGTCTGGTCCGTATCTCTCCGTTTGATGCATCCGGCCGCCGTCAGACCTCGTTCTCGGCGGTAGAGGTCGTTCCGGATATTCCGGATACCTCCACGGACTTTGAGATCAAGCCGGATGATTACGAAATGCAGGTTTACCGTTCGTCCGGTGCAGGCGGTCAGCACATCAATAAGACCTCGTCTGCGGTTCGACTGATTCACAAGGCGACCGGTATTGTTGTAGCCTGCCAGACCGAGCGAAGCCAGCTGCAGAACAAGGAAAACTGTCTGCGCATGCTGCGTTCCAAGCTGGTTGAGATCAAGGAGCGCGAGCATCTTGAGAAAATCTCGGACATCAAGGGCGTTCAGCAGAAGATTGAATGGGGCAGCCAGATTCGCTCCTACGTTTTCATGCCGTATACGCTCGCCAAGGATACGCGTACCGGCTTTGAAAATGCCAATATCAACGCTGTAATGGATGGCGATATTGACGGTTTTATCAACGCATACCTGTCTGCACTCGCTACCGGCGTGTGGGAAGGCAGTAAGGGCGGCAGCATGTAATTTGCCGCACTTCGCGTTACCACCGTACCCACGGCGGTGGGCACAAGGATGGACACCAAGGTTTCCACCCTTGTGAATCCCGTTTCCTTTATTTCTTAGTCTGGCGCAGGTCAGAGACCGGCGACCGCTTCGAAAAAGAGGAACGGCAGAGGATTTTTCCGGTCGTACGGACGGACCACCTATGGGGTCCGTCCTTTTCTTTTACCTATTCGCAGTTCAGTTACTGTACTGCTACACATACGGTTCAGTCTACGCTGAGTGCGGCATAACAGTGCCGCACGATTCGTTAGCGCGTTATAACAGACAGCACCTGCGAAGATAAATTATACTGAACGTCTAAATTCGCAGGTGCCTTCCGGTATAACGCGTTCAAGTGTTGCGCGGCACGGTCATCCCCCAGAGGACCCTCTCTTGCCCTTCGGGCAATTCACCTTGTGCCGCGCCTGCGTAGACTCAACCGTCTGTGTAGCAGTACGCTGTCTGTGAACTGCGAAAAGGCGGAGAAAGACACGCAGCGGTAACCCGACTGCCATTCCCCTATTTCGGAGCGGTCGCCGTTCTCTGGTCTGCGCCGGACTACGAAATAAAAGGAAGTGGGAGTTAAGAGGGTAGAAACCTTGGTGTCTACCCTCTTGCCCCGCCGCGGGGCGCGGCACGTTCCCGCCGCGGCGGCGGTGAATCCCCCCGCTGAGGTTCAGCGAAAAACTCCCCGCCCGTTAGGATCGAACACGCTTACGCAGTTCGTGTACCCCGCTGGGTCGCTGCAGAAAAACAGGTGCCGCCCAGACAGAGCGTATTGCTGACACAATCCGTGTACCCTGTAAAATCCCGCTTGCTGAAATTTCCATTTTGACAAATCCCGCGCCTTCCGCGTGATACAATAACACTCCGCGGCACCGGCATGGAACCATTCGATTATCCACAAGTCTGTGGATAAATCCGTGCAAAATCACGCCGCAACGGAGGAGTTTTTACGCAGACAGCAGTTTTCACCGCAGCGGCTAAAATAAACGCGCTTCCGCTGCGATTTTACCCGTTGCGCAACAATATCGCGCTGTGCACGCTTGGTGCGGACGAACGGCCGCTGACCGGTCACGACGAAGTCACCTCGGTGGACCGCAGTCTGGTGCTGAGCAGCACCGCCGTCCATCTCGGTGAACACGGCAGCATCCACGACCTCGCCGAAAGCGAAATCTACCGCTGGGCCAACGTGCGCGGCTACGTTGCACTGCACCGCACCCAGCCCATCTATCTTAGCGAAAACCGCTGCATGATGCACCTGCGGCTGACCGGTGTGCGGCTCGGCATGGAGCAGGTGGTAGTCTACACCCGGCTTTCCGGCGGCATGGCGCGTGTTGACCGCCTGTGGCATCCCCTGTCCGAACGGGAAAACGACCCGTCCGCCGCCGTGTTTGCCGCCACAGCCGCCGCTTTAACAGCTTTATAATATCAGCAATTTGCTTATTCACAAAAAATTTATTTATATCCTGTCCACTTTATGCTATAATATTATCGTATATGTAACAAATGGGGCTATTGCGCCCTTTTGAAAGGCTGAAGAAAAGTAATGGCTAATTTTTTGACCAAAATTTTCGGCACGCACTCGTCGCACGAGCTGAAAAAGATCTACCCCATTGCGGATAAAGTGGACGCACTCGAAGAGCAGTTCAAAAAGCTGACCGACGACGAGCTGCGCGCCAAGACAGACGAATTCAAGCAGCGCTACCAGAACGGCGAAACGCTCGACCAGCTTTTGCCGGAGGCATTTGCCACCTGCCGTGAAGCAGCATGGCGCGTACTCGGTATGCGTCATTACCGTGTACAGATCATCGGCGGTATCGTCCTGCATCAGGGCCGTATCGCAGAGATGAAGACCGGTGAAGGCAAGACCCTTGTGGCTACCCTTCCCGCTTATCTGAACGCACTGACCGGCAAGGGCGTACACATTGTCACCGTCAACGACTACCTCGCCAAGCGAGACAGTGAGTGGATGGGCAAGGTATACCGCTTCCTCGGTCTCAAGGTCGGTCTTGTCATTCATGAGGTTCCACCGCAGGCCCGCAAGGCGATGTACGCCGCTGATATCACCTACGGCACGAACAATGAGTTCGGTTTCGACTACCTGCGCGACAACATGGCAATCTACAAAAATGCAATGGTTCAGCGTGACCATGCGTTCGCCATCGTCGATGAGGTTGACTCCATCCTGATTGATGAGGCGCGTACCCCGCTGATCATCTCCGGTCAGGGCGAGAAGTCCTCTCAGCTGTACGAGATTGCGGACCGCTTTGCCGCTCAGCTTTCCTGCCTGCGCGTCAAGGAAGTGGATGCCAAGGAGGAGCAGGACGACATCGATGCCGATTACATCGTCGATGAAAAGGCAAAGACCGCGACGCTGACCCCCCACGGTCAGAAGCGCGCCGAGGCTTACTTTAAGGTAGAAAACCTGTCCGACCCCGCGAATACCACGCTGCAGCACCACATCAACCAGGCCATCAAGGCACGCGGCGTTATGCAGCGCGATGTAGACTACGTTGTCCGTGACGGTCAGGTCATCATTGTTGATGAGTTTACCGGTCGTCTGATGTTCGGCCGCCGCTACAACGAGGGTCTGCATCAGGCGATCGAGGCCAAGGAAGGCGTAAAGGTCGAGCACGAGAGCAAGACGCTGGCAACCATCACCTTCCAGAACTACTTCCGTCTGTACGGCAAGCTGTCCGGCATGACCGGTACCGCGCTGACCGAGGAGGAGGAGTTCCGCCACACCTATCAGCTGGACGTTATCGAAATCCCGACCAACAAGCCGATCGCCCGTAAGGACAATCCGGATGCGGTTTACAAGAACGAGCGCGGCAAGATCATGGCGACCATTGCCCGCATTGAGCAGTGCCACGCAAAGGGTCAGCCGATTCTGGTCGGCACGGTTTCCATCGAAAAGTCTGAGGAACTGAGCAAGATCCTGAAGGCCAAGGGCATCAAGCACACCATCCTGAACGCAAAGTATCACGAGCGCGAGGCAGAGATCGTTGCACAGGCCGGCAAACCGGGCGCAGTTACCATTGCAACCAACATGGCAGGCCGTGGTACCGATATCATGCTCGGCGGCAACGCCGAGACCATGGCGCTGGATGAAATTAAGAAGTATCTCCGTCACGAGGTCGAGGACCGTGTGCAGAAGGGCGAGATGGACGAGCGCGTTGCACACGACTACATCGACCATATGATCTACGAGGCAAACGGCCATGCCGATACTGACGACCAGGAGGTTCTGGCTATCCGCGCCAAGTTTGAGGAGCTGTACCGCAAGTTCAAGACCGAGACCGACGCGGCAGCCGAAAAGGTTCGTGCGGCAGGCGGTCTGTATATCCTCGGCACCGAGCGCCATGAATCCCGCCGAATCGACAACCAGCTGCGCGGCCGTGCCGGCCGTCAGGGCGACCCCGGCGAATCCAGCTTCTACATTTCGCTGGAGGATGACCTCATGCGTCTGTTCGGCTCCGAGCGTATCCAGAACATGATGGACACCCTCGGCATTGCCGATGATGAGCCGATCGATCAGAAGATTCTATCCGGCGCGATCGAAAATGCCCAGAAGAAGATCGAATCCCGCAACTTCGGCGTTCGTAAGCACGTCCTTGAGTATGACGATGTGCTGAACACCCAGCGTCAGACCATCTACGCACAGCGTCTGCAGGTGCTCGAGGGCAAGGACGTTAAGGACAACATCGTCAAGATGATCGACGAGACCATCGCCCATGCGGTTCATGCCGCCATCGGCGAGCATAACCTGATTTCGACCGAGATGGTTGAGCAGGCGCGCCGTCCGTTCATCGGCGTATTCCTGCGTCCGGAGGACTGCACCTTCACGCCCGAGGAGTGCGACGATCTGACCGCTGACCAACTGACCAACATTCTGGCAGATCAGGCGCATAAGGTTTATGACGCTAAGGAGCAGGCCCTCGGCTCGCCCATCATGCGTGAGCTGGAGCGCGTTGTACTGCTCAAGAACGTAGACAGCAAGTGGATGGACCACATCGACGCTATGACCGAGCTGCGCAACGGCATCGGCCTGCGTGCATACGGTCAGTACGATCCGGTGGTCGAGTATAAGCGCGAGGGCTTTGATATGTTCGACGCGATGATCGATTCCATCCGCGAGGATACCGTCCGCATGATCTTCCTTGCACAGGTTCGCACCCGTGAGGAACCCAAGCGTGAGCAGGTAGCCAAGGAGACCGGCGCAGCAGGCGCAACCGACGGCTCTGTCAAGGCAGAGCCCAAGCGTGCCGGCAAGAAGCCGGGCCCGAATGATCCGTGCCCGTGCGGCAGCGGCAAGAAGTATAAGAAATGCTGCTACCTCAAGCCGGACGACCCGTATAAATAACTGTCGCGAAACCGGACTTTATTGACAGACTGAAACAGGAGAGAACCAAGGTTCTCTCCTGTTTTTAATTTAGTTGAACGCTTCATCATTTTGTTCGGCGAACATGCGCTGCACACGGTCGAGCAGGATGGGATATCCGGCGAGTGTTGGGTCGGCGGCCAGCAGCGCTTCCGCTTCCTCGCGGGCGTTCTGCATGAGCGCAAGGTCAGCCGCCAAATCCGCAACGTGCAGTGCGGGCAGGCCGTGCTGCCGCTGACCGAAAAAGTCACCCGGACCGCGCTGTGCGAGGTCTGCGCGTGCGACCTCGAAGCCATCGCCGGTTTTGCAGAGGATGCGCAGGCGCTCCCGCGCGACCTGTCCCTTATCCGCGCCGAAGAACACGCAGTACGACTGCCGTGTACCGCGGCCGACACGTCCGCGCAGCTGATGCAGCTGCGACAGACCGAACCGGTCTGCGTCCTCGACCACCATCAGATTGGCGTTCGGCACGTCCACACCGACCTCGATAACCGTTGTTGCGACCAGAATATCGTATTTCTGCGCTGCAAAATTGCGCATAATCTGATCCTTTTCCGCGTTTTTCATCCGTCCGTGCAGCACAGCCACACGTCGGTGCGGAAGCAGCTTCTGCAGGTCTTTTGCGTGCTGTTCCGCACTTTTCAGCTTGGTTTCTGCATTTTCGCTGTCCTCGATGAGTGGACACACGACGTAAGCCTGCCCACCGAGACCGACCTGCTTGTCGATGAAGGCAGTAATACGTTTGCGCATGTTTTCGCCCACGGCGTAGGTCTCAACCGGACTTCTTCCGGGCGGGATCTCGTCCAGCACGGATACATCCAGATCGCCGTACATAATGAGTGCGAGCGTGCGCGGAATCGGCGTAGCCGACATGACGAGCACATGCGGCGAGCCGCCCTTCGCGGACAGCGCGGCACGCTGCGCCACACCGAACCGGTGCTGCTCATCCGCGATAACGGCACCCAGCCGATGGAACTGCACACCCTGTTGAATGAGCGCGTGTGTGCCCACGACAACCTGCGCCGCACCGGTCTCGATGGCGGCCAGTGCCGCACGTTTCTGCGCGGCAGTCATCGAGCCGGTGAGCAGCGTGCACGAGATGCCCAGTTCATCCAGCATGGGTGCAAGCGTCTCCGCGTGCTGCGCGGCGAGGATTTCGGTCGGCGCCATGAAAGCCGCCTGCCAGCCGTTCTGCGCGGCCAGCGCACACAATCCGGCCGCTACCACTGTCTTGCCCGAGCCGACATCGCCCTGCACCAGCCGGTTCATCGGCCGTCCGGAGGCACAGTCTGCCGCGATCTCCATAATCGCACGCCGCTGTGCACCGGTCGGCGTAAACGGCAGGGCTTCAAAGAACGAATCCAATCCATTCGAGGTGAAAACAATGCCGGAATCCGCCTTTCGACGCTCCTTCAGCTGCTGCAGGCCGCAGCAGAGCAAAAACAACTCCTCGAATACCATGCGTCGGCGCGCCTGCGCCACATCGTCCTTGGTTTTCGGCCGGTGAATTGCAGAAAGCGCATCTACTGCGTCCGGCAGGCGGTATTTCGCCCGCAAAAGTTCGGGCAGCGGATCGGACCATTCACCGGTCAGCGTGTCGAGCGCGACAGCGGTTACACGCTCAAGATCGCGCTGGGTCAGTCCCGCCGTCAGCGGATAGACCGGCACGATGCGTCCCGGGTGGTCAGCGTCCGGTGCGACCTTCTCCGACTGCGGGGAAACCATCGTGCGGCCGCGCCCATAGCCCTGCACCTTGCCGTAGAACACATACTCCTGTCCGACGCGCAGCTGTGCCGCAGCATACGGATTGTTGAAATAGGTGACGTTCAGCGTGCCGGTTTCATCGTAAATCGTGCACTTGACCAGCGTCAGGCCCTTGCGGATACGGTTGACCCTGGGTTCGGTGCCGACCACAGCGCGCACAGCATACTTGTCCTCCATGCCGATTTCCGCAATCGGCGTGATGTGAGTGCGATCCTCGTAGTCGCGCGGGTAGGTCTCGAGCGCGTCACGAAGCGTGCGGATATGCAGTTTTTCGAGCAGCTTCGCCTTTTTCGGGCCGATGCCCTTGACGAACTGGATGCTGTCATCAACCGATGGCATGAGGATTCTCCTTTGGGAATTTTGATTTGCAAGGCACCCGCTTTACGGGGCGCACGAACCGCGCAGGCGGTTCGCCCATTCTGGGCGGCGCCCTTTTTTCTGCACCAATTGACCGGGGCGCACGAACCGCGCAGACGGTTCGCCCTAACGGGCGGAGCGTTTTTCGCTGAAGTTCAGCGGGAGTTCGCCTACGCGGCGGGCGCATAAGAGGGATGGACACCAAAGGTTTCCACCCCTCTTATGAATCTCCCCGTTTCCTCTTAGCACGGCGAAATTTGCAGAACTGAGACTATAAAGGAACGGCAGAGGATTTTTTCTTCCGCAGGACGACTGATAGCCGTCCATGTATCCGCGTATTCGCAGGGTCAGATACCTTTCTGCTACACATACGGGCAACTCTACGCTGGGTGCGGCATAACAGTGCCGCACCCTGTGTAGCAGCAATCTATCTGTGAACTGCGAACAGGTTGCGAAAGATACGCTGTGGTAACCCGACTGCCGTTCCCCTTTTCGAAGCGGTCGCCGCTCTCTGGTCTGCGCCAGACTAACAAACAAAGGGAAACGGGAGTTAAGAGGGTAGAAACCGTAGGTGTCTACCCTCTTGCCCTCGCTGCGGGAGCGGCGAAGTCCCCGCTTGATTTCAAGCGAAAAACCTCCCGCCCGTTAGGGGCGAACACGCCTGCGGCAGTTCGCGTCCCCCGCTCAGCCGATGCTGAAAAAGGCTGCTCTTAATACTCGCGGTAAACCGCCTTCACCACGCCTAAAATCTGGCACCCGGTGCCGTTGATCGGCGGATACGCCGGATTCTCCGGCATGAGCCATACACCGTCCGGCGTGATGTTGAGCGTCTTGCAGGTGGCCTCATCCTCGAGCAGCGCGATCACGATGTCGCCGTTGCGCGCCTGCACATCCTGCCGGATAATGACCAGATCATCATCCATAATGCCCACGCCGATCATCGAATCGCCGCGAATGCGCAGCGCGTAATACTCGCCGCCTCCCGCTGCCGGTTCGAACGGCACATAGCCGATATGCTCCTCCACCGCGAGGATCGGCATACCGGCGGTGACGCGGCCCAGAATCGGCACGCGCGGCACCATGGAAGGGCCGCTGACCGGCGTCAGCGCACGCGATTTATGCTCATTCGGCTCCAGATAACCGGCCTCCTGCAGCTTTTTCAGGTGCGCATGCACGGTGGACGGCGACCGCAGTCCCATCTCTGCACCAATCTCGCGCACCGAAGGCGGATAGCCGTGTTCAAGGGAATAACTGCTTATATAATCCAGTATCTGCTGTTGTTTGGCGGAAATCTTCTTCATTTTCGGCACTCCTCGCTGTTTCCGTCGGAACATACGTTCGTAATTTTATCCTTATTATACCGCAATCCGCTGCAATAAGCAAACATTTGTTTGTATTAACCTGTACGAATTTTCCGCGTTATTCGACACTATCCTTCAATTTATCCATTTTCTGCCGCTGTGTTGAAAAATAACGCAGTTTCATCACCGCATTGCTTGTATTTTACATGATTTTGTTATATCATATAAGCAGCAAAAGTATTGATTATTGCAAGGGGACCCGCATTCTGCACCCCTAACTCGCAGGGAGGTTTTTATATGACCATCAAGACCGATCTCGGATATATCGACATTACCAACGAGGTGCTGGCCGGCATTGCCGGTTACGCAGCATCCTCCTGCTTCGGTGTCAAAGGCATGACCATCCGCTCCATGTCGGACGGACTGGCGCACCTGCTCGGACTGGAAAACCAGTCGCGCGGCGTAAAGGTCACCGAGGCTGTGGACGGCGGTGTCAACATCGACCTGCACATTGCAGTCGAGCACGGTGTGAATATTGCCACCGTCTGCCGCTCTATCATCGGCGAGGTACGCTACAACGTTGAGCGTCTGACCGGTGTGGACGTGAAGAACGTCGATATCTATGTAGAGAGCATTAAGGCGGACTGACCTATAGGGGACTTCGCAAGTCCCCTATATACGGAAGTCAGTTCCGGAGAAACTGACTTCCGATACCCGAACGTCGCCGTCCAGGACGGCTGAGTCGGGGTAACAAAACCCACGCACATGTCGCGGGTTTTGTTGCGGCGAAATACGCCGCTGATTGCATGCCGCGGCGTAACCGCGGACGTCTGCGGACGGGACCAATGGCTCGGATTGCCCTAAGGAAATCCTGCCATGCGGTTACGGTTTGCAAGTAAACCGAAATCTTATTACGCGCAACTGCGCGGTTACTTTTTTAGGGAGAGATTAAATTAAATGGCAGATCAGAAAATCAACGGTGCGCTGTACCGGTCCATGGTGATCGAGGGCGCACTCGCCATTGCAGAAAAGAAGGAACAGGCAAACGAACTGAACGTATTCCCGGTGCCGGACGGCGATACCGGCACGAATATGTCCATGACGATGGGTTCCGCGATGGCTGAGATGGAAAAGCTCGCTGAGCCGACCCTCGCCAAAGCGGCGGATGCGACCGCTTCCGCGCTGCTGCGCGGCGCGCGCGGCAACTCGGGCGTTATCCTGTCGCTGCTGTTCCGCGGCATGGCGAAAAAGCTGCGCGAGACCGAGGAGGCTGATGGCCGCACACTCGCGCTTGCGCTGCGCGAAGGCGTAGACACCGCCTACAAGGCGGTTATGAAGCCCGCTGAGGGCACCATTCTGACCGTATCGCGCGTTGCGGCACAGCACGCGGTCGAGCTGTGTCAGGCCGAGCCGACGCTCACCGCAGAGCAGGTTCTGGCAGCGATCCTCGAGCAGGGCCACACCGCACTCGAGGAGACCGTTCACCAGAATCCGGTGCTTGAAAAGGCAGGCGTGGTTGACGCCGGCGGCTTCGGCTTTATCACCATCTTCGAGGGCATGCTGGACGCGCTGCGCGGCATCCACAAGGAACGTGCTGTTGCGGCAGAGCCGACCAAGTCCACCGCAGACTTCGCTGCGATCAACGACGAGGACATCACCTTCACCTACTGCACCGAGTTCATCGCATCCCGCAAGGACAAGGCACGCAATGTTGCCCGTCTGCGCTCTATCCTGAACGAAATCGGCGATTCGCTGGTTGTTGTCGAGGATGATGATATCGTCAAGGTACACGTTCACACCGACCAGCCGAACAAGGCGCTCGAGGAGGGTCTGAAATTCGGTCCGCTGCTGACCGTTAAGATCGAAAACATGCGCGAGCAGCACACCGCCAAGGTAATCGAGGGCACGGCAGACGCGCCCAAAGAGCGCGTGATCGTTCCGGCAGAGAAGAAGTTTGGCTTTGTAGCCGTTGCTGCCGGTGAGGGTCTCAAAACCCTGTTTACCGACCTCGGCGCGGACGTTGTCGTACAGGGCGGTCAGACCATGAACCCGTCCACCGACGATATTCTGCACGCTGTCGATGCCGTTCCGGCAGAGATCGTTTTCGTGCTGCCGAACAACAAGAACATCATCATGGCTGCCGAGCAGGCGGTTCATCTCTCCGAGGAGAAAAAGGTGATCGTCGTGCCGACCAAGACCATCCCGCAGGGTATTTCGGCCATGCTGGCGGTCGATCCGGAAGCCGAGCAGGACAGCGAGCTGGCGCTTGCTATGCTGGACGCGGCAAAGCACGTCCGCAGCGGTCAGGTGACGTATGCGGCCCGCGACAGCGAGTTTGACGGCAAGAAGATCAAGCAGGGTGAGTATCTGTCGCTGTGCGAGGGTAAGCTGTGCGCCAACGGCAAGGAAACCTCGGTCATCAAGAAGCTGGCGCGCGAGATGGTATCCGACGACAGCGCGTTTGCAACCGTTATCTTCGGCGAAGGCGTTACCGAGGAGCAGGCCGCTGAGGTCGAGAACCTGCTTCACAAGGAAAATAAGGAGATGGAGATCAACGTCATCGACGGCGGTCAGCCGGTTTACTACTACATCATTTCGGTAGAGTAAACCGTCCGGAAAGCATAAAAAAGCATCGGAAACTGCGTTTCCGATGCTTTTTTCGTGAAATTTCGTCTGCTGTGATTTACTTTACAAGCTCAGCTGCCATATCGAACATGGTCTGTGCATCCAGACCGGTATCATAGCCGCTGATGAGGTACGTTGCGCCGTCCTGCTCCCAGAGTACGGACTGGAACATCTTATCCTCCACCTCGTCCGAGCCATAATAGCTGATAACGAGTTCGCCGTTCTTCTCCTGCTGCTTTTCCTCGTCGGACTTCTCGTAGTCGTCCGGTACGAAGCGGTAGTGCGCATCGCGATAGGTCAGCGTAACGCCGTTTACCTCGGCAGTCGTTGCCGGAACCGGATTCTCCATCTCGTCCTCGGTGAACACGGTGTAGCTCTTGTGCGCGGACAGATTCAGCTCCGCGCCATTCTTCGTGTAGGTTGCGTCCACCTCGGCGATTTTCTCCGTTTCACCCACATCATTCCGTGCGGTGGTAGCCACATCAGAGCCGTAGCTGAACGTATACTCGCCAATCTTGTCCGGCAGCGTGAGCGCTACACCGGCATCAGCCAGATGCGCCTGCGTGCTCGACAGATCCAACCGCTGGTCAGACCAGCCCTCACTGAAAATGCCGCCCATGCCGCCTGCCGCAAATGCGCCGGTCACCGCAATCGCAGCGACAGCGGCAACCGCCACAAAGCGTTTGCTCCACAGATGACGCTTGCGTGCCGGTGCATTGTTCAGTGCGAATTTGACGCGCGCCTGCATCGAATCCGGTGCATGCAGCTCATCTGCACACTGATGCAGCATTTCCTTGATTTCACGTTCCATTTTGATTTCATCCATGATTTGCAGCCTCCTTCGGCTTCCGTTCTTCGGTCAGCGCCTGCCGCAGATGACGGCGAGCGGAAAAAAGGCGGGATTTCACCGTTCCCTCGGTCACGCCGGTCGCCTGCGCGATCTCGCGCACCGAGCGATCATCGAAGTAATACAGCACCACGGTCACGCGGCGTTTTTCGTCCAGCGTATCGAGTGCAGCATACAGGCGGCGCTGCTCATCCGTCCGCAGCACGGCGGACAGTGCGCTTTCGCTCTCACCTGCATCGAAAAACTCTGAGACCGGCGTTTCCCGTTTGGCTTTGCGGCAGTACTTCCATGCCGCGCGGGACAGCGTTCTGAGCAGCCACGGCCGGAATTTGCTGCCGTCCCGCAGCGATTTGATGGACTGCGCACAGGTGACAAAGGCCTCCTGCGCCAGATCCTCGCCGTCCGTCCTGCTGCCGGTGATCAGGCACGCAAGGCGGTATGCATCGTCCTTGTAGCGCTCGTACAGCTCATCGAACGCCTGCATATCGCCGTGCTGCATGCGGCTGACAAGCTCTTTATCGTTCATAACTTTCTATCCTTTCCCTGGGTGCGTCTGTATATAAGAGCAGCCAGTTTGGACTCGGTTCATTTTATTTTTGGTGAAATCCGCGTCCTTCGACGCACCCGAGTATAAGAGCCGCGAAGCGGCGGGTCGGTTCATTTTTATTTAACGGACACTTTGTACAGTTTTGACGGTTGCGTTTAACGTGGATGTATTCTATACTGGATGTATGAATATGCCAGTGCCGCTGACTCCAGCGATGGTGTCGCCTACCCGGCGGGGGCACAAGAAGGAGACAACCTGCGGTTTTCTCCTTCTTGTGAATCTTCCTCTTTCCCTTAGAGGGCACGGCGAAAATCGGAGAGACGAGACCGCTCCGAAAAGGGGAACGGCAGAGGATTTTTTCTTCCGTTGGGGAGCACAGTGTGCTCCCATTCCCCTGCCTATACGCAGTGCCAGATACTCTGCTGCTACACATGCGGTTCCGTCTCCGCAGGCGCGACATACCCGTGTCGCGCAACCCTTTGGCACGTTGTAACGGAAGGCACCTGCGAATTTAGGTATTCGGTACAATTTATCTTCGTAGGCCCTGTCTATCATAACACGCTAACGAATTGTGCGGCACTGTTATCCCCCAGGGGACCTTCTCTTGCCCTACGGGCAATTCACCTTGTGCCGCACCCAGCGTAGATTTAACCGCATGTGTAGCAGTAATCTATCCGACACTGCGAATATGCGGATACATGGACGCGCAAAGCACGTCCTGCGGTAGAGAAAATCCTCTGTCGCGTCCTTATAGTCTCAGTTCACTAATTTTCGCCGTGCTATCCCCAAGGGAAACGGGAGTCCCAAGAGGGTAGAAACCGTAGGTGTCTACCCTTTTGGTTTCCCCGGCGAAACCGCCGCAGTTCTTTCGCTTCACAAGCGACCATCCCCCGTTAGGGGAAAAAGAAAGGAAGTGCTTCCATGAATCAGCACCAATTCTTCGCAGGCGAAATTTTCGACGCCTACCGCTGGTTTGGCGCTCACATAGAGCAAAACGCTGTCGTTTTCCGTACATTTGCGCCCAATGCCAGCCGCATTACGCTGACCGGCGCGTGCAACGGCTGGACCGAGACCGATCTGATGCAGGACGGCCGCAGCGGCTTCTGGTCGGTCTCTGTGCCAGACGCCCGCGCAGGCCAGTTTTACAAATACCGCATCTACGGCCCGGACGGCTCTGTCACCGAGCACTGCGATCCCTACGGCTTTGCCATGGAACTGCGGCCTGCCTGCTGCTCGATCATCACCGACCTCGAGGAGTACCGCTTCACAGACGAAGCGTGGATGAACAGCCGCACGGCTTCGCCGGACGCACCGCTTAATATCTACGAGATGCACCTCGGCTCGTGGATGCGAAATCCGGACGACGCAAACGGCTGGTACACCTACGATGAAATCGCCCGCCGGTTGATTCCCTATCTGCAGGAAAACGGCTACACGCATGTGGAGTTTCTGCCACTGTCCGAGCACCCGTTTGACGGCTCCTGGGGCTACCAGAACACCGGATTTTTTGCCCCGACCTCGCGCTACGGCACGCCGGCACAGCTGAAAATGCTGATTGACAAGCTGCATCATGCCGGTATCGGTGCGATCATGGATTTTGTACCGGTACACTTTGCCGTGGACTCCTACGGTCTGGCGAAATACGACGGCACGCACCTGTACGAGTACCCGCACAGCGCGGTCGGTGAAAGTGAATGGGGCAGCTACAATTTCATTCATTCCAGACGGGAAGTACGCTGTTTTCTGCAGTCTGCAGCCGATTACTGGCTCACTGAGTTTCATTTTGACGGTCTGCGCATGGATGCGGTCTCGCGCCTGATCTACTGGCAGGGCGATCCCGCGCGCGGCGTCAACGGCGACACGCTCGAATTCCTCAAAAATATGAACCGCGGTCTGAAAGCCCGCCATCCCTCGGCTCTGCTCATCGCTGAGGACTCGACTGCCTATCCCGGTGTCACCCGTCCGGTGGACGAGGGCGGCTTGGGCTTCGACTACAAGTGGGATCTCGGCTGGATGCACGACACGCTCGAGTTCTGCCAGACCCAGCCGGATCTGCGTCCGCGCGACCATGGCAAGCTGCTCTGGTCGATGCACTATTTTTCCAACGAGCACTACCTGCTGCCGCTCTCGCACGACGAGGTTGTGCACGGCAAGGCGGCAATCGTGCAGAAAATGTGGGGCGCGGACGAATGCGACAAGTATGCGCAGGCGCGTGTGATGTATCTGTATATGTTCACACATCCGGGTAAAAAGCTGAATTTCATGGGTAACGAGCTGGGTCAGCTGTACGAATGGAGCGAAGCCGGTACGCTGGACTGGGCACTGGCCGAGCGTCCGTTCCACCGTTTTTTCCACAGCCTGTGCAAAACTTATGTGGAGAATCCCGCGCTGCACGCAGATTATGCGCCGGATAATTTCCGGTGGGCGGAAAATCATGCGGATGCGCCCTGCGTATTCGGCATGGAGCGCCGTGCAAACGGAGAAACGCTGCTCGCCCTGTGCAATTTTGCGGACAGCGAACAGAAATTCACCGCTTCCCTGCCGAAGTTTACGATTCTGCTTGACAGCAATGCCGCGGAGTTCGGCGGCACCGGAGAGACACTTGCCGTCTCCCGCAAGGATAGTCTGTGTACGGTTGCGCTGCCGCGATACAGTGCGGTTCTGCTCAAGCTGTAAAATCAAAAAGCGCTCTGCCAAAAACAGAGCGCTTTTCCTATTTATTCGACCGAAATCGGCTTTATCATCTGATAATGCAGTCCGTTCTCATCGCGGTACTCGCCGCGCTGCAGAAAACCGAATTTATGATAAAAACCCTGTGCACGCATGTTTTTCTCGGCGACACGAGCACACAGCTCGCGCTTGCCGAGCGCACGGTACACGCTGATGGCCTGACCGAGAATCTGTCCGCTCAGACCGCAGCCGCGGTAGTCACCGGCAATGCAGAAGCCGCCGACCAGACCAATCTCCGGCTGCTCCTCCCACCAGGTTTTCAGGTAAACGAGCGCGGCCTCTTCCCCGCCTTCCAGACAACCGAAGGTACACGCCCGCGGCGAAACCTTCTGTGCCCGCTCTACATCGCGGATGAGCGCATCCGGATCGAGGTTTGCATCCGTGCCGTAGGCATTCTTGTGCAGCTCGCGCATGAATCCCACGATTTTATCCACATCCTGTGGATTCTTTGGGTCAGCACGGCGGAACCAGATCTGCGGCGACGCCGGAATGCCCTTGGTATTTGTCCATCCAATGGACGCAAACGTGGAGTATTCCTGCGGCAAATGTGAGGCATCATTCTCGTAAACCACGTCGATATTGCCGTTTTCGTCAAATTCCAGCTTGGCAACACAGGTGTTGTCACCCCAGCCGATTTCGCCCATCTGTTCGGGTGCAAAGCCGTGTGCAATCGTCAGCATGCCGCGAATCGCACTGCCGTGCGTCACTACTGCGACCTCTTTGCCCTCATTTTCGCGCACAATCGCGCGCACGCCGTCCAGCATGCGCTGACCGGCCTGCATGACCGTCTCGCCGTGCGGCGGCGCTGCTTCCCACGGACGGGCACACCACAGCGCGTACTGCTCAGGCCATGTGTGCGGCAGCTCGGCCCACGGAATGTCCTCCCAGTCTCCCATATCAATCTCGCGCAGCACCGGTCGAGTCTCTACCGAGAGATGGTGCGGCTCTGCCACAGCCTGCGCCGTTACGCGTGCGCGGAACAGGTCGGACGAGTAAACCGCCGCGAGCGGCACATTCTCAAACCGCTTTGCCAGATACGGCAGCTGCTTGTATGCCCGCGTGGTCAGCAGCGCGTTGTACTGACCATGACACCGGCGGTATACATTGCCCTCTGCCTCAGCGTGACGGATGATGTAGACCGTGGTTCTCATTAGCCTACCTCAACCGCGCCGGACAGCTCAGTGACAGACTTCACGCCGTGTGCATCCAGCCACTCGTTCAGCTCGGCAAGCGCCTTGACCGGAGCGGTCGGGTCGTTGAACATCACCGTACCCATGGCAACCGCGTCTGCGCCCGCAAGCATCATTTCGACAATATCACGTCCGGTTCGGATGCCGCCCATGCCGAGAATCGGCACGGAAACCGCCTTACGCACCTGATATACCATGCGAACCGCAACCGGGAACACCGCCGGACCGGACAAGCCGCCCATTACGTTGGACAGGATCGGCTTGCGCTTTTCGATATCAATGCGCATACCGAGCAGTGTATTGATGAGCGAAAGCGCGTCCGCACCTGCGGACTCCGCCGCGCGTGCAATCTCCGCAATATCGGTGACATTCGGGGACAGCTTGACGATCAGCGGCTTCTTCGCCTTGGCCTTGGCTGCCGAAACGACCTCCTCGACCATCTTCGGCTGGGTGCCGAATGCCATGCCGCCGCATTTTACGTTCGGACAGGAGATGTTCATCTCGATGAGGTCAACATCCGCGTCCGAAATCTTCTCGACCATGCCCTCGTACTCCTCGACCGTGTTGCCGGAGACGTTGGCGATAATTTTGGTGTCGTACTGGCGCAGGAACGGAATCTGCTCCTCGATGAAACGATCAATGCCCGGGTTCTGCAGACCGACACAGTTGAGAATACCCTGCGGGGTCTCCGCGATGCGCGGCGCCGGATTGCCGAGACGCTCGGTCGGTGTCAGACCCTTCACGCCGATGCCGCCAAGCTGGGACAGGTCAAAAAATTCGCCGTACTCATGGCCGAAACCAAAGGTGCCGGATGCGGTCGTGATCGGGTTTTTCAGCTCAACACCGCAAAAGTTCACTCTTAAATCTGCCATTACCACTCGACCTCCTCAGCATTGAACACCGGACCGTCCTTGCAGACATGACCGTAACGGGTTTCGCCATTTTCCGACTTGAGTGCGCACGCACACACCAGACAGGCACCGATGCCGCAGCCCATACGCTCCTCCATCGAAACCTGACAGGGCACGCCGGCTTCCTTTGCAATCGCCGCAATCGCCTTCAGCATGGGCTTGGGACCGCAGGCGGCAACGCCGGTCGCACCTGCCACCTGCTCCTTCAGCACATCGGTGACAAAGCCGTGACGCGCATAGGTGCCATCGTCGGTGGTGACAAAGGTCTCGCATTCATCACGGAAGTCGCCCTCCAGGATCACCGCACCCTTGTTGCGGAAACCGAGGATTGCGGCAGGCTGTGCACCCTTTTCTACTGCCGTGCGAACACAGCCAAGCATCGGCGGTACGCCAATGCCGCCGCCGATAAAGATCGGACGATCCCCCAGTGCCTGTACGTCAAAGCCGTGTCCAAGCGGTCCAAGCACGTCGAGCACATCGCCAACCTTGCGTTCGCTCAGCCACTTCGTGCCATCGCCCTTCACCTGAAAAACAATGCGCAGATGACTGCCCTGCCAGGTGCAGATCGAAATCGGGCGGCGCAGCAGATGGCCCTCACCGCATGCAATGTGGACGAACTGACCGCACTGCGTCAGTTTAACAATTTCCGGTGCGTCCAGCACCATCAGATACAGACCCTCGCCCAGCCGTGTATTTTCTACAACACGGCAGTTTTCCTGAATCGACATAACATTTCTCCCTCCGTTGATCGGTCTGCCGACGAAACAGTGGATTTTTCGACAGCAGGCGAAAAATTTTTCGATAGTTCTATTGTACAGGAAAATCGGGAAAAAGAAAAGATTCTCCTGCATTTTATGCAAAAGAAAAAGCAGCAACTTTCGTTGCTGCTTAGATGTAGGCGT
>NZ_JAQEHY010000030.1:0-12621 GCF_027665985.1 Butyricicoccus sp. AM78-15b2TA
TGTGTCCAAATATCCCTCGTCCGCAGCTGCCTTTAATACCCAGCGAAAAATATACTCTACCGATGCGCCATATTCATCCCAATCTCTTCCAGTGTTCGGTGCAGAGAACGAATGCCGTAGATATGTTGAATCAGCACAATTTTGAACAGAACAACAGGATCAATGCTGGGACGTCCATTGTCTTTGCAGTACAAATCCTCAACAAATTCATACACCTTATTAAAGTCGATTGCTGCATCGATCTGACGCAGCAGATGGTCCTGAGAAACCATCTGTTCCAAACTTACAAACTCAACTTGATTTCTGTTTTCAATATTTTTCGTTAGCACGTTTATCACCCGTACTTATTATTCCATTTTTCGAACCATTTTACCAGAAAAAGGCCACCCGTAGGTGACCTTTTTCGACAGGCTGTATATCCTTATCGCTCGGCATTTTTAGTCCAATCAGGTTGAAGGTTTTGTTCCCAGATGGCATAAGATCAAATACTTCACGGTCAAATTCCATAATGAGGCCTCCCAATGTGTTACAGAGTAGAGATTTCTATGTATGTTGCGGATGATAAACTTAGGGCAATACCGCATAATTGAACAAGAGTGATTTGCGAGTAAATTTTGCGTACTGACGAGGCGCAGTTTTGCGGTAATACTTGATGTATTACCGTGAAACTGCAACAAAGTCAGGGCACAAAATTTCCGCAAAGCACCGCCGCTTTAATTGTGCGGTGTTGCCTTAGTTTTAATATATACTTAGGGCTTATTTGCTTTTCTTATTCGGCAGTTCACCATATGTTCTAAATTCGTCAATGCGATGATCTCCTACAAGGGACTGCATCATCTGCTTTGCGCTGGCGTTCAACCGGAGCAGTCTCTCACTCTGGGGGATTCCTTGGCGAATCAACTCCGCATTGATGCTTTCAAGATTAGCAAGAACGATCAATTGTTGCAGGCTTGCTTCATCCCGAATATTTCCTTTGGAATCCGGGTGTGTCTGGCGCCATTCCTTTGCCGTGATGCCGAACAGTGCAACATTCAGCACATCTGCTTCATTGGCGTAGGTAAAGCACTGACGCTGTGGGGGCACATCCGGCGGGATCAGTACATCTTTGATTGCATCCGTGTGGTTCCTCCGTATTCTGAAATTTGGTTAGCTGCAAATCTCGGAAACGGGTGGTGAGCCGCGGCAGCGGGGTTGCGCACAGGGCGCAAAAAAAGCCCGCAGCGACACCACTGTGGGCATAAGAGTATTTGAGGGTAACGATGGTGGACGGAGGCGGGGTATCCTCAAAAGGACGCAAAAAGTCAGGGCATCCGATGCCCGTCCTTAGAGGAATGAGGGTGGGCTGCCTTTGGACAGCATCGACAGTGCCGCGGATGTGAGGATACCTCATAAGAACCGCCTGTTCCGGCTTGGAGCCATGTTTTTTCATTATCGTGCAGATTCGGCCTCTGCGCTCAACGCAGAAGATCACGACAGAAAAGCGGAGAGATTGCTGTATCGCAGTCTCTCCGCTTTCGACATGGATGGCTGTTCAGAAGTTCTGAACAGGGGGATGTATCAGATGGTGTGTTCTCAGTGGTCGAATGCCTGCCGGTTATTTCTTAGGCGGGTATAGAATGCTGCTTCGACTCCCATGTTCGTTGCCTACCGATTGGCCTCTTGTCCCTACATTTTGCTGACAACAGCCCTGATATCTACTACTATAAAAGCTATCCCTCGCTTGTTCATCTACCTCCGATCATCCTTCCGGAAATCGCTCATTTGTGTACTTCCGTCGATAGCTGGACTATAGTTGAAGTCCCACTGGGACAAACGGGCTGGTGACATCACATAGCTGCCATGTTCAGCCGGATGCATCTGCTCCTGTGTTCATTTTTGAAATGATGTCAGAGAGAAAGCTGTCTGCGTTCCCGGACCTCAGGTCCTTTTTCTGAAGCAGCAGCGCACGTTCATCGTCGCAGACCACAAGCCACAAATGCAATGATTCAAAGACGCTCTTTATCCGTGTATAAGAGAGATGTTCTTCCTTCTCCTCTGCGCAGATCGTTACACCGGCATCCTCGAAGCGGATAGTGGTTTTGAACTTTTCCCAATCAACGGCCCGCCGCAGCTTCAGCGCTTTCCACGCCTCCTTTTTGCAGGATGCCGGTATGCGCGGCGGCGTTCTTCCGCGAGCAAGGGCAAACTCCAGCAAACCTGCAATGATCACGGCTCCGCCCACAATGATTCCCGCGGTGGTTTTTGGCGGCATCAAACCAAGAATCAGCGTCAAAAGGCCCAGAGCCAGCAGGAACACGCCATAAATGCGGTAGCGCACCGTCCGCTTTTCGCGCGCCGGGCCTTTCGCGGCGTGAGTTCTGATGCGGTCTATCGCATTCCACATGGCAGGGCAGCGCCGCCGGCTTTCAGCTTCCAAACACTGATGCAGCAGCTCTACGGTTTCTCTGTCCACAGCAGGGTCATCGTAGTTGCTTATTTGAAAAAGATACATGGTGCTTCTCCGTTTCAAAATCGGCTCATTGAGAGTGCCGGAAAATCCATTCACAGCATATCGGACTGCCCGGCGGCAGTCCGATATGCTGTGATGTGCTGATGGTACTTTGCATAAGAATTGCAGACCGCTTGCATCCTATTTTTCAAACAGATGCAGCAGATATCCGTAGCCCTCGGCCTCCATTTTTTCATAGGGGACGAAGCGCAGAGCCGCACTGTTGATGCAGTAGCGCACGCCGTTGGGCGACTCCGGGTCGCCGGTGAACACGTGGCCGAGGTGGGAGTCTCCGGCACGGCTTCTGACCTCTGTACGGCGCATGCCGTGGCTCAGGTCCTCTTTTTCCACCACGGCAGGGCCCTCGATGGGCTTTGTAAAGGCAGGCCAGCCGCAGCCGCTTTCGTACTTATCCGTGGAGGAAAAGAGCGGCTCGCCGGTGACAACATCCACATAGATGCCCTTTTCAAACTTGTCCCAGAACTCGCCCGTGAAGGCACGCTCCGTGCCGCTCTCCTGCGTAACACGGTACTGCTCCGCCGTCAGCTTGTCCCGGATGGACTCCGCCGCGGGCTTCTGATAGTCGCCCGGGTCGATGCGCAGCTGGGAAAAAAGCTCCATCTCCGCGCGCGGGATATGGCAGTAGCCGTCCGGATTCTTTTCGAGGTAGTTCTGGTGGTATTCCTCGGCGGGATAGTAGTTCTTGAGCGGGCCGATCTCCACAAAGAATTTCTCGCTGCGGCCGCGCTCGATCTCCGCGATGCGCTTCACCGTTTCTCTCGCGCTTTCATTGGTGAAGTAAACGCCGGTCTGGTACTGGCTGCCCCGGTCGTTGCCCTGCCGGTTTTGTACCGTGGGGTCGATGACATAGAAGTACGCCATCAGCAGCGCGTCGAGGCTCACCTGCTCGGGGTCGTATTCCACCCGCACGGTCTCCCGAAAGCCGGTCTCTCCCTTGCAGACGGTCTTGTAATCGGCGTCCGCCTCGCAGGTGCCGTTGGCGTAGCCGCTCTCGGCGTCGATGACGCCGGGGATGGACTGCATCAGCTGTTCCATGCCCCAGAAGCAGCCGCCCGCCAGATAGATGACATTGTCTGTGGTATCCATATAGGTGATCTCCTCGTCGGACCGGTCAAAAGCCGCTCCGTCCATGTTTGTTTCCTGTCCGCTCTTTTCCTTCGGCACAGTCTGCTTCCCGGCGGCGCAGCCGCTCAGCAGCAGCACTGCGGCGAAAAGCAGGGCTAATACACTTCGATACATCGCGTTTCCTCCTTTCAGGGGAATCAGGGTTCACTCCGCCCCTTGCCCGCCGAGGGCAATGCAATGGCGCGCAGCAGGCACTTTTTTAAATCTCAGGTCAGCCCATATCGGCGGCAAGAGCCTGGTCGATGAGTTTTTGCAGCGTCTCCGCCTGCTTCTTTTCCGTGATGGCGCCTACGATGGGTTCACCCACGATATTGCCGCTGCGGTCGACCACATAGGTGGTGGGATAGGCAAAGATGTTGGTGGTAAACTTTCCCGCCTCACCGTCGGAGTCAAAATACACATTCTGATAGGTGGCGCCCTTCTTGGCAAGCACATCCTTCGCCTCGGAAATTGCCTTTTCGTCGCCGTCCAGCGTGAAGGTGTTGACGCCGATGAGCGCGCCGCCCTTCTTCGCCAGTTCCTTGTTCAGCGCGTCCAGCTCGCCAAGCTCACCCACGCAGGGATTGCAGGTGGTGAACCAGAAATTCACCACGGTGACGGCGTTGGCGGAGAACAGCTCGTCGCTCTTCACCGTGTTGCCATCCAGGTCCTTGCCATCAAAGACGGGGAATTTCTGCATACTGCCATCGTCGGGAGGGTTGCTCGTGTCGCTGCCCGCGGGCATACTCATATCGCCGTCCATGGATTTCTGCATGATATCGGGATACTTCTCTTCCAACTCGGTCAGCTTGTTTTCAATATCGCTGATCTCCGTGGCTGACTCCTTCAGCCACTCATACTCCTCATCGCTGAACTCTTCCTTGGCGTCCTCGATGGTCTTGAGCAGGAAGTCGCCGTAGTTTTTGCCGTCCTCCTGCATGGTCATGCCCTTATCGGCCGCCATGAACACCTTCTCCCAGAGCTCGGTTTTTTCCGACAGGAGCGCGTTCTCCTGTGCCATGAGTTCTTTGTGCATGGCGAGCGCTTCCTCGGCGTTTTTCGCTTCGCCAGTCATGGCAGAGCCGTTGCTGCTCATGTCGCCCATCTTGTCATTGTTCTTCGTACCGCAGGCCGCCAAGGCCAGCAACATCAGCACGGCAAAAGCCAGTGTAAAAATTCTCTTTCTGTTCATTTTGATTCCTCCATCGTTATTTTCTTTGTTGTTTCTTTCCCATTGCCGAAGCCGTAGCGGAAGCTCACGGCGTTCGTCGGGCAGGCGCGGATGCACATCCCGCAGCGGATGCACTCGGTATGGTTGGGCGTTTTCGTCACATCCACATCCATCTTGCAGGCTCTGGCGCATTTCCCGCAGGAGACGCACTTATTCTTATCCACCTTCATCTGGAAGAGGGACACCCGGTTGAACAGCGCGTAGAACGCGCCCAGCGGGCAGAGCCACTTGCAGAACGGTCGGTAGAACAGTACACTCAGCGCAATCACCGACAGCAGGATGCTGAATTTCCATGTAAACAGCTTGCCCAGCGCCGCCCGGATGCCGGAATTGGCAAGGGACAGCGGGATGGCTCCCTCCAGCACGCCTTGGGGGCAGAGGTATTTGCAGAAGAACGGGTCTCCCATGCCAACATCGTTCACAAGGAACGCCGGCAGGAGAATGACCATCACCAGCAGGACAGCGTATTTCAGGTATGTCAGCGGCTTCAGCCTCTTTGTGGAGAGCTTCTTTGTCGGGATTTTATGCAGCAGCTCCTGAAACCAGCCGAAGGGGCATAGAAAGCCGCAGATAAAGCGTCCCAGCAGGACTCCCAGTAAAATGAGAAAGCCTGTGATATAGTAGGAGAAGCTGAACTTGGACGAGCCCACCACCGCCTGAAACGCCCCGATGGGACAGGCTCCGGAGGCCGCCGGACAGGAGTAGCAGTTCAGCCCCGGCACGCAGACGGTCTTCCCCGTCCCCTGATACAGTCTGCCCTTGAGGAAATTCGGCAGATGCAGGTTGGTCAGCAGCGTCGCACCCGCCTGAATCCAGCCCCGGAAGCGGGACATGGTCTGTGAAACGCCTGAAAACTTTTTACCCAATGCCCACACACTCCAGACATAATTGGATTGCTTTGCTCAGCACTGTCGCCGCCTCGCCCCGCCAGACACCAAAGCACAGCATGACGATTCCGGTTATCAGCAGCGCGACCTGCGCCGCGGCCTTTTTCCCGCAGATCATTTTTCATCACCCTTTCCGATTTTCTACCCCCATTATAGCGCGGGAGAGTTAAAGTCTCTGTTAAGAACGAAAACTTAAGGCAACTCTTATCTGTTTTTTCTATAATGAAAGCAACACAAAAACGAAGAAATAAAAAGTAGGGCTCTTATGCACCTTTTAGTAATTGAAGATGAACGCGCCCGGGGCGAACGACTATCTGGCGAAGCCCTTCCACTTGGCGGAGCTGGAGGCCCGCATCTGCAGCCTGACATTGCGGCAGTTCACCCAGCAGGATGTGCTGCTAAGCTGCGGAGGCCTGACCTTTGACACCCGCTCCCGTACCGCCGCCGTCAACGGGCAGACGCTGACGCTCACCCGGAAGGAAACGGGAATCCTGGAATACCTGATGGTGCATCAAGGAAGGCCAGTAAGTCAGGAGGAGCTGATGGATCACGTTTGGGACAATAGCGTAGACAGCTTCAGCAATTCCATTCGCGTCCACATCTCCGCCCTGCGCAAAAAGCTCCGCGCCGTGCTGGGCTTTGACCCCATCCGCAACCGCATCGGCGAGGGCTATCTGATGGGAGGCGAGGAGGAATGAAGCGTCTTTCTTTGCAGTGGCGCATCACGCTGATGACCGTCCTGCCCATCGGCATCACCTGCGTGACCATGAATTTACTGCTGTGCTCCTCCGGTGTGTACTATATGGACACCATTGCGGACAGTTTACAGGGCGGCACGGTGATCCTGAATGATGGCGGAGCGGCGAGCTTTGACCCGCAGCTCATAGCGTCCAACGAGGAGTTGACCATCGTCGTCGATGGGGTGCAGGGGCGCTTCCGCACCACCAACTGGTACATCACGGCGGCGGTAACGATGCTCAGCGGCATCCTCGCCTATTTCGTCAGCGGACGCGCTCTCAAGCCCCTGCGCAGCTTTGCCTCGCAGGTGGAGCAGGCGCAGCTGAACAATCTTGCCAATATGTGGATTGATGAAGACGCTATTTCGGAGTTCCGGCAGCTGAGCCGCTCGTTCAACCAGATGCTGTAGCGGCTGAACAACGCCTTTGCCGCCCAGCGGCAGTTCACCGGCAACGCCGCCCACGAGCTGCGCACGCCGCTGGCGCTGATGCAGGCGCAGCTGGAGCTTTTCTCCGCAGAGCATCCCGATGTGCGACCGGAGACTGCGGAGTTTCTCACGCTTTTGCGCGAGCAGACGGAGCGGTTGGCACAGATGACCAGGACGCTGCTGAAGATGAGCGATCTGCGGCAGGCGGCGCGGGACTGGGGCTTTCTCTGGTGTGGGAGATCGCCGATCTCCACGGCGGCTCCGTTTGGGTGGTGGAAAGCTCGGACAAGGGCACGACCATCGCGGTGGAGCTGCCGGCAGGGACAGAAAGCGATCCCTCCGGCGCGGATATCACATAACAGTCCTCGGCTGATTCATGGCGATCGTTTTTCAACCTACACAACATTATCGCAGCAGCTTTCGATCAGTTCCCTGTCGTGGGTGATCACAAGAATGGTTCTGCCGTTCCGCGCTTCGCTTTTCAGCCTTTCCGTGATGAGGCGCATATTCTGCCCGCCGAGGCCGCTGGTGGGCTCATCAAGAATCAATATCCTGCGGCCAGAAAAAATGGCTCAGGCGATGGCAAGGCGCTGCTTCTGCCCGCCAGACAGGGCGGACGGATGCGCATCCCTGTACTCGTAAAGCCCAAATTCTTTCAGCAAATGTCTGGTACGGTCTTTGTTTTCTTCCGTCAATCCGGTATTCAGCAGCAGCTCCTCTTCCACGCTTGCCGTGAAGAACTGCGTTGACATGTCGTTGCCGCAGTAATAGATTTCCCTGCACCAGACTGCCGATCTTGCTTTTTTCCCGTCTATCAGGATATGTTTTGTCATTTTTTTGCGAGTAACTCTTGACAGCTCAAACTGTGTCTGATATAGTTACAGTATAAACTGTTATCAAAACAGACACAGTTATTTCGGAGGTGAATCTATGCGTCAGATATTGCTTTTTGCGGCACTTACCGCCTCGCTGGCACTGCTGGCTGGCTGCACGCTGTCCAAAACAAAAAAGGATACGGAGGACGTGGCAGAGAAGGCGGCGTATCATAAAATCAGCGCCGAGGAAGCCTATAAGATGATGACCTCACAGGAGGTCGTGGTGGTGGATGTTCGCACCCGGGAGGAATACGACGGCGGGCATATTGAAAACGCTGTCCTTGTCCCCAACGAAAGCATCGGGAGCGAAATGCCCGAGGCGCTGCCCGACAAGGAAGCCACGCTGCTGATCTACTGCCGCAGCGGCCGCCGCAGCAAGGATGCCGCCCAAAAGCTGATGGCGCTTGGGTATCAGAGTGTCTACGACTTCGGAGGCGTCATCGACTGGCCCTACGAGCTTGTGAAGGAGGGATAATTGTGAACAGCTCCTTTAATCTGGCAGTCCACGCGCTGGTCTGCCTGAGCCACAGCGGACGCTCTCTCAGCAGCGAAGCGCTGGCGGAGAACATCTGCACCAACCCCACCCGCGTCCGCCGGGTGCTGGCGGGGCTGAAAAAGGCAGGAATGGTGGAGACCCGGGAGGGCTTGGATGGCGGCTACCGCCTGACGGCCGATCCTGCGAGCCTGACTCTGCGGCAGGTGGCGGAGGCGGTAAATACCCGCTTTGTGGACTGTGCGTGGCACAGCGGCGACATCGACCGGGACTGCGCCATCTGCTCCGGCATGGCGGGCGTCATGGACGCGCTCTATCGGCAGATGAGTGAACAGTGCGCCGCCTATCTCTCGCACATTACGATCACAGATATTGAAACACAGCTTTTTACACAGAAATAGGAGGATATACGATGCTTACCATTACGACCAACAGCTTTGAAAACGACGTTCTCCGCACGGACAAGCCCGTGCTGGTGGATTTCTGGGCGCAGTGGTGCCCCTACTGCCGCCGCATTGCCCCGGCCTTTGACAAGGTGGGCGAGCAGTACGCCGATACCCTGACGGCGGGCAAGATCAACTACGACGAGGAGCCGCAGCTCATCGAGCGCTTCGGCATCGACACCATCCCCACGCTGCTGCTCTTTAAGGACGGCAAGGTGCTCGGCTCTGTTGTCGCCCCCGCCTCCAAGGCCGCCATTGAGGCGTTTATCAAGGAAACGCTGGCGCAGTGAGGACACGATTATGAAGCAGATCTATGATATGATCGTCATCGGCGGCGGTCCCGCCGGATACACCGCCGCCCTGTACGCCGCCAGAAGCGGACTTTCCACGCTGGTACTGGAAAAGCTCTCCGCCGGCGGGCAGATGGCGCTGACGGAGCAGATCGACAACTATCCCGGCTTTGAGGACGGCATCGACGGCTTTACGCTGGGCGAAAAAATGCAGCAGAGCGCGGAACGCTTCGGCGCGGTGACGGAGCTGGCGGAGGTGTACAAAGTAAGCCTTTCCGGGAAGATCAAGACGCTGGAAACCAGCGAGGGCGTCTTTCAGGGCCGCACGGTGGTCATCGCCACCGGCGCGTCGCCCCGTCCCCTGGGCGTTCCCGGCGAGGATACGCTCATCGGCAAGGGTGTCCACTACTGTGCCGCCTGTGACGGCGCGCCCTATCGGGGCAAGACCGTGGCGGTGGTGGGCGGCGGCAACTCCGCCGCGGCGGACGCTCTCGCCCTGTCCCGTATTGCAAAGAAGGTCTATCTCATCCACCGCCGCGACAGCCTGCGGGCGACGAAGGTCTATCATGAGCCGCTGATGAACGCGCCCAACGTGGAATTCCGCTGGAACAGCACCGTTTCCGCACTGCTGCACGAAAGCCGCTTGACGGGGCTTCGGCTAAAAGACGTCAACACCGGCGCAGAACGTGACCTTGCCTGTGACGGCGTGTTCATCAGCGTGGGACGCGCCCCTGCAACGGAGCTGTTCCGAAATGAGCTGGCGCTGGACAAGTCCGGCTATATCGTGGCAGACGAATCCACCCGCACGAATCTTCCCGGCGTGTTTGCCGTGGGCGACGTGCGCACCAAGGCGCTGCGGCAGGTGGTCACCGCCGTATCGGACGGCGCAGTGGCCGTCCACTATGCGGAGGAATATCTGGCGGAGAATCGGTAAAGGGCTGCAAACGATCCTCTCAACGGCAGTTCCTGTCCGTAAGCGATACGATTGCGAGCCTTGCCTCAAAAGAGCGCAGGGCATGTTAGATTAAGGAGATCATATATATGTGGCTGTTTTTCGGAATTTCTGCGATCATTTTTACAGGATTCAATCTGATTTACTCTTTTAAAAACAAGAATGAAAAATGGTTTAGATTCGCAGCCCTATCGTTCACTGCATTGACCGTATGTTCGTTTTATTCAGACGGAGCGATGCGTGTGCTAAATGAAGATTGGGGAGGCTTGATGGATATCATGCCAACCATGAGCAAGGCTCTGTGGGTGTGTGTAGGGATATCCATTCTATTAAACTCTGTTTCGCTCTTTCGAGAAAAATAACCACATTTCTATCTCAAGGATACCATCCCCGGCTGCACACGGCAGGTCTGTGCCTTTGCCGTAGCCTATGTGGAATTTGAAAAACTGAATGCCAATGCTTTATGATAAAGAAGCAGACTTAAAATGACAGCTTCGCACTGTTCCAACAGAGCAAAGGAGTGCCCCAATGGGCACTCCTTTTTCATAGCTTTACGCCTTATTCAGCAAGATTTGTAATAAGAATATACTGAAATAGTTAAACAGATTCCAGAAAAGAGAGAAATAAGCGTTCCGGCATGATTCTTCTAAAGACTTCATGCATAGTTTAGCAGAAACAGGGCCGTTGCGGCAAGCAACGCAAATTAACATTCTATGATTTGAAGTCACTTTGCAGCGTTGATGTGCTTTATCTGGTTTTCTCCACCGCTTCAGCGGAGGATAATATAAGAAATCCCCGACTCTGGTCGGGGATTTCTTATATTGGCAGCAACGCGCAGTCCTTAGCCGTGCGCGGAGCTTCTGTTATCCGGGTTTGGACGCCAGCCGTCCATGAGCTTGTCGTTCTCCATGATAAAGGGAGTCGCCGTATCCTGTCCCCATGAGGTGTCATATTTCCCCATAAGGTAATCGCTCAATGCCGTTCGGTCGGCAAAGCGCAGCATCCGGTACGGCTCCTGAAAGGCAACCTTTTCTACAAAGTACAGCGTCCCGTCCTCTGCCGTCAAAAGAACGCCAACATGCCCGACAAACAGCAGAGATTCCTCCTCGGTCGGCTTATCGTGGAAGAATACCGTGATGAGACGGATTCTTTCATTCTCCCGAAAGGCAACGCCGCGGGAAGCCCATTCCTCTTGTACGGTTTGCACATGACGCTTGATCTCCGTGGTATCCCCCGCCTTCATGGAGGAATACAGTGCGCGGAAATCTGCAAGGCTGCTTCCTCCCAACGCAGAGGGATCTGTTTTCAGCGTCTCCTCGTCCACAAGCAGCACATCTTCACCGGCATTGATTTGAGAGTCTGCGCTCACAGAGAGGAAATCCCCAAACAGGTTCATGGCGGTGATCCGGCAGTTATAGCCCGGAAACGTCCCGTTCTTCGCCGTCCATTCGTCCTGCATGGTATAAGGGTCGTATTTCGTATACAGCAGCTCCGCTTCCTCAAAGCCATCCGTAAGCCATTCCTGATTCACGATGTCATTAAAGCGGTCCACACGGCGGAAAAAGCTCTGAATACGCCCGTCCGGCACGCCTGTGTCGGAGAGCAGCTCCTGCAAAAGCTCCCTCGAACCACTGTCGTTCAGGTTCGTGTATTCAATTTTTTCCAATGCCGGACGCTGCTCGGCTGCGCCGCAGCCTGCAAGTACGGCGGCAATAATCACAACACATATAATAAAAGTGATTTTCCATCGTGATCTCATAGTTCTAATCTGTCCTTTCTTTGGCGATTGCTCGATTTGCTAAGGTTATTATAGCACCGGATCATAAAACCTATGTTAAGATATACAAAGTGTTGTGGCTTTTGCAGCAAGCAACTTTCCTCACATCTCCAGGTGTTCTGCCATGAGAAGCATTATCTGGTGCAGGCGGTGTGTAGGAGTATCGAAGCAAAGAACAAAAAAGTAAACAGACAATCATGAGTGGCGAGGATAAATGGCCATGCCTTCAATGATTGCTTTCAATAAAGTGCAGCTGCGGAGATGTTCCTCTCCGCAGCCGCATTACGGTTTGTCAGCGCTTCAGCAGCACCTTCAGATCCTCTTCCGGGGTGGTGATGGGAGCAATACCGAAATTCTCTACAAGGTAGTTCAGCACATTGGGCGAAACAAACGCCGGCAGCGTGGGGCCAAGGCGAATATTCTTGATCCCCAGATACAGCAGCGTCAGCAGGATACACACTGCCTTCTGCTCATACCACGAGAGCACCAGAGACAGGGGCAGGTCGTTGACCCCGCAGCCAAAGGCATCCGCCAAGGCCAGCGCGATTTTGACAGCACCGTAAGCGTCGTTGCACTGGCCTACATCCATGAGTCGAGGCAGACCGCCGATGGTCCCAAGATCCAGGTCGTTGAAGCGGAATTTGCCGCAGGCCAGCGTCAGCACCACAGTATCGGCGGGCGTCTGCTTGACAAACTCAGTATAGTAGTTCCGTCCGGGACGGGCTCCGTCACAGCCGCCGACCAGGAAAAAGTGCCGGATAGCGCCGCTCTTTACCGCATCGATCACCTGATCCGCCACACCAAGCACCGCGCCGTGTCCGAAGCCGGTCATGACTGTGCCGCCGCCGTTGATGCCGGTGAACGGCTTGTCCTCGTTGTAGCCGCCAAGCTCCAA
>NZ_JAQEHY010000031.1:0-12608 GCF_027665985.1 Butyricicoccus sp. AM78-15b2TA
GGCGCGGGCGTACCGTAGCTTTCGGTGTTGGCCTTATCCAGCAGCGCCATACACTTGAGGTTTTTCTCGCCCACCTCCATGACGATGGGCAGCAGCGCATCCATGCCCCAGTCCTCGCCCACAGCAAAGAGTGCCTTGGCGAAAAAGCGGTTCACTTCCTCGTCGGTATAGCCCAGTACCATGGCGTGATGGGCATACGCCGACATACCACGCACACCGAAAAGGATGAGAGATTTGAGGCTGCGAATATCCTCCTGCGCGTTCCAGAGCAAATTCATATCATAATCATCATTCTGCCCACAGCGAGAGCCGCAGCCAGAGCAGTTTGGTGCCAGTCGTTCCCTTTCCGCGTGCACCTGTTCGATCAACTCGCGAATGGTCTTTTCGTTGAAGTTCACATTAGTGACGGTGGTGAACAGTCCCTCGATCATCAGCCGCCATGTATCGGCATTGACCGGTGTATCGCCGTCCATGGCTCTTGCCAGCCCAATGAGCGCGCCCGTCAGCTCGTCCTGAAGTTCCGCTACATCGGCGGTCTTGCCGCAGACACCAGCCTTACCGGTACAGCCGGTACAACCCGCTGTCTGCTCGCACTGAAAGCAAAACATTTTATGATCCATTATCGTTTTCCTCCTATTTCGGTTCAAATTATGTCCTTTTATCAGAAGCTCACGCCTCCTCGAAGAACTCCTTGCCCACATTGCACAGGTGGCACTCAAAATTCTCCGGCACCTCGCTCCAGGGCGTTCCGGGGGCGATGCCGCCCTCTGGATAACCTGCGCTCTCGTCATATTATCAACCGCAAAGACTGCATATATACTTCATTGTGCTTCTTCCTTCCTTTTTCTAATGATTTTGTTATTCTTCCACCAGCCGGCCGTCCACCGTGACGGTGACCACCTGCCACGGAATGAATTTTCCGCTCTGCTGGAGCGCCTTTTTCGCCGCCAGTTCCAGCCCGTCGCAGTAATCGTCCCGCATGAGCCGCGCCTTGCCGTCCACCATGGCGATGGCGCCCTCGTGACAGGCTGCGGCGCAGGCGCCGCAGCCGTTGCATTTATCTTGATCAATTTCAATGATTCTCCGTTTCATCGCAAGACCCCCTTGCTTTTGTGGTTTGATTATAATAGAATTAAATCAACAAGTCGGTTGAATTTTCAACGAAAGAGGACTTTTTATGAAAGAATTTTTTCCGGTGCTCCACACCGCGGCGCTTTTCTCCGGCATTTCTGACGAGGAGCTTGCCGCCATGCTCTCCTGCCTTGGGGCGAGGATCGACCCCTTCCCCAAAGGCTCCCGCCTGCTCCGCGCCGGGGAGGCGGGGAAGGAGGTGGGTCTTGTGCTGGCGGGCAGCGCCCTCATCGTGCAGGAGGATATCTGGGGAAACCGCAACATCCTCTCCAAGGCCGGGCCGGGGCAGACCTTCGCGGAGGTGTTCGCCTGCGCGCCGGGGGCAGTGCTGAATGTGAGCGTGGAGGCGGAGAACGCGGTGACGGTGATGTTTCTGCATATAAGACGCGTTTTGAGCATGTGCCCCTCCGCCTGCTCCCACCATAGCCGAATCATCCGCAACCTGCTGGGCGAACTGGCAGAGAAGAACCTGCGGCTCAACGAAAAACTCACCCACATGGGTCAGCGCACGACGCGAGCAAAGCTGATGTCCTATTTTTCCGCCGAGGCGCAGCGCCGGGGTGGCTATGAATTCGACATTCCATTCTCCCGCCAGCAGCTTGCGGATTATCTCGGCGTGGAGCGCAGTGGATTGTCGCTGGAGCTTGGAAAAATGCGGGATGAGGGCCTGCTTGACTTTCATAAAAGCCACTTTCTTCTTCAGGCGCCAGAGACGGACGTCCTTCCTCCTTCTGCGCGTTAAGAATCTCCCCTTCAAGCCCCCTTTGGGCGTATCGGCAAGTGCGGATACACCGGGCAGGACGTTGGGCTTTTGCAGGCGTAAGAAGCAGCTACGGTCTGTAGAGATTGGCAGGACAGCGTCAGCTCGTACAATCTGATTTGAAAATGCCCACAGCCGCTTTGGCTGTGGGTATTTTCTGTTTGAACTCTAAAAGCTTTGCAGAACGCAAGGAACCTAATGCCAAATTCAGCATGTCACCAACTATGAGAAAAACATCTTTTAGAGGAAGGTCAAAAGGTTCGACAGGGAAGATGAACAGTGTCCTTTTGCGATGCCGCTTCCGAAAGATTGCGGCTTCGCCCCTTAACGAAGACTTTAAGTTAAATCTGTTATACTGCTGCAGTCCCCTCAAAAATACAGACAGGAGAAAAAATTGACCGTATGATGAAAAAAAGATATCTCGCTATTCCCATTCTTGCAATCGCACTGCATTTTTTGCTATCCAATCTATTATATTTTCTTGTGGAAAGGCTCGTTTTGGATATTTTTCATATCTCCCCGCAGCAATTTATGAAACACTCATATTGGGGCGAGATTTTGATCTACGCTGTTCTTATCCTCGTATTCTTTACGCTCTATAAACTGCTTTGGAGGAAAGATATAAGCGAACCGCGCACAGCGACAAATTTTAACGATGTGCTCGGCAGTCTGGTCGTGGGATTTGGCATTTGCGGGATCTCCGGTCTTTGGATCATGCTGGCAGAACAGCTTCCCTCGCTGCAGAAAAGCGTTGAGGCAATAAACGCTGGTGCTGAAAACATTGCCGGCGGAAATGCATTTGGAACATTTATGATTGCGGTGATTGCTGCACCTGTTGTAGAAGAAATTCTATTCCGCGGCATTGTACTTCGCTCCATGCAGAAATTCATCCCCGTTTGGGCCGCGATTCTAATATCATCTGTACTCTTCGGCGTTTATCACCTGAATATCGTGCAGGCTGCCTATGCCACCTTCATGGGTATTGCCGCAGGAATCCTTTACGAGAAGAAAAAGAACCTGCTGTTTCCCATTCTCGTGCATTTCGCAAACAACCTCATTACTATGCTGCAGGGCTTTGCGCCATCCGAAGTGAATGAACTGATCAGCATTTTTATTCTGATTATGATTGCTCCGGCAGAGTATGTCATCTGCCGTTCACTCAGACAGGGCAAAAGAGCAGATAGCATGTAAGGTTTTTATATAATGTATAAAGCATACAGCGGCACAGAGCAACTCTCTGTGCCGCTGTCAGGCTGTCGCGAAACTACAGTTTCGCCGACAAGCAGGAACGGACCGTAGGCCGTTCCAAAGTCGTCCAAAAGTTCCCATACGGAAACTTTTTCCCTCTTAAGGTATAAAAACCGGCGCTATCCTTGCGCGGCTTCTCGGCCGCGCTGCGCGGATACACGCTCCCGGTTTTTATGAATTTGCAAAGCAAATTCTATTTAATGCGCGCTGCCGCGCGATATGATAAAATTGGTTCAATACCGACTTTTTTGACAAACTAACAGCGGCACAGAGAGTTGCTCTGTGCCGCTGTTTTTTTATCTTCGTAATAGAATCAGCATGAAAACAGGAACCGGGGCACAGTAAGCAACGCCAAAGCCACGGCATCCCATCTTATCTGTCCAGGTATTTCCACAGGAATCTGGTCCAGTTCCATGGTCGCCGGCCAAGGAAGCGGGTACACACGGTTGAAACGACCGTCCCCAAGCCTACAAAGATATTCAATGACCACAGGGCTTGTGTATGAGGAACACACCCCCTGTGGTCAACATATCCAGGACGAATATCCATTATGACGGCAAAAAGCAGAAGCCACGTCGGCGGATCAAAACCACACCTTTGCAGATACTCGACCACGCGCTCCCTTATCTGCTGTTATGGCAGTCGCCTATGCACTGTGCGGTTCGTTGCATCTTCACATATGCCCTCGGAACAGGTGTTGCTCACATATTCGCGAAGTTTTCCGCAGTAGAGCAGTGTGTGCGGCACTCTAAGGAACTGTATCGGCTGTATGATAGAGGAACGCAGCTGTTCCATGCCGTCAACCCGACTTTTTATGAGAAGCTCTCCGACAAACTCTGAGCAATAATAGCAGTCCTCCTGCTTCCAGACAACATGGAAGTATGCCAGACATAAGCCAATATAGTTGTAACTGTACTTCCTCCTCCGCTTCCACATCACATCGAGCATTTCTTTGAGCTCTGCGTGTTGTTCTTCTGTGACACTCACACTCAGAACCAACACCTTGGTTTCGGAAAAACGCTTGAAGGTACCGGTACGGGGAGACTCTATCACGAAGCCGCCCCAAAACGGATTATAGGGATGCCTGCGGCCAAAAGAGTACATCCTCTCTAAATCTCTGGACAGGCTGATGGAGGCGTGGTTATATTCTGCGCCGGTGATTTGTTTAAGGATCCGGGACAGAAGTGTTCCGGTCTGGCTGATTACGATATACAGCTGTTTATTTTGATTGTTCATATGCGTATCCTCACAAGATTATCCACAGTACCATGCTATTGGCATAAGAGGTGCTGCAGGTCTCGAAGAAGTCCGTTTCGACTATGTTAGCGTTGGTGTGCTGGATGACCCACTTCATGCTCTCCGGTTCGATCTCGAAGCCCAAATACAGTAGTGGACAGCAGAGGCTCATCCAGCAGCTCTTTGCGTATACAACTGCAATTGTTCGACCTTGATTGTATTTTCCCCGCCGCCGCTTCGGAAGCTCTCCATTTCCGAGCTTCTGATACTCACAATAACCTTATCATTGACCTGCAATTCCTCAAAAGAAATCCTTGTAACCTTCTGCGTGGCAAAGTCGCAATAGACCATAGGAGTAGACGAACAGTCTATCAGACATTCTTCACCTAAAGTGTTTTCATCGGCATCGTCTTTTACCGTTATGGTTTGCTTTCCTGTACCAACTTCCGTGATCACTGCATTGACGGTCAGAAGATTGTCATCCTTCAATGAACCGCACCCGGACAGGAAGATAAAGAGAGTCAATAAGCACAGAGCGATTCCGATTCCTCTTACATTTCTATCCAGCAATGTCTTATCCTCCTGTTTTTTGCTGCGGAACTTATCCAATCTATGAAAAAGGCACTTCTTCCGCCCTTTGCGTCAGGCGGGACAATGCACAAACTGCGTACATATAGCCTGCAAGAATCAGCAGTGCCGGCAGCCCGTAAAGCAGCGGCGCCGGGATGATACGCCAAAACAGCTTGAGCACACCGATCTCCGCGCCGTAGGTGAAGAAGTAGTTCGCCTCTGGGCAGAGCGTGAGGCGTAAAAGGAGATTGATAAGGTGCGCGCCTACGGCAAGCAAACCAAAGGTCTTGAGGATCCGCGGGATATTCTTGGGGTCGGGGCGGTAAAAGCCCAGCGTCGCCAGACTCAGGCCGCAGACAACAAGGATTGCGTGGGTCACATAGTAGCCGAAAATTCGTTCATTTCACACGCCGGAACGTCTTTCCGGTCTTCTCCTCAAGGAATCGTTTGAATTCCTCCACCGTCCCGCCGGTAAGAGTACGCTTGTCCAGAGGCTGCGCATAGCGTTTCTTCATCAGTAGGATGATGTAGTCCTGCGACTCAGCCAGTGCGTCGATCAGCTCATAGTGGAACGTGGAGGTGGTGACCGCCGTAACGACGGTATAGGAATCCTCACCGAATGCGACATGATATTCCTTTGTGCCCGCCAGCGCGTTTTTGCGGGCGATCATGCCATTGAATCGGTCCTGAAACAGCAGAACGGACAGCAGCATCACCTCTGTCAGCAGGGAAGTCACCGTCCTGACATCAAGCGCAAAAGGCTCTCCATCGAATGGGATCAGCAGCAATGCGTTGAATACAAAGACGCTCCAGCCGAAGATGGTCCAAACAATGCTTCTCTTTCGCCGCAGCACCCTGCGCATCGCGCGGGCGGCTATGGTCATAGATCGATTTGTGATGTCGCTGTGAATTTCAAATGTCATACATCTTCTCCGTTGTAAGTAATTCTGCAACCGCAGGGCGTTGGGGGCCTTGCAGCTGCCGCCGGACATCGCGGCGGGCGCTCGTTCATCGCATCAGCCGCATCTCATTCTCAAACTGCTCCATCGCCTCCTGCCGGCTGGGAACTTGTGCAAGCGTGCAGGAAAACGACTGGCCGAACAGGGGCTGGGACAGAGTCTCCGCCCAATGCGTCAGCACCTCCGGAGTGAGGGGGCGCTCCTCCCGGAGAAAGATCACCCCGTAATAGGGCGGTACAGACGGGGAAAGCAGCTGTGTCAGCGGGACGCCGCTCCGGACGGAGGCGTTGCAGAAATGCATCTCCGGTGAAAAAAGCGGATAGTACAGCGCCCCGACGAACCAGTCCTGTTCACCGCTTCTGAGCCGCCTTGCCTGCTCCAGAAAGTGCGGATGATCCGGATTATCCGGCTCCACAAACTCACCATCCAGAATGGTCTGGTGAAGGGCAGGGAGGTTATGGAAATCAAAGTGGAAAAAGGGCGCCTTTCCTGCCTCGTCCTCGGAAAGAGAAAACTCCGCCGCATGGAAAGGTTCCCAGTCCTTACAGCAGCGGTAATAGCCCCACCAGTAGTTCCAGTCATAAATATGCAGATATTTTTTTGCTTTGCAGTCCATAGATGTACTCCATTCTGACAATGTGGGCACAAGAGGAAATCACGGGAAACTCTCCGCCCGGCACCAGCAAAGATTCTTTTCATGCCCGTCCTTTTTACAAGAGGGACGCTCAAAGGCGGCGCGGTGATCTTCTTATCTGCTCACCGGAATGGAGATCTCGAAAACGGCACCGGTGTCCCCGTTGCGGGCGCGGATGGTTCCCTTGTGCAGGTGGATGATCTCCCGGGTCAGCGCAAGGCCGATGCCGGATTTTCCGCTCCGCCCCATATAGAAGCGGTCGAAGATGTGCGGCAGGTCCGCTTCGGCGATGCCGTCCCCGTCGTCCTGTATGCGTATCGTCACCTGCCGCCTGTCTGCGCGGCAGGTCAGGCGCAGCTCGCTGCGGGCATATCGCAATCCGTTGGTCAGGATATTCGTGACCGCCCTGCGCATCTGCGTGTCATCGCATTTGACCATGATGGGTTCTTCAGAGAAGTCCGGCGCGATGGTAATGCCGCTGGCAGCGGCTGCCGATTCCACGGCGCGTATGCTGTCGTAGAGCAGCTCCCGAATATCCATCTCGGAAAGGGCAAGCTGCTGCCGCCCCATATCGATTTTCGAGATGTCCAGGAGCTCCTCCACCAGCTCCGTCATGCGGTCGCTCTCCTCCAGGATCACCTCCGCCGCGCTGCCTGTGTCCATCACGCCCGCCTGTATGCCCTCCGCATAGCCCTGTATCGCCATCAGCGGCGTTTTCAGCTCGTGGGAGGCATTCTGGAAGAAGGTCTGCTGCCGCTCCGCCTCCTTCTCAATATCCCTGCCAAACCGGAACCCCAGCAGGCACATGACGGAGGAGATCGCCAGCAGCACCGCAAAGAACGCCCAGTTCAGCGTCACGATATAGCGAGTGATGGGCCCGATGTCTATGTACATGATATAGGCGTACGGCTTTTCCCAATCGTCCTGCTCCTCCTGCACGGACATGAATATCAGGTGATGCTTGTCCGTTTTGAAAGTATAGCATTGGCCCAGCGATAGATCCCGCCCCTTACAGTATTCCAGCAGTTTTTTCTCCAGACGATATGCGTCCCTGTTCCAACCGCTTGATTGATTGGCATTATCCAGCTCTAAAAATACGATGCTTGGCGTAAGGAAGTGCTCCTCCGTGTCATTCCATTCATCGTCAAAAAAGGATCCATCGTCGGTATAGGGGATGGGGCGGTTCTGGTACTGTGCCTCGCTGATGAGCGCCTTTTTTGCCTCACGCACAAAGTGTGCAGGTATGATGAGGTTCACCGCCAGCATGAACAGTGCAAAGAGCAGCAGAGCCGAGCAAAGGATCAGGTACACGATCCGCAGCTTGATGTTTTTCATGTGCGCTCTGCCCCCTTCAGCTTATAGCCAAAGCCCCATATGGTGCTCACGCTGACGGTGCTGCCCGATTGCGTCAGCTTTTTTCGGATACGGCGCAGGGTTTCGTCGGTCACACGGGTCTCCACCTCCGAATCAAAGCCCCACACCGCGCTGAGCAGCTCCTCGCGGGAATAGGCCTTTTCCGGCTGCTTCATCATATAGCTGAGCAGCCGCAGCTCGGTCTGGGTCAGTGCCACGATCGTGCTTCCGCAAAAGACAGCATTTTCCGTAGCGGAATAGCGGAGATCCCCATAGCGCAATTCATCTACTGCCGCCGCTGTTTTCCCCCTGTCCATCTCCACCCGGCGCAGCAGGGCTCTCACCTTCATGAGCAGTATGGTGGGGCGGAAGGGCTTGGTGAGGTAATCGTCGCTGCCCTGACTGATGCCCATGACGTAATCCAGCTCGCTGTCCTTAGCCGTAAGCAGGATAATGGGGATATCGGAAACCGAGCGTAGCTCCCGGCACACGGTAAGTCCGTCCGTGCCGGGCATCATAATGTCCAGTATTACAAGCTCCGCAGGCTCCTGACGAAACGCCTCCAGCAGCGCATCGCCGCTTTCAAAGGAGCGCACGGTATATCCGTCGCTTGCGAGGAAGCTATGGAGCAGCTCCCGGATGCTCTTTTCATCGTCCGCCAAATAGATGGAATGTCCCATACGTCCTCCTTGAAAGCAGCGCCAAATGCTGCGCGTAGGCGCAGCATCGGCATGATGTTGATTTTATACTATCAGAATATCGTCTTTCTGTCAAAAGGGGCAGATGCCGCTTTCGCAGCCGGTGTTGCCCCAGATGGAATCGTACAGCTCGCACAGCCGGCTGTCGATCTCCGCAAGACGGTTGTAGTCGGCGATCAGCGCGTCCTTTTCCGTGTCGGTCAGGAAGGTCAAACTGCGGATGAAAGCGGCTTCATCGTAGTTGTCGAAGTCGTAGTCGTCCGGCAGATTGAAGTACACTTCATCTACCTTGTCCCACAGGTCGGCGTGCTTTTCGCAGACGCGGTCATACTCCTGCTCCAGGGTGTCGATCTCATCCAGTACCTTGGGGTCGGCTTTTTCCAGTGCCTTCTCGTAGAGCGGCATATTGTCGCAGTCGGGCAGCTTCTCATACAGCGCCTCCATTTGGGCGTCCAGCTCGTTCAGCTCCTTGATGTCTGCCAGAAGCGTTTCCTTCTCCGCTTCGGTCAGGGCATTGGTGCTGCGGATAAACGCCGCCTCGTCAAAGTCTGTGAAGTCATAGTCGTCAGGCAGGGCGTTGCAGATTTCGTCCAGCTTTTCCCATAGCGCTGCGTTTCTCTGGAAGATGGCGTCGCTCTTCTCTTCCACCGCCTCAATCTGCTCCCAGATGGCGTCCTCGTTCTCGGTAGCAATTTTAGTAACAGGCTCCATTGGTACGGATGTGGCGGCAAAGGCGGAAGTTGCCGTGCCGACAGTCGATACCACCAACGCCAGTGCCAGTGCAAATCTCCAAATCGTTTTCTTTTTCATGGTATGTTACGCTCCTTTTTTGAAGTATTTGTGGTTGTGTATCAACCTTGTCTGTATCATACCAGAAGCTGCATTGAAATTCTCCCGCGAAAGTGCGGGGAAAGTGTCACAAATTCGTCACAGCGCCTGTGTTATACAATGAACACTCACCCGGTAGCCGACCGATGGGTGTTCGTTTCAATCCATTATGGTGCTGAATTTGCCCGCCCCCGCAAGCACAAAAACATGAGTTTCTGCTCCATGCTTGTTCTTTCTCTGTCTTAATCCTCCGATAGAGTGGGAGGTTCTGGTGGGGTCATATTGAACCCCTCCTCGCACCAGCTTGAACTCCCAGTTATAGCTGTTTTTATTATACCTTAAAGTGAATATCACAGAGCATGGCATCCGCGAAAACATCAATATCAAGGTAAGCCCTCACAGCATCGAGATATTCCTCGTCAGCGGGGAGGACGAGGGTGTAATCGGGCTTTCCCTCGACACGCAGCGTCATGCGGAGCATTTCATCCCGATTTTCATCCCGCCAAGGCTCTGCCGGCGAAAGATAGCTGCGGTCGATTGCCATATCCGGCGTCAGCAAGCTGCGGACGTTGGGAATAAAGGCACTGTACCGAGCGTAGTTGTGCCCCTGCGGGTCAATAAGGAAACCGTCCGTTCCCTCCGCGTCGAAGATGAGCAGGCAGTGCCTGGCGTCCTCATCACGCTGGACAGCGTTTTGGTTCTCTGCGATGAAATCATAGTCAGCCAGCAGTGCGCGGCTGAACTGCCTGAACCGCGGGCTTGGCAGCTCGATGACCTTATCCACGGCACAGGATTCTGCCTCGCATCCTGTCTGCTTACACTTCAGTTCTGCTTGAATGATCACATCATCCCTCCCATCTCCATGCGGCTGCTCTGACCACTGTTCATCACTTCCTCCATACTGTAACAACCCTTATAGGCGATGTAACCCCGGTCGGTGAACATCCCGTCCTCCGCGTTTATGCGCTCCGTGCCGCACTTTTCATAGTCATAAAAATCATCCAGGTTTTCGTCATAGTCAAAGCGACCGGACTGCCGGATCATATACTTGCCGTACTCCTGCGGCGTATGCGCACCGGGGGCGAAGTCAAAGAGGTCGAGGTGTTCTGCAAGGTTTTTGATCTGTGCCGCGGACTTTGGCTCTGCCAGCATGACCACAGCGCCCAACTTTCCCACATCTGCTTTTGATAACCCATCCGTTGCCTCTGCCAGTTCATTGAGGTCGGAGAAAGTTTCGTACTCCATATCGAGAAGGACATCCATCTCATTGGGGAGCTGGCTATCCTCCAGCCGCTTGGCGAGGTAATTCAGCTCCTCCACATTGACCGTGAGCATCTCTGCGCGCTTGAGGACAGCGTAGAAGCTGTCGATCTTCTCCACCTTGCAGTCCGTCTTGAGCGCGTCGCCAATCTCCAACGCCGCCAGCAGCTCCATGCAGTGCGCGTACTGGTCGCGGGGGATGGAGAACAGGAGGGTCACCACGCCGTATTCCGGGTGGCTGGGATTACTGAGAACCACTTGAATCATCATTTTTGTTTTCCTCCGATCCGTGATTTTGTTCATTCTGGTCCGCAGGCAGGTATCTTCACTCTGCCAACAGATGAAGCCATGCCCTGGATAGGGGCAGCCGGTGCATCGCTCAAAAAGTGTGCAAGCGTGAATCTCCGGCGGATCGCGGGGATAATCTGGAGCAAAGACTGGGGCATACCAATGGCCCAATGAGCTTTTTCGGTTGATCTGTGGCATTTCATTTCCTCCAATATAAAAAGTGGCCGGAGTCTTATTACTAAAACTCCAGCCACTGCCATGTCGTATTACATTGTCTGCTCCTACGAGGAGTGTTCCAGCGCTTTCTCTTGTCTCCGGACGCGCTCGTCCAGATCTGGCACGCATATCTCAATCTGTTGCTGGATGCTACAAATCAAATCTTCCTGCGCTTCAGTGAGTTCAAAAAAATCGCTGTCCATGGAGTCGGCACAGCAGCGATAAATCTCGATCATCTGCTCTGTGGTGAAAAGCTGTTCCTTTGGGATAAGCCCAGAGCGTGTGGCGAAGTCCTGCTTGGCAGCATCGTAGTTCTCCATGAAGTAGTGCCCGTGTACCACGCCCGTGCGGTCATAGTCCCAATCCCATGTGACGAATTGAACGCCGTATTTGCTTGGAGTACCCGCCAGCACCGTGCCGCCAAAGTCAGCGAGGATGCGGTAGTCTCCATCCAGTCCGCTGGCTTTGAGCTGCGGGGCGGCTTCCATAGCAGTCATATACTCCAGCGTCTTCGCGGCGATGTCCTCGACGCGATATAGGGCATCCTCTGCCTAGGGCGTGTCTACATCCTCTCGCCGATAGAACACGCTGCCCTTGCCGGTAATGCGGCAGAGGGGTGTGCCGTTCCAAAGGACGGGCAACTGCTCCCCCTCCACCGGCAGGGTTCCAAAACCAGCACGATGCAGAGAAATACGGACTTCTTCAAGGTAGCGGAGCTGACGGCTTGTGTTTTGGGTGTCCATGTAAACGATCCTCCTGTTGTAAAAAATAAGGCCGGAGAGGTCTTCTCCGGCCTCAGCCTGTAGAAAAAGTCTGTCTTAGCAATCACGCCAAGGCAGGCTTTTTCGTTTGAAAAGGAAAAAATAGCAGCCAAGAAAAATAATCGGCCGGAAAAATCCTTCTCCGCCTCTTCCCTGGAGAAGGATTTTTCCGTTTCCATTTCCAAGTGGCCAGTTTTTTCAAATTCATGGCAGCAAATTTAAGCTTCACCCAGTTGGTAACCTGAGCCAAGCCTCTGTACTGCGTATAGCGCATACCGTGCTTTTCTTTTGCATCGGCAAACACACGCTCAATTTTTTGTTGTCTTAGCTTGTAGATATCCCTGTACAAAGGTGTGTGTCGTACATCCTCAGCCATCTCCACAAAGTGCTGCAGATATGCCTTGTAACGGTTTTTTCGCACTTGGCATTTTGTGTACACATCGCTTTTGTTGGGCAGTCTGCACACAGATAAGAGCGGCTTTTATATTCGCGGTAGCCATCGCGGTTCGTGGTAGAATAATGCAGCGCCTTGTATTCCGGACAAATCACATCGTCAAAGTATTCATCGTAAACATACATATACCAAGGATGGTTGCCGTCTTTGATTTTGGGGCGTGTATAGGCAGAAGTCAGAACTCTGCCACTTTCAAAGATTCTTTTGCAGAT
>NZ_JAQEHY010000032.1:0-9826 GCF_027665985.1 Butyricicoccus sp. AM78-15b2TA
CGGGGTGCCGCCGGTAACAACCTTCTCCGGCACACCGGAGGTCTGGGACTTAACCAGAGCGTCAGCGGTGATGGATGCAACGTAGCCGTCCCAAGCAGAGGAGCCGCCGGTCTCACCCTTGAGTGCGTGGTCAACCCAGTCCTGAATCTCTACATCGTAAGAATCGATGAAGCGCAGGATCCAGTTGTCCTCGATCTTGGTGGAAACCTCGTTAGCGTAGCGAACGGTCGGGAAGGACGGGCACGGCAGGTTTACAACGCCGTTCTCACATACAACCTCGCAGTTGATGTCGTAGCCGAAGCCGCAGTTTACGTTTACCTCGAGCATGTTGATGATGCCGCCCTTGGTCTTCATAATCATGATCTGCGGGTCCTTCAGCGCGTTCTTAACCTTGCTGTTGGTCTTCGGCATGATGCACTGAACCTCATCCCACTCGTCGTTTACCAGCCACGGCAGAACGTCGATCTCGTGGATTGCGGTATCGGTAACAGCCATTGCGGTGGTGTAGTCATCGGCAACGCCGTCTGCACGGTGGGTACACTTGATTACCATCGGGGCACCGAACTTGCCGGAGTCGATCAGCTCCTTAACCTGACGGTAGCCGCGGTCGTAACGGCGCATGAAGCCAACCTGTACAAGGTGCTTGCCGCCTGCCATCTCGGCCTCAACGATCTCCTTGCCGTCAGCAGCGGTGTTAGCCAGCGGCTTCTCGGAGAATACCGGCTTGCCAGCCTTGATAGCTGCCAGAACCGGACCCTTGTGGAACTGACCCGGGGTGGTAACTACAACAGCGTTTACGTCCGGATCGTTGATTGCTTCGTTGAAATCGGTGTAAACCTTGGTGCCGGCGCCGGCGATCTCAGCGCCCTTCTTTGCACCTTCTTCAAATACGTCGCATACAGCAACGATGCGTGCATTGCGGATGCGGTTCTGGATACGCTCGATGTGCTCACGGCCGATCATGCCGCAGCCGATCAGTGCAATGTTCAGATTTTCCATGATAAAGCTCATCCTTTCAAAATATGCCGCTGTACGGCAGGGTTTAAGTCTAACGGATTATGTGCGAGTATTTCGGGAGCCGCAGCATTGCTGCGACCCCTGAAAACTCGGAAAGAGAAGAGAGATTGTGTGTGTCTGTTTTACGCGCGCTTTGCGTTCTTGCGCATGTCGAGTACAACCGAACCGACAATGATAACGCCCTTGACAATGTTGGTCATGTTATCGTCTACCTTCAGCATAACCAGACCGTTGTTGATAACGCCAAGGATCAGGATACCTGCCAGAACACCGGATACACGGCAGATACCGCCGGTATGAGAGGTGCCGCCTACCGTTGCTGCCGCAATCGCATCCAGCTCGTAGTTCAAACCGGAGTTTGCCGGATCCGCAGAGCCTGCGCGGCCTGCCAGCAGCATACCAGCGATAGCAGCACACAGCGAGCACCAGATGTAAACCAGAATCAGGTTCTTCTCAACATTGATACCAGCTACGCGGGCCGCCTGATCGTTGCCGCCGATAGCATATACGTTCTTACCAAAGCGTGTCTGGGTCAGCAGGAATGCCGAGATTGCGAACATTACGAAAAAAACAACGATGATGATTGGGAATACGCCGCCAATACGGTACGCACCCAGGAAACGGAACTGCTCAGACAGGTTAGAAACCGGACGGTTCGTATACATTTTAGCACCTGCACGGCAGATCAACTGTGCACCGAGAGTAGCGATAAAAGGCGGGATTTTGGTATAAGCAATGATCGCGCCGTAGATTGCGCCAATGCCTGCACCAAGTGCCAGACCAATCAGGATAACCAACGGAGCTGGCAGAGTGCCCACACCCGGCAGAATGGCATTTGCATAGCCTTCTGGCTGCACGAGCGAAGCGGTGATGCACGCAACTAACGCAGCGGATGCGCCGATCGTCAGGTCGATACCTTTAGAAAGGATTGCGAACATAACGCCAAAGGCCATGATACCCTTGACTGCCTCACCGGAGAGCAGTGTCAGCAGGTTATCCACCGAGAAAAAGCTGGGCTGTGCGATACTCATAATGATGACCAACACGATCAATACCAGCCAGATTGAATTCTGGGACAAGAATTTCTTCGTATTAAATGTTTTCTGCATACCATGTACCTTCTTTCTTATTGTTCATCCGCAGCAGGCTGATATGGTATCTCGCTGGTTGCATATTTGAGAATCAGCTCACTCGAGAAGTCTTTGCGATCCAGGATAGCGGTCATAATGCCTTCGTGCATAACTACGATACGGTCGGACATACCCATGACCTCGGGCAGCTCACTCGAAATCATGATAATGGCCTTACCCTCACCGGCAAGCTTTGTGATAAGCGAATGAATCTCTGCCTTTGCACCAACATCAATACCGCGTGTCGGTTCGTCAACGATCAGAATATCCGGATTGGTCAGCAGCCAGCGCCCAACCAGCACCTTCTGCTGATTGCCGCCCGACAGATTCTGAATGGGCGTTTCGATAGACGGCGTTTTGGTGTTGAGTTTTTTAACGTATTCTTCGGTGTCTTCGCGCATTTTCTTATGATTCAGCGGGAATCCGTACTTTTTCAGGTTTGCCAGCACCGTATTATCCTGAATGCTCAGCAAGCCGACAATACCGTTGCCGCGCCGATCCTCTGTGAGCAGGCCAATCTTGTTGGCGATCGCATCCTCAGGAGACTTGATGTGCAGTTCCTGACCGTCTTTATAGATTTTGCCGCCTGTCATATGGCGCATGCCGAAGATTGCTTCCGCCGTCTCGGTGCGGCCCGCACCGACCAGACCCGCCATACCCAGAATTTCACCACGATGCAGTTCAAACGAAACATTTTTAACTGCGCGGCCGGCAGACAAATTTTCCACTTTAAGAATGGTTTCCCCGATCGGACACTCTACCTTGGGAAACATGTTGTTCACTTCGCGTCCAACCATCAACTGAATAACCTTGTCTACATTAAGGTTTTCCGCGCGATCCGTAGCGATGTATTCGCCGTCGCGATAAACCGTGATATCGTCCGAAATCCGGAAGATTTCGTCCATTTTGTGCGAGATATAAATGATAGCAACATTTTTTTCCTTGAGTTCTGCAATAATGCGAAACAAATGCTCGACCTCTGCATCGGTCAGCGAGGACGTAGGCTCGTCCATGATAACAATACGGCTGTCATAGGATACAGCCTTGGCAATCTCAACCATCTGCATCTTTGCAACGGTCAGGTTACCCATCTTCTCATCCGGATCAACGTCCAGATTCAGCTTGTTGAACAGCTCAATGCTGTCCTGCCGCATTTTTTTATGATCGATGATCAGTCCCTTGCGCGGTGCGCGTCCCAGCCACAGGTTTTCGCAAACGCTGCGCTCGGGAACCGGAGACAGCTCCTGATGGATCATGGAAATGCCGGAATTCAGTGCCTCAAGCGTATTTTTGAACTGGATCTCCTTGCCTTCAAATACAATCTTGCCGGATGTAGGCGGATGAATGCCGATTAGACATTTCATCAAGGTAGACTTGCCTGCGCCGTTTTCGCCCATCAGCGTATGAACGGTACCGGGCCGCACCTTGAGCTGTACGCCTTTCAGTGCGCGTACACCGGGGAATTCCTTGACAATATCGGTCATTTCGAGGATATATTCTTGGCTCACTGCTTTTCACCCCATTATCTTGTTTGATTTAGGAAAGGGACATCGTTTCAATGTCCCTTTCCTCCTGACTGTGTGCTTATTCGTAATCTGCTACATTGTCCGGGGTAACAGGTTCGAACGGTACCCAGCAAATATTGCCAGTCTCATCGGTTTCATAATTCGTACCATCGTTGATTGCCTTGCCCTCGATCAGATTAACTGCAGCCTTCACAGCGCCATAGCCCTGACCGTTGGCATCCTGGAATACGGTCATCGCGAGCGTACCATCCTTGATTGCCTGAATACCATCTACCGTTGCATCGATGCCAACGATCGGGATCGAAGTCGGATCCATGCCCTTAGCCTTCAGCGCCTCTACCGCACCAAGTGCCATCGCATCGTTGTTCGCGATGATGCAGTCAAATTCGGTGTTGCCCAGCAGCGGAGAAATCATGTCCATTGCGTTTGCACGGTCATAATCTGCAACCAGCGGAGCCGCCGCCTGCGTTGCCTTGATGCCATTGTCCTCCAATGCCTTCAGTACGGAAGCGGAGCGCTGTTCAGTATGTACCAGACCCAGCGTGCCCTGCAGCATCAGATACTTAATCTCGGTCTTGCCCTTATCCTTGAAGTAATTAGCCAAAAATTCACCCTGATAGTAACCGGAGGTGTTCTCATTGGAAACAACCGCTACGGACTTGCCTGCTTCCAGAACGCTGGTATCGGACGGTGCGCGGTTAACGAAAACAACCTTCATATCACCGGCAGCCTCGATGCACTGCTGTGCCGTTGCGGCATCTACCAGATTGATCAGCACTGCGTCATCGCCTGCATTTTTAGCAGATTCGATAAACTGGAGCATCTTGCCGGTATCGTTCTGTGCGTCCTGCGAAGCGAGCGTAACGCCAAGCTCATCAGCCGCCGACTTTGAGCCAGCTTCCAACGTGCTCAGGAACTCATCACGCAGCGACATAATCAGCGTCATGCTATAGCCATCGCCCGATGCCTTGTCTCCACCCTGTGCGTTGCCATTCGAATCAGAACCGCCGCCGCAGCCTGCCAGCATGGATGCCATCATTGCCGATGCAATCAATCCTGCGAAAAGTCTTTTTTTCATTTGCTTTTACCTCATCTTTCTCAACTTTTTTCTTAGCCGTACACGTTCACATTTTTGAAAAATGCGATTTACGCTTGCCTTGATTTAGTTTTACACTCTTTTTCGATGTGCATCAACCGGCTTTTTGAATTTTCACCAAACCGCACATACGAATCCTGCGAAAACTGGTGATTCTGTCTGCACAAAATTGTGATTTTATAGGCTTTGCACAACAGAGCGGGGGAATCGCTTATGCAAAACTACCCGCCTCAGATGCAGGATCCGGCTGTTAGTTCAATCTCATAACAACTCGGTATTCGTTTCGGATTTCACGTGTTTTGCTCGTTTTATGGCGTCTACGGCAGATGTATTGTATGAAAATATGAACAAAACACGGAAGGTTCGGAAAAGAGTGCATTTTTGCGTGCACGGCTCGAATGAGAAAAATCCGTACACGTGCACAATATTGTGAATACCGCTTTATTCACTTTAGATATAGACTTATTAGGGGTATTATGTTATGCTTTAACTATAAAAACGGGAAAGAACCGTTCTGACAGAGGTGATATCATATGGCAATTACCCTGAATCAAATTGCTGAGATTTGCGGTGTGTCCCGCGGTACAGTCGATCGGGCACTCCATAATAAAGGAAATGTTCACCCTGCGGTGGCGGAGCGGATCAAGGCGGTAGCCAACGAATATGGCTACACCCCCAACCGTGCCGGACTGGCACTGTCCCGCGCATCGCATCCGATCCGCATCGGCGTGATCATTATTTCGGTGCAGACCCCGTTCATGCAGATCGTTCTGGATGCCGCCCGGCGCGAAGCCCGCCGTCTGGCTACGTTCAGCGTGGAGGTCATCTTCCGGCTGTCGCCCTCGCTTGATCCGGTCGAGCAGGTCTCGATGATCGAGGAGCTGGTCGAGCAGCATCATATCAATGCGCTGGCGATCACGCCGCTCGACTGTCTGCTGGTCGAAACCAAGATCAACGAGCTGATCGACCAACGCGGAATACCGGTCGTTATGTTTAACACCGATCTGCCCAACAGCCACCGGCTGTGCTATGTCGGGCAGGAAAACCTTTCTTCCGGCCGTACAGTGGCCGAGCTGATGCGTCTGGTGACGCGGGAGAGCGGCACGGTGGTTACGATCAGTTCGTCCTGGATGTATCACAGTGCGTTCCGCGAACGTCTGAAGGGCTTTAAGGAGGAGCTGCTTACCCCCGATTCGCCGCTTCAGCTGCGGGATGTCATGCTGCCGAACGATGACAGCAATGTGGTTTACGAGCATACGCTCCGTCTGCTGCAGGAGGTTCCCGATCTGACCGGTATCTACGCGATCACACCGGGTTATGCGGGCGTATGCAGTGCGCTGGTCGATTCCGGCCGCGCACGAGGGGTGCACCTGATCATGCACGATGAGATCCCCGCCAACCTGTACGAGCTTCGGCGCGGTGTTGCGGATTTTGTCATTGGACAGGATGCGGTGCAGCAGGGCGCACTGCCGCTGTCCCTGTTGGCTGATTACATTCAACTCAAACAGCAGCCGCCGAAGGAGTTTTACCATACCGATATTCGGGTGCTGCTGCGACACAATATCGAAAATTTGCTTTAATCCGGGTCAGGAGGTATTATGTCTGTTCCGCTTCCGGCATTTCGCCGTGTCAGACTAACGCAGCAATGTGTGATTCATCCGCAGGATAAGGGCGGCAACTATCTGCCTTGCGCCTCGGAGGATTGGGTGCTGTTTGTTTCGCTTGCTGCGGACGGGGAGCAGATCATTCTGCGAACCGAGCACCGCTGTCTGCCGATCAAACCCGGCGGCGCGCTGCTGCTGCCGCCGAATGTCTGTCACGAGCTGCCGTTCGTACAGGCACCCTGTCTGATGCTGGAATTTTCCGCCGCGGATGACGGACAGGCGATGTTTGAGTTTCCGCAGTTACAGGGAACACCGGCATGGATGTTGCTGCTGCTGCTCTACTCGGAACAGACCACGGCTGCCGCCCGGACACCGCTTTTAGATGCGCTGCTGATGCAGATGGCGCCTATGGCGCATGGCCTCGAGCTGTGTGCGCCGGATGCCGCATTCTCGCTTGCAACCGAGGTATTGCAGCATTTGAACCTGTGCTTTGCCGATGAGCTTTCGCTGACCGAGCTGACCAATCGGTTTCACGTTTCGACCAGCCACATGATCCATATGTTCAAGGCGCAGTTCGGCCTGCCGCCCATTCAGTATATGGTACGCCGCCGGATCGGGGAAGCGCAGCATCTGCTCCGCACAACGGAGGACAGTGCGGGCGATATTGGCGGTCGGGTCGGCATGATCAACCGCAATTACTTTTACCGGATGTTCAAGCGTCTGGTGGGGGTATCGCCAGTTCGATACCGCGAGGTCATTGGCGAACGCCCGGATATGCTGGCTTGAGAAAACGACTTTATGGGATCGAGAGGCTGCTCGAAAAACGATAGTTTTTCGACAGCCTCAGGCACTGTGATTTAGACACAGTGCCTTTCTTTTTGTCTGGTTGTCGGAAAATAGAAGGGGAAATTATACAGAGTTGCCATGGCGTTCCGATCCGGGTTCCGTGGTCTAAATAATCAAGACGGCGGAAACCTCTGAATCATACGCAAAACAACCGAGCGACTGCATTTTCAGCCGCTCGGTTGTTTTATCTGCATCGCTCCGCACGGATACCCTATTGTTATAGCGCCGTGCGGCGTCACGCCTGCCGCCTTTTTTTCTCCCGGATGAGCGTGGACTTGCTGATGCCGGTCAGCTTGACGACCTGCGTATACGAATGGTTTTCGAGGAGTTCCATTGCGTGGTCAAGCTGCTCGGTGTCGAACTTGGGCGGCCGACCTTCACGGAAATCGGGGTCGGTCGCGCGCGCGACCGCCTTGCCCTCCTGCGTGCGCTGCACGATCATGTCGCGCTCGAACTGCGCAAACGACAGCAGCACGTTGCGCAGCAGCGTGTTGACCGAGTCGTTGGACAGGATGCCGAGGTTCAATACGTTGATGGTGATGCCCTCGTCGATCATGTCGGTGATCATGCCGGACGCCTGCGACACCGACCGCGCCAGCCGGTCGAGCCGTGTCACGATCAGCACATCGCCACGCCGCAGCTGCGCCCGCAGCCTGTCCCATTCCGGTCGGTCCATCTTGGTGCCGGTGAACGTGTCCGTGTAGATTTTTTCCGCGCCCGCCGCCGTCAGCGCCGCCTGCTGCGCGTCCAGACTGTTGCCGTCGCGTGCCTGCGTTTTGGTGGATACTCTCGCGTAGCCGAATATCATGTAAATTCCCCCATTTTCCCGGTTTTGACACCGCGAGTTTTGAATATAGGTTTTGATACCCATATTATAGCTTATGCCACCGGGTTTTGCAACCGGTGGCAATACTTGAAGGTTTTGAGACAGACCGGCACCAACTCGTGCTCCTGCGGGGGACAGCAACTCGAGCACGATATGATCATACAGCGCACACAGGAGGACAAGGCCGTCGCGCGCGCCACCGACCCCGATTTCCGTGAGAGCCGCCCACTTAAGTTCGACACCGAACAGCTCGACTACACAATGGCGCTGCTCAGGACTGTTCCTACGCACAGGTCGTTAAGCTGGCTGGTATCCGTAAGTCTACACTCATTCGGGCAAGGAACAGGAGAAAGGAAAAATAAAGGCGTAGCTTTATAGTATTATGACTTTATTTCCAAAGCAGCGCAGCATACAGTCTTTCCGTATGCTGCGCTGCTTTAATATGGTCTCCCTTGGGCAATACCACTGTCCCGTAGCGGTACGATTGGGAACGTTGGAGCGTCAGACCCGATCGTTTTTCCAAAGAGAAATGAGATTTAACGAAGTAGCCCTGAACTGCAGATTATTCCCACAGATCCTTAGTCTTCGCGTTGTTATATACTTTATTATAACTGAAGAAATCAACGTTTTAGTGTTTCGGCACGTTTACAGCAGCTTTAACTGCCGTATGCCCTATGTTGTAGCCAAGACATGTGATATCCATGCTGAGCGGATCGTCCTTGATAATCTGTACAACGCTCATCACCACATCGTCGTTGGAGGAGAGAACAACGTCGATGTCATCCGGATGCATCTGTATTACGGATTCTATGGAGACTATTGCTTTTTCGGTCAGATTATTGCGGCACTGCATTCAACACTATTGGCTTTAACGTCTGACATAATTCTGCTGAAGTCATTGGTCAGCATTGCACTTGCTAGAGTCCTTGCTTAAAGATTTTTGCTTGATTTTATCAGATACCTGCGGTTTTCTTGATATACTCGCGTGCCATCTTGGCATACTCGAGCGGATTTGCCTTTGCCGGGTCCTGCTCAGCCTCTACGATGAACCAGCCCTCGTAGTGTGCATCGTGCAGAGCCTTGAATACGCCCGGATAGTCGACGCAGCCGTCACCCGGAATGGTGAAGCAGCCTTCCAGAACCGCCTTGCGGAACTTGAAGCCCTCGGCGTAAGCCTTTTCCATCATGTCGGGACGGATGTCCTTGAGGTGAACGTGGCCGATGCGAGGACCGAATTCCTTCGCCGCCTTTACGGCGTCCTCCTTGGAGAAGGTGAAGTGACCGGTATCAAAGCAGAGGTAAACGTAACGCGGATCGGTGTTGTCCATCAGGCGCTTGGTCTCCTCGAAGGTCTGAACGACCGTCGCCATATGGTGATGGAAGCACAGCTTGAAGCCGCGGTCAGCAGCGATCTTGCCCAGCTTGTTCAGACCGTCGCACAGCTTGTCCCACTCTTCGTCGGTGGCAACCGGCTTGTTGTTGCCGAACATCGAGCACTCCTCTGCGAACAGGCAGCGGGTCAGTTCGCATACGTTGATGCGGCTTGCGCCGACTGCCTCGAGGAAATCAAGCTGCTTGATGAATGCCTTTTCGTTCTCCTCGTACGGCGTGGAGCACAGGAAACTGGAGAACCACTGGGACGCGATCTTGATGCCGCGCAGGTCGAGTGCCTTGTTGAGCACTGCCGGGTCGGTCGGGAACTTGCCGCCTACCTCGGTGCCCTGAAAGCCGGCAAGCGCTGCTTCGGAAACCATCTGCTCGAAGGTCAGCTCGCCGCCGAG
>NZ_JAQEHY010000033.1:0-4946 GCF_027665985.1 Butyricicoccus sp. AM78-15b2TA
TCGATCACATCCCCATCTTCACCGCAGCCAAAGCAGTGGAATCGCTGGTCTACCTTCATGCTGGGGTTCTTATCATCGTGAAAAGGACAGCAGGCCATGCCATTTCGCCTGACTTTTATCCCATAAAACTCTGCCGCTTCTCTGGTGCTGACCGACTGCTTGACTGCTTCAAATACATTCTCTGCCATGTGCCTTTAACTGCCGGACTTTTTCACAGGGGGCTGGTATCCGGCGGCTTTCGCACGCTCACTGGCAGCTTTGCGGCGTTCTGCGCTGTATGGCTCCCTGACTGATACACACCGCTTGGGGACGGTAAAGTTATGGGCGTCCTTTCGGGTGATCTGGTCGGGGTGCTTTTTTGCCAGCAGTTCCAGCTTCTCCATCAGACGGGGATCGTGGGTGTAGACCTCAGCCATTGGTTCTGCCTGGTTATAGAGGAGAATGGTTTCCCGTTCCACTAAAGAGAGCTTCATCGGCTGCCTCCTTTCCGCTGGTCAAATTCCAGCTTGAAATTGGCATACTGTCCATCGTCCTCCAAAACCACAGTGGCATCGTAGGTCTTGCCGGTTTTCTCCGAATATAACCCCGTCACACGGACACGGCCATCGTTCAGCAGCGCAGACACCACAGCCTTGGTCGGCTGTTTTTTCTTGGCAGCCCACCATTTGTTGTTTTTCCAGATTGCAAATTTGCAATCTTTGTTCTGACAGAAGAAGCCTTTTTGCAATTCTGCAACTTCACCGCCGCAGCGGGGGCATTTGCCCACCACCTCACGGGGCGGAGTGAACAGGTACTCGGTTCCCTTGATGACCTGATAAGTTCCCACCAGATCTTTCAGCATGGTGCTGATCCCGTCCAAAAACTCCTCCGGGGCAAGCTGCCCGCGCTCGATCTCGCCCAGGCGGTACTCCCACTCGGCAGTCAGAAGCGGAGATTGCAGCTGTTCCGGCAGAACGGTGATAAGGGAGACTGCATCGTGGGAAGGGAGAAGCTGCACCGTTTTCCTGCTCTTTTTTCGTTCCAGAAAACCGGCAGACACCAGCTTTTCCAAAATACCGGCACGGGTTGCCGGTGTCCCCAGACCTTTTCGTTCGGCATCCTCCGGCATATCTTCTTTTCCGGCAGTCTCCATCGCGGACAATAGGGTGTCCTCCGTAAAGTGCTGGGGCGGACTGCTTTTGCCTTCTTTGACGATTGCCGCAGAAACCGAAAGGGTCTGTCCTTCGGTCAGCTCCGGCAGGGCTTTCTCTGCGCCCTCTTTTTTTGGCTCCGCATCCTTCATTTTGGCACGGTAAGCGTCCTCCAGTGCTTTCCATCCGGGGTGCTTCACTGTTTTTCCTTTGGCGGTAAACTCCCCACCGGCACAGTCGGCAATCACAACGGTTTCCGAATAGGTATGGGGCTGGGCTACGGCACACATCAGACGCAGGGCCACCAGCTCCAGCACCGCTTTTTCTCCCGCAGGAAGGGCAGAAAGGCCTGCATCCTTGAGATTTCTGGTAGGGATTACTGCGTGGTGGTCGGTTACTTTCTTATCGTTGATTACCGTCTGCGGATCACAGGTAATGGCGATTCCTTTGCGAAACGGCATAGCATTGGCAACCAGATTCACCAGCACCGGCAGGCTGTCTGCCATATCGCCAGTCAGATAGCGGCTGTCAGTACGGGGATAGGTGCAGAGCTTCTTTTCATACAGGCTTTGCAGATAGTCCAGGGTCTGCTGGGCTGTAAATCCAAGCAGACGGTTGGCATCTCTTTGCAGGGTAGTTAGGTCATAGAGGGCAGGCGGCTTTTCGGACTTTTCCTTGCGCTCCACCTTTTTGATTGTGACATTTGCACCCTGACAGGCTTCTTTCAGCTGCTCAGCAGCAACCTTATCCGCCATGCGCTCCCCGGATACGGTAAGACCGGGCAGCTCCAGCGCCACGGTATAAAAGGGAATCGGTTGAAAGGTGTCGATCTCAGCTTCTCGCTGAACAATAAGCGCCAGCGTTGGGGACATCACGCGCCCGATGTTGAGGGTTCGGTGATACAGCACGGAAAAAAGCCTTGTGGCATTGATTCCCACCAGCCAGTCGGCCTTGGCACGGCAGAGGGCAGCATCCCGAAGTCCGTCATAGTCCGCACCGGGGCGCAGGTTTGCAAAGCCTTCCCTTATGGCGGAGTCCTCCATACTGGAAATCCAGAGCCGCTTCATGGGCTTCTGGCAACCCGCCAGCTCGTAGACGCTGCGAAAGATCAGCTCGCCCTCGCGTCCGGCATCACAGGCATTTACCACTTCCGTCACATCCGGGGCATTCATCAGCTTTTTGAGAATATCAAACTGCTTTTTCTTATCTTTTCCCACCACCATCTGCCAATGTTCCGGCAGGATAGGCAGATCATCATATCGCCACTTGGCATACTTGGGGTCATAGCTGTCTGCATCCGCAAGACCGGCCAGATGGCCTACGCACCAGCTGACACGCCAGCCGTTACCCTCCAGATACCCGTCCTTACGAGCAGTTGCACCGATTACCGCAGCCAGACTTTGTGCAACCGATGGTTTTTCAGCGATTACCAGTTTATATCTCATCATCTTCAGCCTCCCATTCTTCCCGCACAGGCGTGTGCAGTTTTTTCTCTATGCTGTTTTCCTCATCCAGTAGCAGGTTATAACCAAACCGGTAGTCATAGCGATACAGTTTCCCCAGCAGGTCATTGATGATGATACGGCAAGCCAAAATGACACGGGTTTTATCCACCTGCATCAGCTGGTAGCGTTGATAATTGCTGTAATATTCTTCGTGACGGCGGGTATTGCAGGCGGCATCTTCAAGTAAACTATCTACTGCATCCTGACAACCATCTTCTTTTTCCCCTTCCATGCAGTTCAGAAGTTCCATCATCAAAGGAAAGCTCTGTTCATCCATAGGAGCTTCTGCTGCAAGAAAACCGATTAGAGCGGATAAGAGCAGACGAGCCGCCGTCCGTTCTTGTTCCGTCAAAACGGCCATTGTTTTCTCCGCATTTGGCAGAATCTTTTCTTCCACAAAATCTGCCGCGTCACCGGAATAAAGCTGACGAATAGAATCTATGGACAATGAAACTGTCATGGTATCTAAGGAGAAATCAAAGGGGTCATCTTGCTTTGGCTTTCTCTGAAGTTTGTTTAACATGGTAGAAAGAATGTCGCCGCCAAAATACACAGCAATTACCAGCAGGTCAAAAACAGCAATCAGCTTGATAAATATAATCAGAACACTCATTTTTTTCGTTTCCTTTCTTTGAGCCATCGTTCCATCTCACGATGGCAGATACCTACACAGGGACTTCCATAATTCCCGCAACCATAGCAGGGGTGGTTGTGGGGTAAAGAAGGAGGACGGGAAATTTCCTTCCCGCCCTCCGGCCTGCGTGTCATCATGCGTTCATAGGGACTGTCTGTGAAACGGGTCATTTCACGCTGTCCTCGTCATCTTCTTCTGGGCTGCCCCCGTCAGCGTCAGGCTCATCCGACTCCTCATTTTCGGTTTCCCATTCCTCGGAATCTTCCTCACCATAATCATAATCGTCCAGACTGTCATTGCCCTTGGTCTTAGGCTTGTTCTTAACGAGCTTCAAGTAGGCAAATACGCCACCGCCTCCCAGCAGAGCCAGCAAAAGGACTATCGCAGCCGGGTTCAATCCGGCAGGCTTCTCCTTTTCCGGCTCCGATGTTTCTGCCGGAGGTTCCGGTGCTTTGCCCGTACATTTACTCTTATCAGTTGCACAGATCGGACAAGTCGTATTGACTGCCCCTGCTTCACATTTTGTCGTGCAGCTACACACAGCAGACGGCTTCTCTTTGACATTTTCATCTTCCATCAGTGCCATCAAATCCGCTTCATCCACCTGATTCAGAAAGTGAACAGCAGTCTTTTTATCCTCATTCGCCCTGTCAATCAGGATGTAAAAGTAATTTCCAGCCTTGGTGGTAACAGTAATAAGCTGCTTATTGCCTCCAAAATCATCCACCAGTGCCGCATTCCCCTCCGGTGTAAGTGCCGGTGCTGGTTCTGTTTCTTCCACAATCACATTGCTGTCATTGGTAGAATCCTCTGCCGGTGCCGCCGGAGCCTGTTCTGACCCCTGTGCAAAAGCAGGGATCGTAAAGCCAAATGCCACAACCATTGTCAGGCAAAAGGCGGAAAGTGTTCGGAGCAATCGTTTATTCCTCATAGCTGTTTTCCTCCTGTTCGTTATTGTCATCAGCCAAACTGCCGGGAACTGTGCCACCGGACAGCATGGCGCTCAACTGGGTCGGGGTCATACGCAGGGCGCGCACCATCTGGACGATCTCCAGATTTTCTGCCTCGGTTTTCTGTGCTTCCAGCGCCTTGAGCTTTTCCTGATACTCTGCGATCTTCTCGCGGACCTTTGTAATCTCCTGGTCAATGCGCTCAATTTTGTTCTTTGCCATCGTCTATCACTCCTTCTTAAAAATCTCTGTTACCAGTTCATCAGGCCGTAGCCCTTAATGCTTTGATAATTCAGGTCATAACTTTTAATCTTGCAGGCATCGCCGGAATTTCCCTCCACGGTATAAACACGGCTGCCATCCGTACCGATCACGATACCTACATGGTCTGCTGTCCCATCCAAATCCCAGTCAAAGAAAATTGCATCTCCGGGAGCCAGATTGTTATATCCTCTTGCGCCCCACTGTCCATGAGACTGGAACCACGGAACGCCCTGCCACTCACAGCCTGCAAAGCGCGGTTCACTTTTTCCTGCCTGGTTATAGCACCAGGATACGAAGCAGGCGCACCATTCCACACGGGAGTCAAAGCCGTACCAGCTCCAGTAGGGATAACCGCCCACATTGCCCACCTGACGCTTGGCCAGTTCAACCAGCTGAGGATTGCCGGGGCGGGTACCGTTAATGAACTGCACACCGGACAGATCTTCCGAGCCGCTGGTATCAG
>NZ_JAQEHY010000033.1:4956-8316 GCF_027665985.1 Butyricicoccus sp. AM78-15b2TA
GCCGCCGCCAAACAACAGCGGCTTATTGCCCATGGTCTGCCGGTAAACCTGATACATTTTCATCTGCTCCGGGGTCAGAAGTTCCGACACCACAGCGGAAATGGGCTTGCTGGCGAGTTTCACATTCAAAATGTAATACTCATAGGGAACTTCTTCTGAGGTGGTCTCGCCGGTCTCCGGGTCGGTTGAGGTCTCCGTGCGGTAGCGAATCTCCACTTCCTCAGTAAGCGTCAGCTGATACTGTGCTGCAAACACACGCGCCAGCTCTGCCTGAGCGCTCTGCCGGGTGTAGCCTTGCAAGACGGCAGAGAGAAATGCTGCCAGCTCATGAGGATCATGGCCGATCATACCAAGGTCATAGCGATACTCGTCATACCCTGGGTGACTGCTTTCAATGTTGTCGATTTCCTCCTGCAACTGGGCTTCTCTGGCTGCATAATCTGCCTCCACCGCCAGCATTTCCGGGTCATCCGACGGATAGGTGGTGCCGGAGAGGACGGAACCGATGCTCTGCGCCATCATGGAGCAGGAGGACATGGTATTCATCAGCATACAGGTAATGAGGAACAAAACCCCTGCCATCAGGAAACCCTTCTTGTGGCGCATGACGAATGCCCCTGCCTGCTGTGCCTTTTCTTTTACCGTCCTTGCGGCTTTTCCTGTTTTGGATGCAGCCTGGGCGGTATTTCCAGCAGTCTGACCGGCATGTTTGGCGGCGGCATACTGCTTTTTGATGGCCTGCTTTTGCTGCCAGCGGGAAAGCGGATTGCTGGCAAACTGGGGATTTTCCTGCAAAGATTTCTGGTACAGAACATTTACATTTGCCTTTTCCAGTTGGCGCTCTGCCTGTGCTGCTTTGCGGTACGGCTTCAGCTTGTGGCTGCGATAGCCCTCCCGCACCAGATAAGCGCCGGTCTCCACCGCTTCCTCGGACTTGTGGGCGCTTTCCACGCCCACATTGTCCTGTTCTGTTTCCCGGATCTCTTTGTGGAGCTTGCCCGCAACCAGATGGACGGGAGCTTCCTTGACCCCTTGAGAAAGTTTGGAGGGTGGCTTTTTCTTGTCCTCAAAGGTCAACTTCGAGGTCTTTTTTCCGGTATCCGGGTCGATGACCGTCTGCCTGACCTTTTTCTTTGGGATATTGGCCTGCGCCTTATCTGCTCTGGCCGCAGCTTTCTCCGCTTTACGGATCGGCTTTTCCAGTGCAGGGTCAGACCGTTCCTCATCAGTAAAGCGCAGGCGCGGCTCTTTATTCAAACCATTCTCCCAGCATGAGGGAGGACATCATGTAGTGCAGCTCTGCATAAATGGCCATTCCCACAGGATCGTTGAACATACAGCTGGACAGGTAGGCATAAAACTGTGCCACCACATCGGACAGGATCTTCGCCTCTGTTCCTTCCAGAATCAGGCCGCCCATACCTTCTTTAGCACGAATGGCGCTCCAGACCTCCGCCAGACGGAGAAGCCCCACCTGACCGGTCTCATTCAGTTCGGCTGCCTGGTCTGCTGCCGTGCGGCACTCGCTGACCGCATCGGCCATGACCGTAAGCAGCTGGCTGCGCTGGGCATTTACTGCCCTGTCAAAAAACATCAGCGGGTTTTTATTCAAAACGTTGAGATTCATCATCATTCATCCTCCTTTTTCAATTCTTGAGGTTTGGTGGTCATAATGCGGTAAAGCTCGGTATTCTTCGGGAAGTGGTCTACAAACGGCAGGATCGTGGAGCCATAGAACAGCAGACCCTCGCCCTCACCGGAGTGGGTCACATAAGATAACTGGTGTGTGGAAATGCCCAGCTGCTTGGCGAGGATCTGCCGGTCCCCGCCAGCCTGGTTGAGCATATACACGAAGTCGGAGTTTTCAAAGATGTTCTCTACCTCGCGGCTGCTCAAAAGGTCTTTGACATTCTGGGTGATACCTGTCGGAATACCGCCCCATTTTCTGAATCGCTTCCAGATTTCCACCGTATAGGCGGCGGTCTGCTCCTCCTTCAAAAGCAAGTGCATCTCGTCGATGTAGTAGCGGGTAGACTTGTGGGCGGCACGGTTGATGGTGACACGGTTCCACACCTGATCCTGAACTACCAGCATACCGATTTTTTTAAGCTGCTTGCCCAGTTCCTTGATGTCATAGCAGACAATCCGGTTATCAATGTCCACATTGCTCTGATGATTGAACACATTCAAAGAACCCGTTACATAGATTTCCAATGCCGTTGCAATGTACTGAGCTTCTTTTTCTTCCTGCTCCCGCAACAGGTTATAAAGGTCCTCCAAAATCGGCATATTCTCCGGCTTTGGGTCATTGAGATATTCGTTGTAAACCAACCGTACACAACGGTCAATAATGGTTTTCTGCACTGGCTGCAAGCCCTCCTTACCGCCCACGATCAGCTCACACAAGCTGAGGATAAAGTCAGACTTGAGTGACAGCGGGCTTTCATCATCCGAATAGTCCAGATTCAGATCCATCGGATTGATATAGTTGGTTGAAGTAGGTGAGATCTTGATGACCTGCCCATGCAGACGCTCAACAAGAGGTGCGTACTCCGCTTCCGGATCACAGATAATGACATCATCACTGGTAAGCAAAAAGCAGTTGGCAATTTCTCGTTTTGCGCTGAAGGACTTACCGGAACCCGGCGTACCCAAAATCAAGCCGTTGGGGTTTTTCAGCAGCTTTCGATCCACCATGATGAGGTTGTTGGATAGAGCATTGATGCCGTAGTACAGAGCTTCTTTGCCGTTCTGGAATAATTCCTGTGTGGTGAACGGTACAAAGATAGCCGTAGAACTGGTGGTCAGTCCTCGCTGGATCTCGATCTGATTGAGTCCCAGGGGCAGACAGCTCATCAGCCCTTCTTCCTGCTGGAAGTCCAGCCTGGTCAGCTGACAGTTATACTTCTGGGCAATGGAGCCTGCCTGAAAGATGTTGTTGCCAAGCTGACGGGGATTGTCCGCTGTGTTCAGCACCAGAAAGGTCAAAAGGAACATTCTCTCGTTGCGACTCTGCAAATCCTGCAAGAGTTTTTTCGCTTCACTGCCGTAGGTAGCAAGGTCAGATGGAATGATGTCCATGTCGTATCCGGCGCGGACTGCTTTTTTCTGTTCCTCGATCTTACTGCGGTCCAGGTCGGTAATCTTTCGCTTTACCGTTTTGATGGCTTTCACCTGATCCACCGACTGAATGTGCATACTCACAATGAGCGAGCTTTCCATATCCAGAAAATCAGCCAGCAGACGGTCATTCAGCTCCGGTGCGAGAATCTGCAAAAAAGAAACAGCCCCGTATTTCTTGCCCATACGGAACTGCTTGCCGGTGCGGAACTCAAAGGAGCTTGGTGCAATAAAATCCTT
>NZ_JAQEHY010000034.1:0-7301 GCF_027665985.1 Butyricicoccus sp. AM78-15b2TA
CCGTGTAGCAAAGACGATTGACGCGCTGGACGGCGAAACGATCTATGCGTATGACAGCATGGGACGCACGGTTTCGGAAACCGATGCAGAAGGCAACAAGAAAAACTACACCTATGACGCGCTCGGACGAACCAAGACCGAAACCGACGGTGCAGGCAACAAGACAACCTATACCTATGACCCTGTTGGCAATCTGCTTGTCACAACGGACGCAAACGGCAATGAAACCAAGACCGAGTACAACGCCATCAATGCAGCGGTAAAGCAGATTGACGGCGAAGGCAACGAAACCACCTACACTTACGACAAGGCAGGACGGCTGCTGACCGAAACGGACGCACTCGGCGGCGTTACCGCGTACACCTATGACCTTGCGGGCAATCAGCTTAGTGTTATCGACCCCGAAGGCAATGTGACAAAGTATATCTATGACCTGTTGGGACGCGCCGTAGAGCAAATTAACGCAGACGGCAGCAAGACCCGCACTGTGTATGACGCGCTGGGACGCACGACCGAAAGCTATGACGAACTCGGCGGTAAGACTGCTACCACCTATGATGCGAATGGCAACCAACTCACCGTCACTGACCCGAAAGGCAACAAAACTTCGTATCAGTACAACCGCAAAGACCAGATTACTGTTATCACCTATGCGGACGGCGGCGAAACCCACTATACCTACAATGCGCTCGGAAATGTCAGCGAAGTAACCGACCAGAACGGCAATGCAACCAAGTACACCTATGACGCACTCGGCAGAACGCATACCGAAACCAACGCAGTAGGTGTTGTGACCGAATACGGCTACGACAAGGTAGGCAACACGGTTTCTGTCACCAAGGACGGAACAGTAATCGCAAAGAGCGAGTACGACGGTGCATATCGTGTGATAAAAACGATTGACGGACTGGGTAATGCGGGAACAAAGCAGTATGACGGCGTAGGCAATGTGCTGGTTTCCACCGACCGTGAAGGCAATGCAACACAGTACACCTACGACAAAAACTATAACCTGCTCAAGACCACCGACGCAGAAGGCGGCGTGTCCTTGTCTGCTTATGACGCACTGGGTCGTGTCGTTTCTGAAACCGATGAAAATGGCAGCGCAACGACCTACACCTACGATAAGAACGGCAATGTGCTGACCGAAACCGACGCACTTTCTGGTGTTGTTACCAACACTTACGACGCACGCGGCAGAGTAGCAGCAACCACGGACAAGCTGGGTGCAACGACTACCTACACCTATGACGCAGCCGGTAATCTCCGCAAGGAAACCGACGCGAATAATGCGTATGCCGTTTATCAGTATGATGCGAACAACAATCTCATTCAGTATACCAACCGCAACAACGAATGGGTGAAGTATGCGTATGACTGCATGAATCGGCAGGTCAAGGAAACCAACCAGCTTAACCATGCAACCGAGTACGAATACGACCTTGCAGGCAACCAGACGGCGGTAATCGACGGCAACAAGAACAAGACCGTATACACCTATGACGGCTTGAATCGTCTTGTTTCCAAGACCAACGCCGAAGGCGGTATGTTCGAGTACCGGTATGATTCGTTTGGCAACACCGCAGGCACGACGATGTACGGCGGCGGTGACGAGAAGGCCACGACCACTTATACCTATGACGCAGCGGGCAATCTGCTGACCGAAACCTCTCCGCTGGGCAGCGTGACTACCTACACGCATGACAAGGAAGGCAATGTGCTGACGCAGGTTGACGAAAACGGCAAGCAGACCGCGTACACCTACGACAAGTTGTATCGCATGGTTTCCCGCAAGGACGCGGATGGTACTGCGACCTTTGCCTATGACAAGGCGGGCAACATGACCTCGGCCAAGGATGGAAACGGCACGGTAGCGTTTGTGTTCGACGCACTATCCCGCACTACCAAGGTTACGAATGAGGACAGTACGACCACGGCGTACACCTACGACGCGGCAAGCAACCGTCTGTCCATCACCTATCCCGACGGCAAGGCCGTTACGACCGCGTATGATATTCTCGGCAATGTGAAGTCCCAGACCGACCACGACGGCACAGGCATTACCTACACGCGCGACGCGGAAGGACGCACAATCAAGGAAGGCCACAGCGACGGCAGCACGACCGAGTATGACTATAACGCCGCTGGTCTGCTGACGCTGCAAAAGGAAGTTACCAAGAGCAACAGCACACGCCGTCAGACTGCGTATACCTACGATGACGCGGGCAATATCGTAAGCGAGAACCGCTCCGGTGTAGATATTGGCAAGAAGGACGAGCTGGTGCGCTACTACTACGATAAGGCCAATCAGCTTATCCGCACCAATATCGAGGGCAAGAATACGAAGTATTCCTACGACCTCGCGGGCAATCTGCTTTCCGATGGTACGAACACTTACACCTACGATCTGCAAAACCGTCTGGTTAGCAAGACCGGCAAGGACGGTACGACCACTTATACCTATGACGCGGCGGGCAATCTGATTAAGAAGGCTGCACCGGACGGCACGACCGAATATACCTACACGGCACAGAACAAGCTGAAAACCGGCAAGACCGAGGACGGCCAGAGCAGCACCTATACTTACAATGCGCTCAATGCACGCATTAAGAATGTACAGGTGCGCGACAACAAGAACGCCGGTCATGCAAACTCCGACTTGAAGGACGGTTCGCACGGCACCGATTATCTGGACTTTTTGATGGACGGACGCTTTTTCTGGCAGCGCACATGGGAAACCGAGGTAGGCACGACATTCCAGAGCAACTTTGAAACCGTAACAAAGAACTATGTTGTGGACTATCTTTCTACGGCTAACCGTGATATACTGGTAACAGAGGACGGCAGCTTCACACAGCGTTATGTGTACGATGAGAACAGCACCCGAATCTCCGCAGAGTACGGCTATGCAGCCGGCACGAAGCGCGGCGAAGGCGGCGAGAACCTGCAAAGCGACTTTGCTGCAAACGATGTGCGCAAGGTGTGGTATCGCACCAGCCACCTTGGCAGCACACTGTTTGCCGTAGATGAAAACGGCAAGGTAATCTCGCACACGATCTATGACCCGTGGGGCAATCCGCTGACCGAAACCTACACGGACGCGAATTTCAGCGGTATCGACAACGCCAACAATTTCACCGGCTACACTTGGGACGAAGTGCTTGACCTGTATTTCGCGCAGAATCGTTTCTACGACCCTGCCGACCACCGGTTCACGCAGGAGGACCCCATCAAGGACGGCGAGAATTGGTATGGGTATTGCGGGAATAATCCGATCAATGGATTTGATCCATCTGGAATGACTTTATGGTCTGATGCCAGCGCGCAGATCAAAAGATGGGGAACGGCAGCAAAGAGTTGGACAACTGAGCAATTAAATAAGGCAAAAACATGGATTAAAGAACGGGTACAGTCTGTAATAGCTACCATTAAAAGTTATACAATGCATTTTACAGACTATACTCGTAGGCAAGATGTAATGCGAGGCATGGTTGCATCTGCCCTTATCAATGTGGTTGGTAAACAAGCTGATTTGTTGAATGCCTTAATAAATACCCACCGAATATCCATTTCTCTGCCTACACAACAGGAATTAACTTCATATCTTACCACCAGCAGTAAACTCAATTCGTATTTCTTGAATCAGTCTAATTTTAAAGATTCCTATTACTTAGGAAGAATGATAGGCGATGGTATTGTTGCTGCCGCAGGAATTGGGTTAAGTGCAAAGTCCATTTTTGAGATGTTTGTTGGTGGAGGTATGGCTGGTATTGGTACCGCCACAGCACCCACAGGCGTTGGTGTTGCGATTATGGGTGTTGGCACTGCATTAACAGCCGATGGCGTAATTACTGTAGGCGCGGGAATATCTATTGCTGTCGCCGCAGCCGATAGTTTTGGTGGCGATTCTGACAATTTCAACTATTATCATAAATTGGATTGCAATAAGCTGGTCGCAAAATGGAATGAAATTCTATCCAAATGCACCAAAAGAAATGTAACCAAAGGAAGCCATGTTATATATGAAAGAAATCAATCCAATGGTTTTTCCACAGCTAAAAAAGATTTTGATTCTTTGAACTTGTCAAATATCAAAACAAGTACCAATAGTAAGGGCAAAACAACATATATTGGTACCGGTGCAAATGGAACCACCTATAATCTTCACTGGAGTTCTACAGAAAATCGTTGGTGCTTGCAACAGGGAAAGATCAAAATTAGGTATTAAAAGTCACAGATAGGTGAGCATAGATAAATTTATCTATGCTCATCTATTGAGAATCGGAGGTATAGAATGTTCAAGGAATGGTTGTATTTCAAAAATGAGTACGAAAAACATCATGATGCTATGATGCTTGATGGATATTCATGGAATGAGGATGGACTCTTAATCGAGTTGAGATCATTAAGTGACAAACGATACAAAATCCATTTTCATGTAAATGTTGAGATTGTAAAAATTGAGTACAATTCAGGTAGTGATTTGACTACTCAAGATATAGATGATGATTATATACAGAAATCGGGAGCAATTCCTCCGTGCATTGGATTCTATATAACCAATGAATCGGAGTTAGTTCATCGGGTGAAAGAGATCGATATGTTTCAGTCGAATATATATGATAACAAAGAGTATCTTCATTATATTATGACAACGGAGGATTTTCGTATTGATATTGTGAGTACATTGCCACCTACTATAAATTCGACTGTATAATTCAATAAATTACCACTATTCAAAGGCAAGCTTTACATGGGGAGTAACTTGATGAATAGATATATTCGAACTATGATCCAAATTCTCGTTTGCTGTTTCGGTGTGTTAATTTTGGGTGGTTGTCATGTACAGCTATCTGATTCAACCACAGAATCCAAGAATTTGGCAAATGCTCTGATCCATCCAAACTATGACGGCATTCAAGCGGCTGCAGAAGCTGGCGCAGACATGGATCAAGTCAAAATAGACGGTGTTTCGCAAAACCCAATTTTATATCTTTGGAATCCTTCACCGCGTCCACTGTTCATAGAACAATTGCTGAAAAACGGAAGTGACGCAAATTATGCGGACCGGAACGGCAACACCCTGCTGATGTATGCGTCAGGTTATGAACCGCAGAAATATGGATTTTTGCCGGGAAAGGGAAATTATTCGTCCGCTGATTATGCGGAACTGTTTTTACGATACGATGCAGATGTATCGCAGCAGAATAAAGAAGGTTGGACAGCGTTAGATTACGCCGTCCAACTGGATGACGATATGGCGGCAATGAACCTGTTGCTTTCCTATGGTGCAGAGGTGACACCTGTGGTGCTATCTCATGCACTGGATTTTGAAGGCGCGTATACCCATTATCAGCGGATTCATAAATTAGTTGCTTTGCTGGATTCGTCGCAGACGAGCACAATTCTCACGCCAATCTTTGATGCTGCGATTCGCGATGACAATGCGACGGTGCAGGAATTGGCGACGAAAACCGATCTTTCTGAGGCAGAGCGATTGCAAACGCTTTGTCACGCCGTTGCCTTCTGCAATGCTGATACTGTCAGATTATTGCTTGCGGATGGTTTTGGAACCATTCAGACCATAGATGCCGCTGACAACACGCTGTTGCAAATCGCAGCGATGCAGAACAATACCGATGTGATGAACTTCCTGCTGAAACAGGGATCATGGGACACCGAAAGCCGTGATGCGGCATTGTGCACCGCAATTCGAAACAACAGCACGGAGGCTTGCCGACTTTTACTGGACAGTGGCACTCCGGTCATTACCGGGACAGTAAGTATCTGGGAAGTGTTTGATAATATTATGGACGGTGCATCCGAAAACGGCAATGTTGAAATTACGCAGATGCTGATCCAGCATGGCTATCCCGTGAACGAAACCACGGCATGGTATGCGATGAAAAACGCAGCAAGGACCGGACAAACAGCAATTATTCAATATTGGGTTTCGCTCGGATACGATCCGGACTACCATTCAGATGACACGAACGGAGATTCCAGTGTCCTGCAGGACGCCTGCTGGGCAGAACAGATAGAAACCGTGCAATATCTACTGGACATCGGCTGCGATGTCAACGCAGCACAGAGATGTTTACCGATGGCTGTTGAAACCGGAAACATTGCACTGGTCAAGTTGCTATTAGAGCACGGTGCTGCTGTGGATGAAAGTACTGTATTTGATGATGGCTCCGCGGAGCGTACTCCAAAAGAAGGCGCAGAATTATATGGATTTGGTGAAATTTTAGAATTGTTGGAGCAATATCAGCAGTGAAAGACACAAAATGATTCAGATAGCCACCGGAGATAATTCTCCGGTGGCTATTCTTTTATTCCAGTTCACTCGTCACCTGCGCGACAATCTTCCTATGCTTTTCGTTCAGCACTGTGCCGTCCAAAAGCCGCTGCACAAAATCCCGACCTTTCATTTTCTCAATCTCCTGCAGCATTTTGATAGACTTTGCGACCTGTGTGTTAATCCAGTTTTCCGTGCGTTCTAAGTCGAACGGCTTCGGCTTCATTGTCAGTTTCAGTTTGCGTTCCTCGCCCTGCATGAACTGTTCCCAGTGCTTGTCCGTAGGGCAGTCATAACGCCGCTTATCGGTTTGCGGCTCGACGAAGCGTACATAGGTGTTGATGATGGAAAACGCTGTTCCTGCCGCGTCCTCGCTGTCCATTAGCGCGTCTGCGGAATTTTCCGCCGCGTTGTTCGTCAGCCGCAGTTCAAAGCGGTTAAGAATGTCTGCGTCCTCAATTGACTTGCCGAATTTAGCCTTTTGCTCCTGTGCTTTTTCATAGATACAGAAGTACACATCGGAATCCTTAGAGCCAAGATAGAGCGTGTGACCCATCTCCATCTTTAAGTCCTCGTCGGTTTCCCACGAATTTTCACGACCGGACGCAAAGTATTCCACATTCCGCAGCCGCGTGACACACTCGCCAGTAACACGCTTGCGGTCCAGTGTCGGCACATGGAGCAGTCCTGCATGGTCGTTGATTGCAAGGTCAATACGCTTGAATACGCAGCCCTCGGCGGCACAGTCGCGCATAAACTCATACCACGACCGCTTCTGTCCGCGCAGGTAGCACTCAAACTCACGGCAGCCGCGCCCGCGCAGTTCCAGCAGCACACCCTTTTCTTCATCGGGCGAAGACAGAACAAGAATGTTTCCGTGCGTAAAGCGATAGGAATAGCCGTACACGCCGCCGTCCTCGGAGATTACATATTTCATGTTCAGCCGCAGAATTTTTTCAAGTACATATCGCGCGTCCGTTGTCTTGAATCGGATTCGCATATA